>CAYTBC010000005.1:0-54558 GCA_964435765.1 uncultured Desulfosarcina sp.
CCATTTCGATTGTATTCTCCAGCCGCTTCCTGCTGGCCACGGCCGTGATCACCCTGCTGTTGAGCTGGGTCAACACCAATGGTGAAAACCTGCTCTTTCGGGTGGTTCAGGAGTTTTTAAAGCGACAGGCGGTCACCACGGGCATCACAGACCCCAATGCCCTGCTTGCGTTCACCCGGGACGGGACCGCGGCCTTTTACGGCGACTTTTTTTTCTGGGTAAACGTTATAGCACTCATCCTTCAGGCTTTTGTGGCCTCGCGCCTGCTCAAATACGGCGGCTTCCGCCTGGTTTTACTGACCATGCCCGTGGTGGCCCTGGTTTCCTACACCGCGATGGCGCTTGTGCCGATTTTGGTCATCGTCAAAGTCATGAAGATTGCGGAGAACGCAACCGATTACTCGATTAACAACACGGCCCGCAACGTCCTGTGGCTGCCCGTTTCCGCGGAGATGACGTACAAGGGCAAGCCGACGATCGACTCGCTGGTTGTCCGCATCGGCGACGGTATTGCGGCCCTGACCGTCCTTGTCGGGGTCCAGTTTATGGCGCTTTCGACGCAGTCGTTCTTTGTCTTAAACGTGGTGCTGGTCCTCATCTGGATCGCCTTCGCGTTCGTGGTGATCCGCGAACATCGCCGTTTATCCAATTATAAACGCTGATTTTTCCTTTCGGAAAAATCAGCGTTTATAAGTCGCTTCGCATTTTCGGCGTCCTTTGCTTCCCGCCTGCAGGCGCCTTGCGCGGGCGGGGCTGCAATGAGTGCAATGATGTGGCCGCTATGTCTTTAAATCTGCTGGACTGGTTCATCATCGGGGTTTACCTGGCCGGTATGATCGCTCTGAGCTTGTCTCTGGCCCGGGGTCAGAAAAATGCGCGCGACTACTATCTGGGCGGCAATAAAACCGGCCCGCTGCTGGGCGGCATCACGGTTCTGTACGATGTGCTGGGCGGCATGCGGGCGGTGATCTGGTCGGATGTTATCCAGGTAGGGGTGCTTTTCGGATCGATTATCGCGGCCGTCGTCGTCGCCACCCATTTGATGGGTGGACTTGAGAATGTTTTGGCCCGGTTCGATCCACAGCGCCTGCAGGCCGTTGATTTCAGCAATCACGGCCTGGGCGACGGCAGGACTTTTGCCTTTTGGCCGATGCTGATGGGGGGACTTTTTCTCTATCTGTCATATTACGGCTGCGATCAGACCCAGGCGCAGCGGGAGCTTTCCACCCGCAGCGTGGAAGACACCCGGCAGGCTCTTTTCTTAGACGGGATGCTGCGTTTTCCCCTGGTTGCATCCTATTGTTTTCTGGGGGTGTGTCTGGGCGCCTATGCTGCAGATCACCCCGGCTTTGTGGTCGAACTGCCGCCGGCAGGCAACGGAAGCGTCAATTTCAACCTGGCAGTGCCCATCTTTGTTATTAAACACTTTCCGCATGGCGTGGTCGGCCTGGTGATGGTGGGTCTGCTGGCAGCCGCCATGTCTTCGCTTGACTCCACGCTGAATGCGCTCAGTGCCCTCAGCATGCAGGATTTCATCAAGGCCATTGTGAAAACAAAGCTCAGCCCCCGAACAGAGATGCGGTTGTCCAAACTGCTGACGGTGTTCTGGGGCGCGGTCTGTTTATCTTTTTCCTT
Source organism: uncultured Desulfosarcina sp. (assembly GCA_964435765.1). GTDB lineage: Bacteria > Desulfobacterota > Desulfobacteria > Desulfobacterales > JAFDCJ01 > JAFDCJ01. Next base: position 1,636 of record CAYTBC010000005.1, read on the forward strand.
CTATGTGGGAGATGTTTCCCAGACCGTGATTGAATCCATCAACAAAATCGGATCGCTGATCAATGGGCCGCTGTTGGCTGTGTTTGTGATGGGCCTGGCGAGCCGGCGGGTCAACGGAGAGGGCGCCGTTTTCGGTTTGATAGCGGGCTTTGCCGGCAATCTTTGGTTGTGGAAGTACGCACCGAATATTTCCTGGTTGTGGTGGAACGTCATTGGATTTTTGGGGGCCTATGCCGTGGGGTATTCGGTCAGCAGGGCATTTCCGGCCCCCGCGGCGGTCAGGCTTGCCGGCACATTGATTCGACCGCAGATCCACAAAACACAAAATAGCCACCATCGGTGGCGGCTGTATTCCATGGTGCTGGCCGGTTACGGAACCGCTATTTTGATTTTGCTGATCATTGTGACGAACCTGATCGCATAATCAAATTCAGATGTCATATTCTTCCAACATGGGTTCTTCATCTGACGGTTCTTTCTCGATCATGTCGCACGTCATGTGAGAACCATCGTTGACGGTTACAAGACAATCCAATTCTTCATTTTCTTCATGGTTTTCTTTTTTTTCCGGGTTCATTTTCGACTTCCTTTCCCATGCATTTTCCTGGGCCGCTAAATTTCCATTTTCAATCCAGGTTAGTTTAAAAATGGGCACGAATCGCTGGATGTAAACAGATAGAGAGGCTGACGGAAATAATGTCAATAATCAAACGCAGCGGGCCGGAGATTTGACAGCCGGCGGCCGCAGATCTGATTGCGGGAGAGGGGATTGCGGAAGGTTGTGTTCTAGTGACTACAGGAGGGTCAGCTGGATCAAATAGCCGATACCGCAGAACAGGCCGACGTAAAAGGCCATTGAAAAGATTGCCTGGAAAATCCCGTACACATTTTTTTTGCTCATCCTCGGTGCTCCTGAAATTTTTTTGAGATATTTGCCTTTAGACTTTCAATGCAATTCATATTTTGTGCCAACTTATTAAAAATTTACGGTTGGACCATTGCATTCATGACTTCGATGAAATTGAGCGGATTCACGGCAGTCCCGTTTATTTTGACGCCCCAATGAAGATGGGGGCCGCTGACTCGCCCGGTGGCGCCGCTCAAACCTATCAACTGGCCTTTTTCAACGCGGCGGCCTGCTGCCGTCTTGATCTTGCTCAGGTGAGCATAAATCGAGAATATTTCCGTGCCGTGATCTATAACGACGGCATTGCCGGAATAAAAGAGTTCTTTGGCCACTCGAACGATGCCCGCATTGGTCGCATAGATCGGAGTGCCGGTTGGGGAGCGAAAATCCAAACCATTATGGTAGCTTTTGAGCTGACCGTTAAATACGCGCCGATTGCCATATCGGCTGGATATTTCGTTTTCGACCGGCAATTGGAACGGCCTATTCCACAGTCTTTTCGAGCTGCCGCTGGCATAAACGTGCTGGAGTTCCTGCTGCTCCCGGCCGGCCCGCCGGCTGTCCTCATTGCTCGGGTTGACCCGTCGGGCATCGACCTTCAAGACATCCGTTTTGTAGTTGCCGGCGACAACCTTGAAAGGGATTTGCCGGCTTTGCTTGCCGTTTGAGTCGGAATATTTCAGCACCAGGACTTGAGGGCCCTGTTCGGTGCGGTAAGGAATACCGAGCAGGGCGAAATAGACGCCGTTTTCTTTGGTCGGATGTTTGTATACTCCGTAGGTGCGCTTGTTAAAAACGATGCGCATGTCGCTGACGGGAAGTTTCAAAGGCCCGGTGTCAATCTGGAGCAAAATGACATCCCCGTTGGCGACGTCGCTGGAAGACATTGCGACAGCCGGGTATGGGGTTTGACTTTGGGCGGCTGCCGTCCATGGAAGGAGCAGCGCGGCGGACAGGACAACGATGGTTCCTGCAGCCAACAGCGCAATGTGAGCAGTAAATTTCATAATTGAGTTCAGATCAGTGGGACAAGGGTTAGTCTAAATCTATCAGGGAATCGGACAACTGTCCAGCGGGGAATCGACGGATCCGGCTAAAAACGGTGCCGCCGGCCCGGCGGCACCGCAAAGGTTTCGCTGGATACTATCCTTTGATAATGCGCGGCAGCATCATCTGATGGTGGGGACAGATGGATTTGGGATTCTGGTAGGCAGCGCCTGCAAAGGCCACCAGGTATTTTCTAATTTCATTCATTTTAGCGACTTCATCCACTAGGCCATGCTGCGCGCAATAGACCGGTCGGGAGTAATCATTGTATTCCTGAACCAGTTTGTTCATTTCCGCTATGACCGGTTCAAGGTTGCGGCCGGCATCTTTTTCTTTTACCAGCCGGCGGGAGAAGCTGGCCGCGGCGGCCGTCTCGCCGTGCATGACGTAAATTTCAGTGGTGGCCGTACCCAGAGTGAAGGCGTTGTGCCGGTTGGCGGTGGGGCCGCCCATGATGTAATGGGCCGCCGCGGTTCCCTTGCGCAGCACCACCAGCATCATGGGTACGTCGGTCTGCTGGATGGAATAAATCAGCGATTGACCCAGTCCCAGCAATTCAGCTTTTTCGGCGATGTCGCCGACATCGATGCCGCTGGTATCCTGAAACCAGATGATCGGTACCCGGTCGCGGCCGCAGTGGGTTACGAACTCGTTCATTTTGATCAGGCCCTGGCGATAGAGTTTGCCGCCGATGCCCGGGTAGGGTGCGTATTCAGGATAATTCTCACCCAAGAGACCTTGCCGGTTGCCGATCACACCCACCAGAAAACCGTCCATTTTAACCAGGCCGGTGTAAACTTCGGGACCGTAGCCGGGGCGGTATTCCATGTGTTCGCTGCCGTCCACGAGGCGGGACAAAATTTCGTCAAAATTGTACATCTGTTTCTGGTTGAAAGGAACCAGGCGATAGAGATCTTCAGCCGACAGGCGGGGTTCTTTGGGCTCGGCGACGCGGAAAAATTTTGGCTTATAGGCCGGCATGTCCTGCATGTATTCCTTGAGCCCGTCTAGCACCGCTTCTTCGGTCTCATACACATACCGGAAAAATCCGGTTTCATCGTAGTGAATTTGAGTGCTGCCGGGCGGTTCGGCCTTGTATTGTTTGGCCGCCGCAATCAATTGTTCGGCGCCTTCCAGATCGAAAGAACCCTTGGGTGACATGCCGCTCAATATCCCGCCGCCGCCCACGGCGATGTTGCAGTCTTTGTGGGCAAACAGGATGGTGGGGCTGATGCCCTGATAGCCGCCGCCGGCTGGATTGGTGCCGTAAATTCCGGCCAAAACCGGGATGCCTTGCTGATTGAGTTCGGCATGTCTGAAAAAAGTGGTGCCGGAACCCCGGCGGCCGGCATAAAATTTTTCCTGCTCGGTCAGTTTTACGCCGCTGCAGTTGACCAGCCAGACCAGGGGGATGTTCAATCTGGCGGCGAGATCGGTGCATCTGAATATATTTTCAGCCTGTCCAGGCAGCCAGGCGCCGGCGAAAACTTTGTTGTCGAAGCCGATGATGACCGCCCATTTTCCCGATATTTTGCCGAGGCCGTCAATGACATTATTGGTTCCCTCAACATTATCGGTCGGATTGAACAGGGTGTGCAGAGGGCACCAGGTCCCTTTGTCAACCAGGTAGTCCAGGCGCTGCCACACGGTGAGCTGACCGCGGGCATTGATTTTTTCGGTCGGCAAGCCGGCATTTTTCACCTTTTCGACCGCCTCATCCACCTGGGCTTCCACCTCTTGAAGCTTGCCGACATTGGCTTCAGTGCTCTTGATCTGCCCGGGTTTCAGTTCCTGGCCAAATTCCTTCATCTTCTCAAAATAAGGTCTCATTTTTTCCTCCACGTCTGATGTTTTTATAAATTTATCCTGGCGACGATCCCGCCAAATCGAATGTCGTTTTTAAAATGTCCTTTTTTTGAAATGAACCGGCGCTCCCGGGGGCCAGGCTGCCGCCGCCTCAAGGAAGCCTTGGGTTAAATGCCTACTGTCTCTTATACGAACCCTATCTTCGCGTCAAGGGCATAAGGGTGTAATATTTAATAATTTTCCCGTTGGCACATTTTTAGCTAGGCACCAAGCTTTTGCTAAAGTTTATGCCGTATTTTCCGATATATAGAAAATGACGTGCTGTCGGTCGGCGTGAGCGGCGCATGGCAGCCATAGCGGTCAAAAAATTTAGGCCTTTTTAAATTAGAATAGGTTAACGTTCGATGAAAAAATTTTGTGACGGCCATCCGACGAGAAAAGCACATTGGCATTGCTCCAAATGCGATGGTTGGCTGTGCCCTGAATGTGTTATTGCGCGCCAAAGCGACAATTATGGCCATAATCAAACGCATCACTTTTGTCCCAAATGCAATCAACCGGTGGACTGGGTCGGCGTCCAGAACCTCATAGAGCCTTTCTGGAACCGGATGCCGCGAATTTTTGCCTATCCACTCTCCCTGCAGCCTTTGGTTTTGATGGCTGTTCTGGCTTTTATGACGCTGCTTCTGTCAGGTTCCGGCTTCATCAGCTCAATCCTGAGCGGCGTCATGTGGCTGATGGTCCTTAAGTACTCTTTCGAATCCCTGAAGGCGACAGCCGGCGGGAACCTGAAGCCGCCGCCGGTCAATGCAAAAACGATCACCGAAGATATCCAGCAGGTCTTCAAGCAGTTTGCCATCTATCTGCTGGTATTTATCGGTTTTGGATATCTCAGCGCTAAAGCCGGCATTTTTGTGGGGATTGTGTTTGTCATCACCGCCTTTTTCTTTGTGCCCTCCATGGTTATTCTGCTGGTGACCACCGGCAGTCTTTTGCAGGCCATCAATCCCGTCCTGTTTTGCGGCCTCGTTTTCAGAATCGGCTGGGCCTATGTTTTAATGTATTTCTTTTTGTTTCTTCTGGGAAGCGCACCGGCCTATCTGGCGCAATATGTCATCCGGTTTTTACCGCCCGAATTGCACGCGATGCTGTTTGGGTTTGCCAAAAGCTTTTACACGATTGTGTCCTACCACCTGATGGGATATGTGATCCTGCAGTATCATGACAAGATCGGTTATCAGGTGGAATACGAGGATTTTAAGGACCCGACCGCCGAAGATTTCGCACCGCAAAAATCCGATCCGGATGCGATGGTTCTCAGTGCGGTGGCGCCTTTGATCAAAGAAGGCAAATTGGACGAAGCCATTGCCCTCATCCGAAAATCGATGGGGAGCCAGCCTATCGGCGGGGAAATATTATCCGAACGCTACTATAATCTGCTTAAAATGAAAAAACGGACGGCCGAGATGATTGAGCATGGGGTTGTCCACCTGGACATTTTAACTGCTCAGAACCGGAAAACCAAGGCCATTGCCGTTTTTACCGAGTGCCGGACAAACGACAGCAAATTTTTGCCTTCAGCCGGCGCGTTATTCAAGCTGGCCGGCTGGCTGAATGAAAGCGGAAAAACAAAAGCGGCGGTTGCCGTCTATAATTGTCTGGTGAAGTTCTACCCGGACAACCCTCAGGTGCCCAGGGCCTATTTCCGGATTGCCCAGATATTGCATGATGGCCTGATGAATACCGAACAGGCCAAGAAGGCTATCAGCCTGCTGCTGAAGAAATTCCCCAACCATGATATTGTACCGCAGGCCGAAAGTTTTTTGGCAAGACTATAGAAGTCAACTCTCCGAAATAAAATAGAAACCTTTTGCGGGATTTTTAAGTACAGTTGAGTCCTTGAATAGAGAAAATCCCAAGCACCAATTTACAAATATCAAACAATATCCAATAACGAATTTCCAAAAATTCCCCTTGCCCCCTTTAGAAAAGGGGGCAACATGTTTTGAATTTGGGTCATTGTGCTTTGTGATTTGTTTGGAATTTGGTGCTTGATATTTTTAAATTAATTCAACCTGTTATCGGAAAATTTAGATCGGCTGAATCAGTCCGTATGCGGATGGCGTTTTATCCAGTTGTTACCTTCTGAACCAATTCGAGGGACTCGGCAAGGGTCGAGCCTTTAAACCGGATTTTCAAGGCCGCCTCCAGCATCTGGGAGTTTATAACTTTTCCCTGGGCAGCCAGCACACCCACCGACGCCAGGGCCCAGTCCGAGTTTCTGATCCTCCGGGCTTTTAGATCAATTTGTTGGACACGGGCTTTGCAATCCGGGACTTTAACGCCGGCAGTTTGCAGGATCAGGGCACCGGCGTCCAGCTTGGCAAACATTTGCTTGCGGCGATCCACGCCTTCCTGAGCCAGCGCCACGATAACGCCGGGGTTTTCAAGACCGGTGTAGTCTATTTCCTGCGGCGACAAAATTAACTCACTGATGGAGGGACCCCGCAGGACGGTGATATTGTAATCATTTTTCTGGCTGGTGTTTAAGCCGGCAGAAAGCCCCGCGAGACATAAAATCTCACCGGCAGTAATAATGCGCTGGCCGGCGCTGCCAAGCAGGATCACCTCCTGGCGCTGGGGGCTGGGTGGCAGAAACCGGGCTTCTATTTTGGACGGCTCGGCAGCGGGTTGCAGTTTGGCGGCCAAACTGCGGTAATGCCGTCCGTATTCGGGCCGTGCATTTTCAGCGACGACACCCTCCAAAGGGGGCAACGCGGCCAAGGCTTCATCAATGGCTTTGGGAGTCAGCTGATTCTTTTTGGTGTATCGTCCCGGGCAGACGCCCCAGATATCCAGAACGGAAAACCCTTCAAATTCGACGGCCCGCTGGATTTCGGCGGCCAGATCCTTGCGATAACCCGAACAGCGGGTTACATAAGCCGCGCCCGCCGCCCGGGCCACCCGGCAGATGTCGGCTGGGCGTTCCAGCTGATTTAGAAACGCTGAGCCGACCCGGGCATCCGCCGGTGTTGTGGCGGAAAACTGGCCGCCGGTCATGCCGAAGTTGAAATTGTTCAATATCAGCAGGGTTAAGTCCAGGTTGCGGCGGCAGGCGGCCAGCAGGTGGGCGCCGCCGATGCCTTGACCGCCGTCGCCCATGGTGACCACGACCTTCAAATCCGGGCGGGCCAGTTTCAATCCGGCCGCATACGTCAGCGCCCGGCCGTGCAGTCCGTGCAGGGCATGGGTGTTGAAAAAAGTGTCGAACAGCCCCGAGCAGCCGATATCACTGACCATCACAATCCGATTGCCGGTCAGTTCCATATTTTGAAAGGCCTTGTCCAGAGTTTGGGCGATGCGCTCGTGGGAACACCCCGGACAAAAAACCGGCGGTCTTTTATCGTTGAGCAAACTATGCATTGATGATGGTCTCCTTTATGTCGGAGGGCGTGATCAATCTGCCGTCCATCTGTCCGCGGAAATCGACGCGCTTGTCAGCCAAGACGCGCTCGATCTCGCGGACATACTGGCCCAGATTCATTTCGACCACCACTGCCCGCTTGAAACCGTCAGTCGCCTGACGGATCACCGCTGCGGGTACCGGCCACAGGGTCTTGATAATCAGCAAGGAGATCGGTTTGGCAGTATTTTTCAGCTCCTTATAGACGGCCATTGCAGCGCGGGCTGTCACACCGTAGGTGATGAGCAGGGTTTCCGATTTTGCGGCCGTGTGAAGATCATAGAACGAAAAATCTGCGACCGCCGATGCAAGCTTGGTTTTCAACCTTTGCAGAATTCGGGCGATTTCGCCCTGATCGGTGGTGATATACCCGTCTGCCCCGTGGGTCGAGGAGGTTTGCCGAACCGGCACGTCGGCACCAATCGGTAAAAAATCGGGAACGTTTTGGCCGGCACTCACCTGAAACGGCAGAAACGGGCTGCCGGCAGGGGGCCGCGCGCGATCGACAAGGGCGGGTTTTTCCAGGGCATCGACATCGACGCTTTCCCGGGTCATGGCGATTTCCTTGTTGGATGCGATGAACACCGGGCAGCGATATTTTTCGGCCAGGTTAAAAGCATGGATCGTCAAGGTAAAACAATCGGCGACGTTTACCGGTGCCAGCACAATTACCGGGATTCCGCCGCTGTTGCTCCAGCGCAAAAAATTGATGTCGCCGTCCGCTCCGCGGGTGGCCGACCCGGTGGACGGTCCCAGCCGCTGGACATCAACAATGACAATGGGGATCTCACTGCCGACGGCAAATGAAATATTTTCACTGTAGAGACTGATCCCCGGTCCGGAGGTTGCCGTCATCACTTTTACCCCGGCCATGGAGGCCCCCAGGCAGGCGCCGATGGAGGCGATTTCATCTTCGGCTTGGAGGCAAACACCACCCAGGGGCGGCAGCAGCGCGAGCATGGTGTTTAAGATCGTGGTGGCCGGCGTAATCGGATACCCGGCAAAAAATCGGCAGCCGGCAGCCACCGCTCCCCGGCCGATTGCTTCGTTGCCTTCCATTAAGGTTAAAGCCATTTTGTTACTCCCGGTTTAAAATTAGAGGCGAAAGGCGCGATCCTCCTGATCATTTTCGGTCTCCGAGCCGATCTCCCAGCTGGTTTTGTTCGGGGGCGTCTTTTTTTCCTGCCACGGATACCGAATGCGGGAATGAAAGGACGCCTCTAGTGCATCGACCATCGTTTTGACGATTTTCGACAGATCGCGGGATGTCAGATCGCATTCACTGAATTGCCCGTCAACGATGCGTTTGACCAGGATGAGACGAACCAGCTTTTCGAATTTTTTGCGGGTCGGTTCCTCCAGAGACCGGGAGGCGGCTTCCACGGCATCGGCAACCATTAAAACAGCGGCCTCGACACTCTGGGGTTTTGGCCCCGGATAACGGAAATCTTCCTTGCGAATGGTGCTTGGCGGATACATCTTGGCCGCGATATTGTAAAAATATTCCATCAGCTGGGTGCCGTGGTGCTGCAGGACCAGATCCGCCACGGCCTTGGGTATGCCTGATTCCTGGCAGATGCGCATGCCGTGACGGACGTGCTTAATGATAATTCGAGCACTTTCCCGGGGATCTAAAACATCGTGGGGGTTTTCACCGTTAAATTGGTTCTCAATGAAAAACTTTGGATTCATCATTTTGCCGATATCGTGATAATACGCCCCAATTCTTAGCAATTGCGTATCGGCGCCGACGGCCTCTCCCACCGATTGGGCCAAATAGGCCACTGTCATGCTGTGCTGGTAGGTTCCGGCGGCTTTGGACAGAAGATCTTTCATCAGCAGCCGATTGAGGTCCATGTACCGGTTGAGCTTGAACGTTGAAGCGGTATCCCAGCTTATTTCCAGCAGCGGCAGCAGCAAAAGCGCCAGGGGACCTGCAAACAGACCGCCGATGCCCGCCCAGGCGATATCGACGGTCAGGGCCGCCTCGACGATGTGCACCAGGGTTTCGGACTTGACTGCCTGTCCGGCCATAAATTGTGAAATACCGGTCTGCCAGTCCAGGGTGAATATGATCACCGTCAGCAGGTTTATAAGTCCGACCAGCAAAGAAGGCACCATGATTTGCAGGCGTTTTCGCAGGCCCGAAGACACCAGCACGGCGGTAAGTCCGCCGAAGGTTAAAAACAGCAGGAGTTGGAAGGTCGGCCCGGAAAACAAGCTGACCAGCATGGCGCCCATCAGGGTGGTGGCGGTGGCGATTATTTTGCCATGGTTTAAAAAGATGATCAGCATGGGAAGCAGACAAAAAGGCAAACCGTAGATCGGAAACGGTGTAACTACCAGATATCCTTTTAAAATTATGACCGTGGTGATCAGCAGTACCAATACAAAGCGATAAGGCGGTTGGCGGCGTGATCCGTCTGCCAGAATTTTTGAAAGAAATAAATTATAAAACCCCACCATAAAGAGGATCGTAAAAAAAGTTAAAGGGGACTCCCGATAGAGCCGGTCAAGTTGATGCTTGCGATAGGCATCGAGCAGCAGCACATCCTTTTCGCTTAGAATTTTGTGAAACGGCACCAGCACATCGCCCGGTTTATACAAAACCGTTTGGGAGGGAAATTCCCGGTTGATCAGGTCCAATCGCCGCTCATTTTCTATCCGATCGTATTCCAGATTAGGCTGCAGGGTTGCGCGGGATACCTGGACCACCGGATCCAGCACACGTTTGTCGACTTGCCAGAAAAGCTGCCGAATTTTTTCTTCCAAAAGATTGCGCGCCTTTTCAAGGGTCATCAGATCTGCCACCGGATAGGTGACCCTGCCGGTGGAATTGACACTGCGGATTTCGATGGTATCTTTGCCTGCAAGGGATTCCACGCCGCGAATTATTTTATTTTGAAGGATGGATTCCTCAATAGTGAGGATGCCTTCGAGCAGGTTTTTGAGGTCGCGGTACGTGATAATTTGGATAATTTTGTTCGGCGAAAGGGTTTCACCGAACTCCTTTTCCAGCTGCCTGCGGAGATCTTCAACTCCGTTTTGTCTTTTTTCCTGAAAAGCGGCAACCGTCTGCATGAATGCCTCAAACGTCTTGACCGAAGTTTCAACCCCCAGTGAACTGTAGCTATAGACCGGGATATAATCCGACAACGCCTTTTTGCGTTTTTCATCCAGCTCGGTTTGCTGATCGAATTTAAAACTGCGGCTTGACCGGATGCTTAGATAGATTGCCTGATCCGACCGGGGCGGCCTCAAATAAAGGTAAATATCCTCAATATAGCAAGCCAGGATGGTGATCGCTATTAAAATTATATTCAGCAGAAGTCTCATACGGTAATATCCAGTTTTATGCCGTTTCTACCGGGTGTGAGCACCGGGTGGCGCGACCAGCGTGCGTCGGCTTTATTCGGCCGCCGGCGGAATAAGGCCAAATCTCCCGCGCGAGGCACGGGATGCCCGCGGCACGGCCGGCCCCCTGAGAAATATAACCCCGAATCATATATGGGTGAAAGACCGGAGTCAATCAAATCTGCACAAAAGCACCCAAAACGCCGCCGCGGGCCTCGCCGGATGTTCTTGTAACTTTATGAAATTAAACAATAAAAAATGGATACCTTGCTATTTTAAGCTAATTCTGACATAATAACAAACAGAGGCTTTACCCCGATTGGAATGCCGGAAAAGTGGATCCATACATCTTTTACCGCCTCCGCGGGACGGATTTTTGAGACCTTAATGGTTTCATCAATCATCTTTTGGATGCCTTTCAGGGAGACCCATGATGTTCGGTCTGAAAAAAAAACAAAAAAATGATGTCGCGGATACGTCGCCAAGCGATAATGTCGGGGCGCGGTCGCCACTGGGCGATATTTCCAAAATGCTGAATGCATCGGGCCGAATTGCGCTTCCAATTCTGGAGAAGCTGGTTAAAGTCTGCCAGGAGGAGGATTTTAATAAGTTTATGGAGCAACCGGTGCTCGTTGGCTCTTCTATTCAGACCGGCTCATTAAACCTGCGCAAGCGGGCTAACCGGGAAGCGATGAACCGAACCGTGATATTTGAGGTGGACGAGGGCGAAGAAGCGTCATCGCCTTCCGAAACGCTGAAGCATGCCATTTACCCGCTGGTCAAAGGTGAATATGCCACCGGACAGCGGAGCATTTTTACCATCGGCCGGGTTGACGGCAATGACATGATTATGCCGGATTATGCCATCTCCAAGCAGCATGCGATCCTTGAAATCAAAAGAGGCAGTTACCTGATTCGAGACTGCGGGTCCACCAACGGCACCATGGTCAACGGGAAACGGCTGGACAAAAAATCCGTGGCACTGCGGGACGGTGATGTCATTGGTTTTGCCCGCTATGAATTTACTTTTCTCTCTCCGAATTCACTCTACCGCATGATCAGCGACGCAGGCAGCTGAGATCTCCGTGAGGATATCAGCGCGATTCCGGAAAACTTTCCGGTTACTTGCGCCGAATTCGGCAGTTGATGCCTTTTAAATTGGGTGTGCCGAATTCCCGTCCCAATTTTTCCGTGCTCGTCAGAACATTAAAATTGGATTGCTCCCACCCGTAAAGATTTGAAATGCCTTGCTCGGGGAACCACCAGCCGTAGGCTGCAAAAATGACTCGCGGATCGATGTCGGCGGTCAGATGCGCAACCTGCGTGATATTTCCGGCGGTGGTTTCGATAATAATCTCATCTTTTTCCGCGATGCCATATTTTGAAGCCGTTTCCGGATGGATCAACACCTCCGGCTGCGGGCTGCGATCTCTGAGTTTTTCAAGCCAACGATAGGATGAGTGCAGGTAGTAACGGTTTTTGGCACTGGTCAGCAGCAGGGGATATGCTGCCTGCTCCGGCTGCGGATACTGATCAAATTCAGGCAGAGCCGGTACGTTCAGCTTCGCGGCCTGGCTCAAGGCCAACTCCACTTTGCCGCTGGGTGTTTTAAAGCCGTTAATTTCATATTTTTTAAATTGTTCCGGCCCTTTCAAAAAACCGAGTTCGGCAAATTGTTTAAAATCCAACCCGGACGGTGCCAGCAGGGCATCTAAAAGCCCCTCATAATCCTCAGGCCAGTATTGAGAGGTCAGTGTTTTTCCCAATTCGTTTAAGATTCTGATGTCCGGCCAGCATTCCGGAGGCGGATCGACAACCTTCGGGCGTGCCAGAATGCAGCCGTGCCCCAAACCATAGTGGCCGATGTCGTTGAATTCAAAATGGGTGGCCGCCGGCAATACGACATCGGCCAGGGCTGCGGTGGGGGTCATGACAATATCGGAAACCGCCAGAAAGTCGAGCTTCATCAACGCGTCACGGGTCTGCCGGCTGTCGGCGTAAGCGAGCAAAGGATTGGCGCATTGCACATAGGCCGCCCTCACCGGATACGGAATACCTTCCAGCACCGCCTTTCTGAAAAAGGCCGGCGGTACCGTCATTAGCTTTGGAACGGTGTGGTGATGGGCATGGATCATTTCTTTGGGTTTGTTCGGCATTAGGTCGGCGCGCACAAATTTTCCCAGCCCCAGGACGTCGGGTTCGTTGGCTTGAATGTTGCCGCCGGCCACATCCAGGTTCCCGCACAGCGCCATCAAACAGATCAAGGCCCGAGCGGTGTCAAAGGCATGAATGTTTTGTTCAATCGGGTTGCCCCAGGCAATGGCGGCCGGATGGCAGCGGGCATAGGCCCTGGCACCCTGACGGATTTGTTCCGCCGGTACCCAGGTAATCGGCGACATCTTTTCGGGCGAATATGTTTTCACCCGGGCGCCAAGTTCGTCGAAGCCATAGGTCCACTGCCTTGCGAAATGATGATCAAACAGCTCTTCCGTGATGATAACATTTAAAAAAGCCAGGGCCAGGGCATTGTCGGCCCCCGGTCGAATTTGCAGCCAGTGTTTGGCCTTGGCCGCCAAGGGCGTTCGTCGCGGATCCACGACCACCAGTTCGGTTCCCTGCTTGATTTGTTGGAGCAGGAGGCTGCAAATCTGGCCTTCTTCATTGGTGCTGGTGGGATTGCTGCCCCAGAGCAATACCAACTCGCTGGGGTGATGAAAATCAGCGACCGGATAAAACCCGCAGGTATGAAGGCCGCTGATTTCCCGGGGGGCGTGACAGACATCCTGGACCACGACCACATTGGGAGATCCGAAGGTGTTGGCCAGGCGGATCAATACAAAGTGCTCCAATCCTTTCGGCATTCCCTGACAGAAGGCCACCCCGCGGGCGCCGAGCCGATCTTTGACCCTTTGTAGATTTTCGCAGATATCGTCAAGCGCCTGTTGCCAGGACAATCTTTGCCACTGGCCTTCACCGCGGGCGCCTTTGCGTTTCAAGGGGTGGTTCAGACGCAAGGGATGGTTCAGCCGGTCCGGCGCGGCGAGAGCCTTGGGGCAAATATAGCCTTGATTCAGATATCCGTTCGGATCGCCTTTAACCGCTACGATCCGGTTGCTTTCGACGCCCACCTGCAGCCCGCAGCCCCCGTGATCCATTCTGGCGCAGTGGGTCTTCATCCAGCGAATGTTTGCATTCATCCTGATACCTTACGCCGTTTGCCTTGTGCCAACCAAAATCCTCCTTCAAGTATCCAGCATCCAGTTCCTTATTTGTCCAACTCCGCTCTGATCGCCCGGCCGATTTTTTCCAGCAGGTAGGGTTTTTTTACATAGGTGCCGGCCCCGAGCTGCAAGGCTTCTTTGACCCGAATCGATTCGGAGTAGCCGCTGGCAATAATGGATTTTTGTCCGGGGCGAAATTTAAGGATTTCTCGGTAGGTTTCGAGTCCGTCCATACCGGGATCCATGATCATGTCCAGCACCAGCAGGTCGGCCGTATGGTCCTGCATGTACTCGACGGCCTCCTCACCGCTGGACACCGTCGCAACCTGATACCCCAGTTTTTCAAGCATCTCTGTGGCAATTTGACGTTGGGTCTCGATGTCATCGACCACCAGGATGGACTCGCCCCTTCCCATTACATCCTGAATGGAGGCAATTTCCGCTTCCGGAGAAAACACCTTGCGCGTGACCGGAAAATAAAGTGTGATTTCGGTTCCTTTGCCTTCCGTGCTGACGAGGTCGATGTAACCCCGGTGGTCTTTAACCGTGCCCCAGACAACCGCCATTCCGAGTCCGGTCCCGCTTCTGCCCATGGTTTTTTTGGTGTAAAAGGGCTCAAATATTCTTTCCATGTCCTCCGGCGAAATTCCGATCCCCGTATCTTTGATATTCAGAGTGACATAATCTCCCTTCTCGATATCATCATAGCCGTTTTTGACCCGGTCCAGATGGATGTTTTCGGAGGTAATGACGATCGTGCCGCCTTCAGGCATCGCCTCGGCGGCATTCGATACCAGATTCATAATCGTTTTGGACAGATGCACCGGCGAGCCCAGAATGTTCAGCAGGGATTCATCCAGATATTTTGCGATCGTGACGGTGGGATGGTTCAGCTCTAATTTGGCGTGTTCGGGACTCAGCAGATATTCCAGGACAATCGAATTTAAATTAACCACTTCGGTGGCTTCGACCCCTCTGCGCGCGAGGGTCAACAAATCCTGGACGATTGCGGCTGCTTTTTCACCGGATTTTTGAATGGTTAGAATCGGCTTTCGCAAGGGGCTGTCTTGATTTAAATCCATTAGCAGGAGTTCGGGGTAGCTGACGATGCCGGAAAGAATATTGTTGAGATCATGGGCCACGCCGCCGGCCAGGGTTCCGATCGCCTCCATTTTCTGGGCCCGCTGCAGCTGGGCCTGAAGTTCCTCTTTTTCACGGCTGGCCCCTTTGAGTTCGGTGATGTCGTTGCCGATGCAAAGAATTTCGGTAAACCGGCCGACTTCGTCGAAAATGGGTTTGTAGGTCCAGGCGATCCACACGATTTCGCCGGATCGGGTCTTGGCTTCGTTTTCGCTGACCATCCGACGGGTGGGATTTCTCTGAAGGGAAACGGTAAGCTTCACAAAGCTCAGGCGGTTAGGGTGCGACGCGGGCAAAATGATAGGTCCGGCATTTTTTCCGATGAGCTCTTTTTCCGTATAGCCAAAAAAGCGCTGGGCGAATTCATTAAAATAGGTGATGTTGCCCTTCGTATCCACTCTCAGGATAATACTGTTGGCATTTTCCACCAGTTCACGATATTTTTTCTCGCTGCTGTGCAGCTTTTCAAACGACATGGCATTGGCAATGCTGATCGCCAGTTGAGATGCCACACCAATCAAAAGACTCATGTCGCTTTGCCGCAGAGGCCTGCTGGACTTGCTGTTGTCAACCGCCAAAATCCCCAACGATTCCTTTTCATAGATAATGGGGACGCAAATCAAGGCCTCACTGCCCAGCTGTTGGGCGATCTCATAACTTCTGCGGGACAGCGAGCTTTTAATTTCGCTGATGTTATTCACCAGAAACGGGCGCTTTTCCTTGATGGCCAGCACAAACAACCCCCTGGAGTCGGGGTTGTCCAGATGAAACATCGTATCTTTTAAAATGTCTTCTTCCGGATGGTTTTGTCCGTAGCCGGCACGGTATCGCAGAATAGTTTTTTCCTTATTGACCAGCATGATCATTCCGCGGTCGAAGTCCAGTCGTTTCTCCATCACGCCGGCCACTGTTTTAAGCAGATTATCGATGTCCAATATATTGGCCGCAGCCTGGCCGATTTCCTGAACCAACAGAGCGTTGTTGTAACGGATGTTGCTTTCAAGGATGTTGTCCTGGGCGGCTTCGGTCTGGGTTTCAACCGTTCTGATCAGGGCTTTTTTTTCGAGATACTCGGTGTAATATGACAGCGTCAGGACTACCAGCATGCAGACCAGCGCAACAATTCCCCAGCTTAAGTAGTGCAAAACAAAAAACAATACGGGCAGACCCATAAAGCTTAGCAGCAGAATATAATTGCGCATCCGTTTCCATTGGATTTTGGAGGCTTTGTTCCAGCTGATAATGTAGCGGCAGCAGTCATCACCTTTGTGCACACAGGCAGGATGGCTGATCTGGGCGTATTTATCTGTGAACATGCGCGCGATGGATTCGAAGATCCCCCTTCGATTCTCGCACTGATAGGGTCTTTCGTTGACACCCGGTTTGGGGACGGCGGTAATTTCCACCTGGTTGGCTCCGGTTTTTTTGGCGCTGACGTCGGCGCCCCGGCTCATCAAGGCATGGCTTTTTTCGATCAGGAGGTAAATGGTTGCCGGGCTCATCAACCCCAAGGCATATTGCTTGGTCGCCCCTAAACCTTCGGATGAGGTCGAATAACGGCCTGCCTCTCTGGCAATATGGGGGTTGCCGGTTCTGGCCACCAGAATGTCATGCAGCCGGTCCTGTTTTTCCTGGGTAAACCAATGCGCCGGATCCTCAATCTCGTATCTGGCGATCCCGGCTTCATCGAGAACGGCGTCCAGGTCTATATCCGGATAATATTTGCTCAGATATTGAATGTATATTTTGGTTATGCGGCTGTTATACAGAGGTGCCGACTCGCTCATCTTTTCTATTCCATGAAGGCGATTGGCCGTTTATCCGCTGGCCTGCCTTCTGTCTCGCCTAACGTGTGTGCATGGGTGCGGGTCCTGTACATATTTGAGGACAGCCGGGCGACAATTATGCCAATCACAGGAAAAGCATAATAAACTCATTATCTTATGTCAAGCAAGGATAAATGCCTAAGAATGTTGACGAAATGTCCCCTTTGAGTCGGCCGCTCGACCGCCTCGGGCGGCACGTGCAGCGGCTGCTTGACGTCTTGCGGTCCCATCAAAACGGTTTCTACCCGATGAGATGGACAATTTCTGATGCCGGAACCAGCTGCACCTCTTTTTGCAGTTCGGGTAGCATTTCTACTAGTACTTTATATGTTATTGAATGCGGATGCCCGATGCCGACGGCATAGCCGTTACGCCGGGCAATTCGAATCAGCTCTTTTATCTGTTTGCGTACGAACCGGGCATCTGCGACGTGGTCTAAAAAAATATCCCGCTGCGCAAAAGGAATTTGGAAGAGGCGTGCGGACGGCTTGCACAGGGTTTGGGCAGTGGTGCGGCTGTCAATAAAAAAGAGGCCCTTCTGTTTTAGAATCGAAAAAATCTGGTACATCTGGCTTGATTCAGCCGTCATTTTGGAGCCCATGTGGTTGTTGACGCCTTTGATATACGGCACGGCCTGCAGATCTTCCTCAAGTTGTTTGATCAGCTGGTCAGGCGTCATGGAGGTCAGCAGCGTCCCGGGTCCGGGATTGACGCTCGGGTATTCGATCGGCTCCATCGGCAGATGCAGCATAATATCAAGGCCCTTGTCCTTTGCAAGGCGGGCGATAAGGTCCTGAGAGGGACTGTGGGGCAGAATCGAAAAGGTGACGGCAGCATTCAGCTCGCTCAGTTTTTGTGCAAATTTGGTGTCATAGCCAAGGTCATCGAAAATGATGGCCACCATCGGTAATTGCTTTTTATCCGGCGGCGGCGGTTTGGGCGGCTTTTTTTCCGGCGGAATCTCTTTTTGGGGATAAATTTCGAAAGTGGGAATTTTGGCGATAGGTTCCTTGGCGACCGGCAATGATTTGCGTTGGGCGGCCGGCGGCCGGGATGGTTTTTCAGGTGTGATCAAAAAATGAGCCAATACCGCGGCAAACATCACCAGCAGCACCAGAATGGCAACTCCGGCAAACGCTTTAACCAAAGTATTCTGAAACAGTTTCTTTTTAGGGGACTTTTTGCGGGTGCTCTTTTTGCGGGTAGTTCTTTTTTTTGCCATATAAAAATGTCAGTTGTGCGTTGTCAGCGCAGCCGCCGGCCTGAAAAACGGCCGGTTTGATCGCAAAAGAAACTCTAAAAAAAAGCGAATACCCGCCTGCCATGCATAGCGTGCTGGGTTAAAGCAAACATTGAGTTGTGAATCAAATGCTTAAGGCTACCTCAAAGCCGTTCCAAGGCATTGCGGGCAGGTCGAATAACGAATACTGAATATCGAATGTCGGAGGACGGTATTCTATCTTTTAAATATTAACAAGGCAGAGCGCAGCGATTCCCTCCTTCGACATTCATTATTCGATATGGGATATTCTGCGGCTCGCTTGTTTTAAATGGATAAAGCCCCAGCGCTATCAATTTCAATATACACTCGCCACGGACCCCAGACAACCGACACCGGGGATCAGCCGTTTAGATTTTTCAAGATTTCGTAGCCCTTCAGCATTTCGAGGGCGCGCATTACCTGGTTGTCGGTTTTAAGCGCCTCGACCGTCAGCGGCCCGATTCGCATCTCAGCTTCATGCATCCTGGAATCTTTTTTGCCTTGATCCTCTGGCTCCGGTTCGCTGCTCGGAGTCTCCATTTTTCCCGGTTCGGCTTCAAGATGGTTTTCCAGATCCTTTTCTTTCAGCAAACTTTCGTCTTTTGCCGCGGCTTCACTCGGGTCCAGAGTCCGGTATCTTAGATAAATATCCGGCTCAATGCCTTTGGCCTGGATCGAACGGTCATTGGGCGTATAATACCTGGCGATGGTTAATTTAAGGCCGGAGCCGTCCCGCAGGGTTTCCACGGTTTGGACCGAGCCTTTACCGAAAGAGGTGGTGCCCAGTATCAGGGCGCGCTTGTGATCCTGCAGCGCCCCGGCGACAATTTCAGAGGCGCTGGCAGTGCCGCCGTTGATCAGGACCACCAGGGGATAGTTCCGTTTAACGGTGGAGGGCGACGCCTTGAACACTTTGGTGTTTTTAGGGTTGCGTCCCTTGATGGACAAAATATTGCCTTCATCGATGAAAAGGTCGGAGACTTTGATGGATTGATTCAACAGGCCGCCGCCATTATTGCGAAGATCCAGTATCAGTCCTTTAAGCGGCACCTCTGCATGTTCCAGTTTGTCCAGGGCCTTTTCCATTTCGTTGGTCGTGGTTCCCGTAAAGTTGGATAAACGAATGTAGCCATAGCCGGGTTCCACCGGGATTGATTTCACGCTTTGGATGGGGATGACATCGCGGGTCAGTTCGAATTCGAGCGGCTTTTTGACGCCTTCCCGCAGGATGGTGACTTTCACCTTGGTTCCTTTGGGTCCGCGCATCATTTTCACAGCTTCCCTCAGATCTTTGGCGGATTGCCCGTCGACTTTGATGATTCGGTCCCGGGCCTTAATTCCGGCGTTATACGCCGGGGTGTCTTCGATGGGAGAAATGACCGTGACAAACCCGTCCTGCATGGTGATGTGGATGCCGATGCCGGTAAATTTGCCTTTGGTGTCGATTTGCAGATCTTCGAAAGCATCCAGCGGCAGCAAGGCTGAATGGGGGTCCAGGCTCTGAACCATTCCCTGAATCGCTTTTTGAATCAGGTCCTTGGTGTCGACCTCATCGACATACTCCCGCTCAATCAGTTCGATGACATCCGAAAAGATTTTCAATTCCTCATAAGAATTTTCACTTTTGGCCGACAGATCACGGGATGATCCGGTGCCAAGCGTCCAGAAAACAACGGCGATTACCATCAGTAACCACAGTTTTACATGCCGTGTTTTTGTGTTTATCATCAATATACTCCTTCTTATCCTTTTTTAAGCCATGACAGCGGATCGACCGGTTTGCCGTGATGGCGCACCTCAAAATACAGCTTGGTGCCGACCATCGATCCGGTGTCTCCCACAGTGGCGATGACTTCCCCGGTTTCAACCCCATCGCCCTTGGCCTTAAAGGTCTCTTCCAGATGGGCATAAACCGTGTAATAATTGTTGCCATGATCAATGATAATCATGTTGCCGTAGCCCCTAAACCAATTCGAATAGATAACTTTCCCCGCGAAGACGGATCGAATGGGTTCTCCTTTTTCCGCTTTGATATCAATCCCGCTGCGGAAGTTGGTAATATTGTATGTTGGATTTTTATATGGCCCGAATAGAGAAATTATTTTACCTTCAACCGGCCTGATAAGCAAGCCCTTATAATCAGAAAAATCTTTTTGCGGGAAATTATTATCCGGTTGTTCCCCGGCCATTTTGGTGGTCAGCGACTGAATCTTGCTGTCGAGTTCATTGGCTGACTGCGTTAAGGCGTCAATGGCAGCCAGCTCCAGGGTTTTTTGACTGCGAATGTCGGACAGCAAACTTTTACGGGTCGCGCGTTCTTGCGCCATCAGCTTGATCTGCCCGGCATGCTCGGCCGCCAGTTCACCTTTTTGGGCTTTGTGTGCCTCCAGGCGGTTCAGCACGGTTTCAAGCTCAGCCTGATTTTTCACCAGTTCACTGCGGATCTTATCATCGTAAGCAAGAATGTGCTCAAGGGCGGCCTTGCGCAGGATAAATTCATGCATCGTTTCAGCCGATGCCAGCAGGTGAATTTTACCCAGCCAGTTCATCTTGTATACCGCAACCAGACGCTTGGCCACATAATCTTCATTGACTTTAATCCGCTTGCGCAATGCTTCCGATGCCGCGGATGCGTTTGAAATTTCTTGATCAAGCCTTTCGATTTCCCGGCTCAATGCCGCCGCCCGCTTTCGGCTTTGATCGAGATCCAACTCGACCTGCTCCAGGCGCCGGATGATATCGCTTTCTTGGCGGGTAAAGGTCTCAACTTCCTGGCGGCTCTTCTCTATTTCACGGCGGATGTTTTTTTGACGGTTCTGATATTTCTCAATCTGCGTCTGCCGATCCTTTATCTCAACGGATTGCACGGTATCGTTTAAAGCACCCTCGCGCCCGCTGTCGGCAGCATGGGTGTCGGGGGCAGTCCATAGCAGCAGAAGACCACAGACTATGATCCGTATTTTCCGGTAGGATTTTTCGAGAGGGTTGATCATGTTAACATTGACTCAGGAAGCCGGCCCTTTAAAAGTCTTAGAAAAGGTAAATTATTAAGTTAATCTTGGCGTCTTTGCGTCTTGGCGAGACACCTTTTGGGTTCCGGCTTGTCCGGATCAGGTTTTCAGAAATTGTTTCAATGAAATGTAGCATCCCAGCCATCCGACCAGCATGCTTCCCAGCATGATGCCGCCGACAATGTCCGGGGCAAGAAAATTTAAACGGAACAGACCCGGGAAAAAGCTTTGCTCGACGTTGGCCGAAATAAATAAAAATGCAATATAGAGGATTCCCAATCCAATAACAGCGCCGGAAGCGCCCTGGATGATGCCCTCGACATAAAAAGGGATTTTGATGAAATTATCGGTTGCGCCCACCAGCCGCATAATTTCAACTTCTTCACGCCTGGAATATATAACAAGTCGAATGGTGTTGGCCACGATGAAGATAGCGGCCATGAAGAAAAGCGCGCCCATGGCATAGCCCGCCAGCCTGAACAGATTGAATATGTGGACAAAGCGCCCGATCCAGTGCTGACCGTATTCAACCTCTTCAACCTGGGTCAGGGACTCAATCTGAGCGGCCAGTCCCTCGATTTTTTGCCAACTCCCGGCGGTGGCGGTCATACGGATTTCAAAACTGTCCGGCAACGGGTTTTCAGCAAGGTTTTCAAACAGGGAGGCCTGGTGCTCCATCTGGGTTTTCAGCTGCTTAAGCGCTTCCTGCTTGGAAACAAACTGCAAACTTTCAACGCCCTCCATGGACTGGATGGCCTGCGTTAAATAAGCCAATTCGGTGTTGGTGGTGCCAGGTCTGAGATAGGCCATGATGCGTAGGCCCTTTTTCCAGGAATTGATAATTTCGCTGGAATTGATAAAAAAGAGGATAAAGGCGCTGGTAATCAAAATTGACAGGGAAATGGTTATGATCGTAACCAGATTCAAAAACCTGTTCTTGAAGATATCATCGATCGCCCGTTTAAAAAATAGCGTTATCATATTGTTTTTCTATAAAGGTGGACGTTTCGAGCCGGCCTTGCTGAAGGAGCAGCACGCGGCCTCCGGTCCGGCGCATCAGCGCTTTGTCGTGGGTGGCAATGATAACGGTGGCTCCCCGGATGTGCACCCCCCTTAGCAGATCGAGAATGGCTTCGGCCGACTCCTCATCCAGGCTGCCGGTGGGTTCGTCGGCAAGAATTATTTTAGGGTCACCGACAATCGCACGGGCAACGGCAATCCGCTGCTGTTCACCGCCGGACAGACTGGGGGGGAAGGATTTGAGCCGGTCTTCCATACCCACCAGCCTCAGGACACTTCTGACCTTCTTTTGGATGATGCGGTTTTTGGTGCCGGCGGCCTCAAGGACAAGAGCCACGTTATCATAGACGCTTTTGGTCGGAATGAGTTTATAATCCTGAAAAATGATGCCGAATATGCGTCTCAGCTCAGGTATGCGTTTGCGGGGAATCCGGGTAAGGTTGATGCCGCCAATCAGGATTTGTCCTTCGGATACGGGCTCCCCCAGGTAAAAAAGCTTGAGCAGGGTGGATTTTCCGGCCCCGCTGGGACCGCTGATAAATACGAATTCATTTTTCGCGATATCGAGGGTGATATCGATCAGGGCTTTTTTGGGGCCGTAATTGTGATGGACGTGGAACATCCGGATGACCGAACTCTTATCTGCGGCGTCAATCATTCCAGCTTTTCCTGGCCGATTGCCCGGTAAAGGACGGCTTTTGCGATTTTATAGTCATAGAGTGCGTTGTAATAATTCGTCATCGTTTGGGTAAAGAGGGTCTGGGCCACCAGCACGTCGGTGATTGTGGAAACCTGCTCCTTGTAGCGCTCCTCGGTAATTCTGAGGTTTTCTTTGGACTGCTCGATGGCAGTTTCAATGGTAGCTATATTCTGTTCCGATTCCCTGGTTTTCAGATACGCCTGCTTGACTTCCTGGTTGATATCCACCTGGACCTGATCCTGGCGGTATTTGGCCTGGGACAGACGCTGCAGTTTTTCGCGGACGCCGTAAGTCGTCCGGCCCCACTCCCAGAAATTCCAGGTCGCCGTGGCCCGGACATCCCAGAATTTCGCGTCGCCGATTCCTTCCCCGCCGTTAACATCCCAGTCGGTTCCCCGCCGGTAATAATTACCCTCCAGGTTGACGGTCGGGTAGTAATTTCTCTGGGATAGTTTGTAATCTTTTTCCGAAATCTGGACTTCAAGATCAGCGACCACCAATTCAAGCCGATTTTCTGCGGCCTGCGCAAGGCAGTAATCGATGTCATAGTCAAAAGGTTTATAATCGAGGATATCGACAATGGAGACCGGGGCATTCACCGGTCGGATCAGCAGGGTGTTGAACTGTGATTTGGCGATGGCCAAATTGTTTTGGGCCGTAATCAGCGCTTGTTTGGCGTTGGCAAGCTGAACCTGGCTTTGCAGCAGGTCGTTTAAAGGGCTCATGCCGACTTGATACATATTTTCGGCGACATCTTTCTGGGCCGTGATCTGCTTGACGGTAATCTGCGCGACATCAAGCAGTTTCTGGGTTTTTAAAATTGAATAGTAGGCATTCTTGGCATCCAGAATAATATTCTGCTGCGTGAGCTTTTTTTGGATCTCAGCGACATTGAGTCCCAGGTCGGCAATTTTATATTGGTTGAGAAGGGCGAACCCTGTAAAAATCGGTTGGCTGAACGTGGTTACAAAGTTGTACTCGTCCTCAGGATTGACCAGGACATCAACAAGTTCACCCGGTGGTACGTAAAGGCTCTGAGTTGTCGGTTGGTTGCGGCGCAAATAGCTATATCTTGTACTCAAGGTCGGCAAAAACTCGGTGGTAGCTGAATTTTTCGTATCCTGAGCAGCCTTGACTTCCGCCTCGGCTTGCTTAAGGCCCAGATTGGCTTTGAGCGCAGCATTGATGGTTTCCTGCAGATTCAAGGTTCCGGCGTTCTCCTGGGCGGAAATCAAAACCGGATAAAAAAGAATGAGCCCGATGGTGATGCTGCAAAGCAAGCCGCCTAACCTTGTCCGTTTCATATTAATTGCTGCTCCTTTAACTCAAGTCCTGCCCGAGATCGCTGCCGATTTCGGATTGACCTCTAAAATATTTCCTGCTATGAACCAGTCGAGTCCAGGGAGTGCCGTCGCCGGTTTTCCTTGCTCAAAGCCTCCGCTGAATCCCATTATAAAAGGCTTCTTCCAAAAAGTGGAGGCTTTTTTATATCGAATCCTCCTATTGAAATCAACCGTTTAATGGAAATGAATTGCATTGTTTAGCACCGTCGGCGGCATCACCAAGGCACCGTGATGTCTCCCTAGCCCGGATAAACCGGAAAAATGGCCGCCAGGGCCCAAAGCCGAATGGCCAATCCGTTTGCTAAAATTTACTGACCCCAGGATCGGAATATGAAAAAAGAACTGATTGATATCCTCTGTCGCAATTCCTTTAAATACACCGAAAAGCCTAGCTTTAAGCTGGTTTCCGGCCGGATCAGCCGGTTTTATGTGAACTGCAAACCCACGACTCTCAGCGCACGGGGCATGTATCTGGTCGGCCACCTGATGTTTGACGAGATCAAGAACAGCCGGGTGGCCGCGGTGGGAGGGCTCACCTTCGGGGCGGATCCACTGGCGGTGGCCACTGCCTTTGCGTCCGAACTGAAGGGGCAGCCGGTCAATGCTTTTTCCATTCGCAAGACCCAAAAAGATCACGGGATTGTCCGCTGGATCGAGGGCAATGTTCAACCCGGCCAGCGGGTGGTGATTATCGATGATGTCGCCACCACCGGCGGATCCACCATCAAAGCCATTGAACGGGCGCGCTCCGAAGGCCTTGAGGTTGTCAAGTCGGTAATTCTGGTGGATCGTCAGGAAGGCGGACTTGATAATATCCGTATGCATGTCGAAGACGTGTCGGCGATTATTTTGCGGGATGAACTGATGCAGCGATGGAAGGAGTTAAAAGAATGAAGATTGACGAATGTCGAATTAAGGTATTCTATCGGTTTTAAATTTATCAAATGATGGAGCGACACGCGGCGCAAGCGGCTGCGCTGCGCGAGCGACTTCCACAATTTGTCATTAATCAATCGTCAATCGTCATTTCAAACTACATACGTCGCGGCAGCGTCTTCCGACTCCCAGGCCGTCACCCGGCTGACGCTTGCGGCGGGAGTGTCAAGTCTTTTCTGCATCTCGGTGGCCACAAAATAAGCGATGTTTTCAGAGGACGGCTGACTGTTCTGAAAATAATCCAACTCGTTGAGATACTTATGATCAAGCATGGACATGATTGCCCGCACGTGCTGCTTGATGACGCCGAAATCCATCAACACGCCGGAACCATCCGTTCTTTCTCCGGTGACATAGACTTCGATTTTCCAATTGTGCCCATGCATATTCTCGCATTTTGAGCCCACCATCGTGAGCTGGTGCGCAGCCGCAAAATGCGTGACGACTTTTAACTCATACATTTGATACAAATCCTAATTAGCGGCTTCGGCGGCATTGCCCTTGAGGATGTTCTTTAATTTCTTGGAAAGCTTGTTGGACTCGAGCTCAGCGAATTGTTTCAGCAGCGCTTCCTGTTTTTTGTTCAAATTGGTCGGGGTTTTAATATCGACCTGGATCAGTTGATCACCGCGCCGGCCGGATCTTAAGGAAGGTATCCCCTCGCCGCGAAAAGTCAGCACGTCGCCGGGTTGGGTGCCTTTGGGGACCTGCAGCTGTTTTTTGCCGTTTAGGGTGGGGACACTGATTTTGGCGCCCAAGGCTGCTTGAACGAATGATATCGGTATCTTGCAGATAATATCCGAATCGCGCCGCTGAAAAAAATCATGGGGTTCGACGTATATGAATACATAAAGATCTCCGGGCGGCCCGCCGTATACCCCGGGTTCGCCTTCGCCGGTCAGCCGCAGTCTGGAGCCGTTGTCAACCCCCGCAGGAATTTTAACCGACACTTTTTTAGCAACCAGGATCTGGCCTGCCCCCCGGCACTGCCGGCAGGGGTGAGGTACGGCCTGGCCTTCACCGCGGCAGACCGGGCAGGTCGTCCGGACGGTGAAAAAGCCCTGGTTTCTGGAAATCTGGCCGGCCCCGCCGCATTGACGGCAAGTCTCCGTGCTGGTTCCCGGTTCACACCGGCTGCCCTTGCACTCGGGGCAGATTTCCTTTTTTTCCACCTTGATTTCGGTTTCCGAACCGAAGGCGGCATCCATAAATCTGAGGTTCATATCAAAGCGCAGATCGGCGCCGCGTTGCGCGCTTGTTCTGGAACGCCGGCGGCTTCCGAATCCAAAAAAATCCTCGAAAATGTCACCAAAACTGGAGAATATGTCTTCAAATCCGCCAAAACCGGAAAAGCCGGATCCTTCGAGCCCGGCATGACCGTATTGGTCATAGATAGCCCGCTTTTTGGTGTCTCTCAAAACCTCATAAGCTTCAGCCGCTTCTTTAAATTTATCTTCAGCTTCTTGGTTGTCAGGATTTCTATCCGGATGGAATCTTAATGCAAGTTTGCGGTAGGACGCTTTTAACTCATCACCCGTCGCGTTGCGGTTTACGCCCAGAATTTCATAATAATCCCTTTTACTGCTCATTTAATAAACCATGCCGATCTAATGTTCTGAGAATCTTATTATGCTCGTTCTTTGATTATAACGAAACTTCGCGATTTGTTCAATTTGCTTTTACAGATGGATTTTTTGACCTGATACCGTCACCTTATTAATCCGCCCTTTAAAATGGCATTTCCAAAGTTGTGAACTGCTATTTGAACCTGAAACACTTGTTTGAAAGAGGCGCTGGCGGCTTAATTACTTTATGCTGCGCATAGATTTTATTGGTTCATTCCCCATCCACCACTCTTGAGATGGAAAAGCAAATATTAGATAATAGATTGATATTAAAAACTTATTTATGAATTCTCGAAGAACGCTCCGTTTTCATATGCACAAACAAGCCATTTTTAAAGTCTATATAATTAATCCGCCCGACTCACGTCGAAAAAATTTCTCAGCCTCAAGCCGTTCAAAACGTTCATCTACACCAAGCAGTTCCATTTTTCAGGGCGGAGTAATCAAAGAGTGAATTTAATGTAATGCAAATATGGTGCTTGTCAATTCCCGAATTCGGTTGCAAAACACCACCGGATGGCGCCGCCAAGACCGAAAAAATCACTGGCCGGAAGCAGATCCTTACCGGAAACTACAAGATGACTTCTCCTGTTTTGTCCGTACCGTAGCCGCCCAAAGTGCTCACCCGGCGTTTGAATTCGGCGCTGTTGATAGTTTCAAGCAGCCGTTTAATATTTTCCGAATCAAAGTGAACGGCGGGGATGATCAGGTCGTACTGTTCGGTGACAACGGGAATAAAATCCAGATTCAGGGCTTTGGCAGCTGCAAAGATTCCCAGACCGGCATCCACCGTACCGCTGAGGACCGCTACCGCCACGGCCATGTGCGTAAACTCTTCATGCGGGTAGCCGGTGATTTGTTCCGGATGGATCCCCATCCGACTCAGCCGGTAGTCAAGCAAAATTCTGGTTCCGGATCCTGCCTGCCGGTTTATAAAAGCAATGTCGCCGCGGACCAGGTCCTCGATGCCTTTGATGCCTTTGGGATTGCCCTTGCTTACGATCAATCCCTGGTCCCTGTAAACCAGGTTGACCAGCCTGACATCGATGCCCGGCAGGAATTTTTTGATATACGATATATTGTAGGAGCCGTCTTCGGTATCCAACAGATGGGAGCCGGCCAGATGACAGACGCCTCTTTTGATGGCCATCAGGCCCCCCATGCTTCCGACATGGCTGGAGGAGAGCGTCAGGTGGCTGTATTTGGCTTTGATGCTGTCGGCCAGAAGGTCCAGCGTGTTGTCGTGGCTGCCGACAACCACAATGGTGTGGCGGATGCGTGAAAGCGGTCGCAGCAGCTCGGCGGTCGCCGTTTCGTTATCTTTTAAACCTTCGACATGGTTGGGTATGCGTATGATGCCGTCGGCTTGGGTGATCGAGGTAATACACCCGGCGCCTCGGGGCAAGGGTGTTGCCACGATCCGGTCGCCGACCTGGCCCAGCTTGACTCGCAGGAATTCTTCGACCCCCAGCTTGGAGGCAATTTTGCGGGTGGGCTCAACCTGCACGGTTGGAATCGGTGAGTCGGGCTGCCCCAGCATCCGGTTCATCAGAGGGCGAACTAATTGTTCAAAGGCGATGATGGCCGACACCGGATAGCCGGGTATGCCGAAGACTGGTTTGTCTTTTACCTTTCCGATGACCACCGGCTTGCCCGGCATGATGGTCACGCCGTGGACCAGCACGCTGCCGAGATCCAGGACAACGCTTTTAGCATAGTCTTCCGAGCCGGCCGAAGACCCCCCCAGTATGAGTATCATCTGATAATCTTCTTTGACAGCCGCCGCCACCACCGTCTTGATGGTCTCGGAATTGTCCCCGAGCATTTCGTGTCGGCTATAAGTCCCACCGCTATTTTCGATCAGGCTTCCCAGCACAAACGAGTTGGTTTCGAGCACCTGCCCGGGTTTGATATCCTCCAGAAATCCGGCGCGCCAGTCGACCAGTTCGGATCCGGTTGGGATGATCAGAATTTTCGGTTTCTTTTTAACCGGTACCTTAAATACGCCGCCGGTCAGAAGGGCGCCGACACAATAGGGTGTGATGATATGGTTTTGCGGAAAAAGAAGTTCGGTCGCCACCATGTCTTCGCCGACCTTGCGGACATTCTGCCAGGGAAATACCGGCTTATCGATTGAAATGTGTTCAGCGTCGATCACATTCACATGTTCAATCATGATCACCGCATCGGTGCCCCGCGGCATTACATGGCCGGTGTTGACGTAAAATGCATCCCTGCCGATGGTGAGTTTCCGGGTCGCAGCTTCACTGGCTCCGAAGGTGATTTGGGCTGCAACGGCCAGGCCGTCCATGGCCGCTGCATTGAAATGGGGAGCTGAGGCGGCGGCAAACACCGGTTCGGCCAGCACCCGGCCGACCGCTTCCGGCACGGCAATTGTTTCAATCGCGAGCACTTTGGCAGCTGAAAATTGTGAATCGACAATTTCACGGGCCTGCGACAGGGTTTTCATGTTTAAGTAGACGTTGCGTTTAGATTCCATTTTAGCACCCATTTGTGAAATTCGAAGCCATCGTTATCTACAGGGGAATCACCTGCACTTCCGTGCCTTGATCCAGTCCCTCCGTGTTCATGCCGATTTCAATCAATCCGTCAGCTTTGACCATGGTGCTGATTAAGCCGGATTTGCCCAGGATGGGTTCGACCCACAGAGCGCCATCCTTGCGATACTGGCGGACCCGAACGTAATCCACCCGGCCCTGGGCGGAGGCAACATTGCGGCTCAACCGGGCCGTCAGGCGGCCTTGCTTTTCAGCCGCAGCGGCGTTTCCGCCGACATGTTCAATAAAGGGTTTGACAACGCGTGCAAAAACGACCATGGCGGAAACAACGTGTCCGGGCAGCCCCCAGAACGCCTTGTTGTGGATCCGGGCCAAAATGGTTGGCTTTCCCGGGCTGATCGAGATGCCATGGCACAAAATTTCAGAATCTTCCATGGCGGCGATGACATCGATGGTAAAATCACGGGCGCCTACCGAACTGCCCCCGGAGACCAGGATCATGTCGCATTCGGCCAAGGCCTGTGAGCACGTTGCCAGGAGCGCCCTATAATTATCGCGCACAATTCCATAAGTGACCGCAGTTGCACCCGTTTGCCGAATTAAACTTGAGAGGGTATGGGTATTAATGTCACGGATCTGGCCGGGGCCCGGAACTTCACCAACCGAAACAATTTCGTCGCCGGTTGAGATGATGCCGGTGACCGGTTTTTTGAATACCGTCACCGTTTCTTTGCCCAAAGCCGCCAGCATACCGGTTTCCTGCGGTCTGATCCGGCGGCCGCCAGTCAAGGCCGTTGCACCCTTTTTAATGTCTTCGCCCACCGCCACCATATTCTGGCCGGGTGCAACACTGCGGTATACCTCGATGGTGGATTCGTCGATGGCCTCGGTGTGTTCGACCATCACGATGCTGTCGGCCCCCTGCGGCAGCATTCCGCCGGTTGAAATCCGCACGGCTTCGCCGGGACCCACCGTCAGATTCGAGGATTCTCCCATGGCGACCGTACCTTTTACCGCGAGATAGGCCGGATTGCCTTCGCTGGCGCCAAAAGTCGATGATCCTTTGACCGCAAAACCATCCATAATCGACCGTGAAAAATCGGGCAGATCAATGTCGGACAGGATATCTTCCGCCAGAACTCGTCCCACCGATTCCGTCAGCGGAATCACCTCGGTCGGCATGCGGGAAAATCGATTCCGGTATGCGAGCACCTGTTCGATGGATTTAACTTTGAAAAACTCCTTCACCCTAATTACTCCACCCTGAAAAACGGTATATTCAGGGTTGTGATGTTGTCATTTCCAATTGGAAAATAGTTTTTCCTACAGCAATTTATCCAGTCAATATTAGCCAGAGCGGCAATATTGTCAAGCGCTGAGATGGCAGTTGGATGCTGGATTCTCGATACTGGATGCTGGATAAAATAAGGTTAAAGGCAAAAGGTTAATGGATAAAGGCGTACCAATTGACGATTGAAGATTGACGAATGTCGAATTATGGCATGCTGTCCTAATTTTATCCTTCTCACCTTCTGACCTTCTCACCGCCTATCTTCTGAAATCTGTCTCCTGTCCTCTATTTTCTGTCCTCTGCTCTCGGCTCTCTGACTTCCGACCTCTGTCATCTGTCCTCTGTTTTCTGACCTATAGCTTTATCTTGCTTGCAATAATTATAAATATGAGTATAATCTATCCATAATTAAATTTGGTTAAATAGCAAGCCGCAACCCCGACCCATAGAGAAGGTGCGAAAATCCATGTCGGAAGAACCCCAATCTTCGCTGCAAGACCAGCGGGCCCCACAACCTGATTTTTTGACGAAAACAAGATTTGACGATTTTGATTTGCCGACAGAAGTTCTGGCCGGACTCAAGGATGCCGGTTTTACTTACTGCACGCCCATCCAGGCTCAAACTTTGCCTGTGCTTCTGAGCGGGCGCGATGTTGCCGGCCAGGCCCAGACCGGCACCGGCAAAACGGCCGCATTTCTGATTACCGTTTTAACCCGGCTGTTGACGATGCCGGAAAAAACCAACGGGCTGCCTTCGGCGCTGATTGTGGCACCCACCCGGGAGCTGTCCCACCAAATTTACGAGGAGGCCGCGGCTCTTGCGCGCCATACCCAGTTATCTTTAGTTGAGGTGGTTGGCGGCGTTGATTACCTCAGGCAGGCTGAAATTCTTCGTAAAGGGGTCGATATCGTCATCTGCACGCCGGGCCGCATTATCGATTACTACAAACAGGGAATTTTTAAAACCGAGGCCATCAAGGCGCTGGTTATCGACGAAGCTGACCGCCTGCTGGATCTTGGTTTTGCCAAAGACATGCGCTATATTCTGCGCAAGCTGCCGGCCTTCGATAAGCGTCAGTCCATGTTGTTTTCTGCGACCCTGTCCTACCGGGTCATGGAGCTTACCTATGAATTTATGAATCTGCCCGAGTTTATCTCCGTTACCCCGGAAACGGTGACGGTGGAAGGAATCGAGCAGTCATTGTATCATGTCGGCAGCGACAAAAAGGTTCCTCTGCTGCTAGGCCTTCTCAAACGCGAAGACTGGAGCCGGATGCTGATTTTCGTCAACACCAAGATCGGGGTGGAGACGCTGGCATACAGGCTGAAAGGCAATGGATGGCCGGCGGAAGGAATTACCGGGGATCTGCCCCAGCGCAAGCGGTTTCGATTGATGGAGCAATTTAAAAACGGGCAACTCAAAATCCTGGTGGCAACCGACGTGGCCTCCCGGGGCATTCACGTCGAAGACATCAGCCATGTCATCAACTATGATCTGCCCCAGGATGCTGAAAACTACATCCACCGCATAGGACGAACGGCGCGGGCCGGGAAAACCGGTTGGGCTATTTCATTGGCCTGTGAGCGCTATGTTTTTCATCTCGAGCCCCTGGAAGAAATGCTGGCTTATAAAATTCCGGTGATCTGGCCTGAAGACGACTGGTATGTTGAAGATCGATCCAAGCCGATTGCGCCGAAGCGCAAGACCCGGCTGAAAAGAACAGCCCAGCGTCGCACTCGAAGCGCCGAAAACAAACAGCAGGATAGCCGCCCACCCCAGAAAAAAAGAAAGCCATCACACTTTCCGGGTGCATTTTTTGGATTCGGGCCGGAGCCGGAAGAAGTAAAACCGTTGCCGGAAGAAACAAAACCGGAGCCGGCGGAAACAAAACCGGAGTCCGCCGAAAAGAAAGCGGAGCCCGTCGATAAGAAACCGAAGCCCGCCGCCAGGAAAAAAAGGCCGGCCCGCAAAAGGAAGCGTCCCGCCGGCAAGGCCCCGGAAGCTGATTCCATCCCCAAACCCACCGACGTCTGAATCCGGCGGTGAACCAAGTTCGGAACGGACTCGCAGTGCGGTTTCAGGGCCGCATCGCGACCGCCTGCCGCTCTTTGATCAGATTTTTGAGCCTTCCGGGACAAGCCGGACGCTCCGCCCCCCGATTGCAACTTCAATGCCCGGAGGTTTTCCCCTTGATTATATACAATTTATTCCTTAAATTACGTCATTATGGGACATGTCTTTAACTTCAGCGAAGCCGTTGCCTATGATCAATGGCTTAAGCGGCCGCAAACCCAGGCAGCTTTTGAGATGGAAATGCAATTGATGCGGGATTTGCTCCAGCCCATGCGGGGTGAGACGATCCTGGATGTCGGCTGTGGTACGGGGGCATGTCTGAAATCTTATCTTGAAATGGGGTTGCGGGTTACCGGTTTGGACCCGAGCACCTATATGCTGGATCTCGCCCTGGATAAAATCGGCAACCGTGCGAGCCTCTACCGCGGGTATGCCGAAGATCTGCCTTTTGATGACAATTCGTTCAGCTATGCCAGTCTTGTTACCGCCCTGGAATTTGTGGATGACTCTAAAAAATCGCTCGAAGAGGCCTTTCGGGTGGCCAAAGATCGGGTTTTTATCGGGGTGTTGAACCGCTATGCCATCAAGGGGATTCAGCGGCGGGTCAAGGGAATATTTACTCCGACCATATTTAATCATGCCCAGTTTTTCAGCGTCTGGGAACTGAAACAAATGATCCGGAGCATCATCGGAAACACGCCCATATCCTGGCGCACGGTGTGTCAGCTGCCGGCTCATTCCGGCAAGTTTGTCAACCATCTGGAGCAAAACAAGATTGTCCAGCGATGCCCGTTCGGCGCTTTTGCCGGAATTGTGGTGACTTTGGTGCCCCGCCTCAGGACCCGACCGCTTACCATACGCTATCAGGCCAAAAACCCGGGAGGCATAGCGACAGGGTAGAAAACGCGATCTTTGTTTGATTTGAGTTGTTAAAAGAAAATTGAGAAATTCGCACACCATTGGATTTTAATTAAATCCGAAATTAGAATATCGAAATCCGAAACAAATTCGAATGTTCCAATGATCAAATTTATTAAACCGAAAAGCGCATAAAGAATCTTATTTTTTAGAAGTGGATTATACATGTGTTTCGAGCATTTTTATTTCAGCCATTTGAATTTGTTTCGAGTTTCGAATTTATGCGCTGCTATTTTGTACAAAAGATATATTACTATAATCATCTCATAATAGTGCGGTCTCCGGCTGAGGAGCAATCATGGAAGCATACCTGTATGAGCCCTTGGAAGATCACAACGTCAAATGCAATCTTTGCAGCCATCGCTGCGTAATCAAGGACGGCCGCCGGGGAATTTGCGGTGTCCGCGAAAATCAACAGGGCGTTTTGAAAACCCTGACCTACGGCAACCTGATTGCCCGTCACATCGATCCCATCGAAAAAAAGCCTCTGTTTCATTTCCTGCCGGGAACCCTCTCTTATTCGATTGCAACCGTCGGCTGCAACTTTCGCTGCCGTTTCTGCCAGAATGCCGACATCGCTCAGATGCCGGCCGACCACGAGGGCATGATAAGGGGTGACCTTTGCACGCCTTCAGAGGTGGTCGCGGCAGCCGCAAAGAGCGGATGCCGCAGCATTTCCTACACCTATACCGAGCCCACGATATTTTTTGAATTTGCTTATGAGACCGCCAAGCTGGCTGCTGAGCGCGGAATTCGAAACGTTTTTGTCACCAACGGGTATATGACCGCCGAAGCGCTGGAGATGATCCAACCGTTTCTGAACGCCGCCAATGTCGATTTGAAGGCGTTTTCCAAAAAGTATTACAAAGAACTCTGCGGAGCCAGGCTCAGGCCTGTGCTGAATACTTTAAAGTTGATGAAGTCCTTTGGAATATTTGTGGAAGTGACCACCTTGATCGTTCCAGGCTTGAACGACGACCCGAAAGAGTTAAAAGATCTGGCAATTTTTATCGCGCAAGAACTGGGTGCGGAAACCCCCTGGCACATCAGCCGCTTTCATCCGACTTACAAATTGGTAGACCGCCCCCCAACGCCGGTGGAAACCCTTACCAAGGCCCGGAAGATCGGTTTGAAGGCCGGCTTAAAATATGTTTACACCGGCAATGTTCCCGGCCATGCGGCGGAGAATACGTTTTGTTACGAGTGCGGCGAAATGTTGATTGAACGCCGCGGGTTTCAGGTTGGCAAACTGCGGATAAAAGACGGCCTTTGTGCGAAATGCGGTGCGCCAATTGAGGGGGTGTGGGAATAAGGGGGCAATTTGCTTGAGGAGCGTTTCGCTTGAGGCATAATAGTATTGTATTGCACGTTGTTTTTTTAAAGGTTGGGTGCGATCTACGGCCGCGGCGGGGCAGGGTCTATGATTCCTGAAATTTTGGTATTTTATTGATCTAAATTCGACAGAATACCTCAATTTTAGGCAATTTAGGCATTCTTGTCCGCCATTTTTTGGGCGGGTTAGCTCATTTTAGGCATTCGATGATTTACTTGTCCTTATCATCTGGACGGCGGACAGCGAAACCAGGCTGAGAACGGCTCCGCCGACAAATGGTATGCGATAGTCAATCACCCACAGCCACCCGCCGATGGCGGGTAAAAACACGGCGGCAATGTGATTGATGGTGAATCCCACGGCCATGCTCGGCGCAATGTCGCGGTGATCTCCCACCTTTTGAAAATAGGTACGAATGGCAATCGAAAAGTTAAAAAATATGTGGTCCAGAATGTAGAGGCCGGCGACGAGCAGCTTGGATGTAGCGGTGGCATAGGCCAGAAAAACGATAATCAGGCTGAAATATTCCAGTGACAAGACCTTGCGTTCACCAAACCGGATGATGCTTTTTCCAATCAATGGGCTCAAATAAAAATTGATAATATTGTTGACAACAAACAGCAAGGTGATTTCCTGTACGGAGTATTTAAATTTTTGCACCAGCAACAACACGGCAAATGCCATGAAAATCTGGCGCCGGGCACCGGCCATAAATGTCAAAAAGTAAAAAAGCCAGTATTTTTTGCGCACAATCATTTTTTTGTGCTGCGGGACAATCTCTTTATCCGAGGGGTCCTGCAGCAATCCCCAGATCGCCGCTGCGACCACAACCCCGCCAATCAGAAGGTAGATCCGGCTAAAATCCAGCAAATAGGCAAAAAAGTAGATCAAAACGCCGACCGTGACGTTGGATGCCGCCGCAATACTGCGCTGTTTGCCCATTACCCAGGGCGCTACGTCTTTATCAAAATACTGAAGGGTCAGGGACATATTGGTGGTTTCAAAGTAATGGAAACCGAAACTCATCACCAGGGTGGTTAAAATCAACCCGGGGTAGGTCGGAAACAGTCCAGTCGACGCCAGCCCCAGCCCCAATATTAAAATCGACAGGGCCGACAGTCGATGCTCCCGGATGAACATGATCACAAAAACCGCCAGCAGCGCCAGGAAACCCGGAATTTCCCTGACCGATTGAATTATTCCGATATGAAGGCCGTCCAACCCGGCAATATCGACCGCAAAATTGTTAAACAGCGTGAGCCAGGTCTGCAATGCCATGGTTGAGCAGATCGTAAATACGATCAGGTACCGGTACATGGGATCCTTTTTGGCCTTTTGAATGGAATCCATATCAGAGCTCTTATTGACCTATAACTTGTCTGAATATTGCCGGGGGTTCAAATTTTTAAACCTTAATAATTCCCAAATAATCCGATAGTTATGAAACTATACTGTTGCCGGACGAATCCGGGTTCAAAATTTTGAACTTCATGCCATATTCGAAAAATGCTTTAAAAACAAGTGGTTTATTCAAATTCGACTTAAAAGGTTAAAAATTGTGAACCCGACGGCCGGTTCGATCGCGCTGCAGGCAGGGCTTTTTTAAGGTCTGCCGATTTCGGCAAAAATAATTTATCTATCTGAAATTTATGGTAATATTTTAATTTTTGTACCGGTATTTTAATCTTATTTTAAAACTGGCAAGGCTTTTGCATTATTTCAGATCAGCCTAATACAAAAACAAAGCCTAATAATTTCTTCATCTGTTCTCCTCCTTAACGGCTGATTGGAAAATCCAATCAGCCGTTTTTTTTGTTTGAATTTTACGACTATTTCACTTATTCAAGTTGTCGACGAAGGCTCCATATAAAAGTATTTGACATGAAATAAAGAACTAAAAAAATAAAATATGTGCGCAGCACACAGTAATTAAGCCGCCGGCGCATAAGTCCAACAAGTTTCTTGAGTTAAAAAAACAATCTACAAACCTGGTTTTGCTATTTTCCAGGGCGGATTAATTAGGACGGCCAATGATCATCGATTTTCATACCCATTTATTCCCCAAAAATATTCGCAACCACCGGGAAAAATTTTTTCCGTCTGAGCCGGCTTTCAAACTTTTGTATCAATCCGCCAAATCCAGGATGATCGGCGCCGACGAATTAATCGACGTCATGGACGAAAACCGGGTGGACAAATCGGTGATTTTCGGGTTTCCATGGGAAAGTTCCGCAGCATTTAAACCGCACAATGATTACATCATCGAAACGGTGCAAAAACATCCGGATCGTTTTATCGGTTTGGGTTGTTTTGAACCATCCGGTCCAGGCGCTGCGGCCGAGGCCGAACGCTGCTTTGACGCCGGACTGGCGGGAATCGGTGAACTGGCCTTTTACCAGAGCGGTATTGATGAAGCGGCCCTGGATCGTCTGGCCCCGGTCATGGACCTTTGCGCCGGGAAAAACCTGCCGGTTTTAATTCACACCAACGAACCGGTAGGCCACGTTTACCACGGTAAAACACCCATTACCCTGGTCCAAATATACCGCCTGGTCAGACGGTTTTCGAAAACCAAGATCGTGCTGGCCCATTGGGGCGGTGGTTTGTTTTTTTTCGGCCTGATGAAAAAGGAAGTCAAAGAGAGCCTTAAAAATGTATATTTTGACACCGCTGCCTCGCCTTTCCTTTATGATTTCGAAATCTACCGGATCGCAGCTGAAATTGTGGGGGCAGAAAAGATCCTGTTCGGAAGCGACTATCCGCTGCTGCCTCCGGCCAGGTATTTCAGCGAGATGGAAGAAGCCGCTTTGACCCGCACACAGCTGGATAAAATCCGAGGTGAAAACGCAAGAAAACTTCTCAGCATATAAATTCTGAAAGAGGTCGATTATGAGCAAACATCTGGTGTCGATCGTCCGCTACGAAACTCCGCTGGCGTCTGTCAGAGCCGCAGTTGAACTGTCCAAAGGACTGGACCGCATGCCGTCCAATGCTAAAGTGTTTGTAAAACCCAACATCGTCTTTTGGACGAAAGCCGTGCCCTTTCCCAAGTGGGGTGTCATCACGACTTCCCGGGTGGTTGAGGATATCATCATTCTGTTAAAGGAGCGCGGCATCGATGACATCACCATCGGCGAAGGCACCGTCACCCTGAGACCCAAAGATACCGCCACACCGGCGCACGCCTTTGAAACGCTGGGGTATGGGAGGCTGAAGCAAAAATACGGCATTAAATATCTGAATGTATTCGAGCGGCCTTTTAAAAAGGTGGATCTTGGCGACGGAGTCCAAATCAGCTTCAACCGGGATGTTCTGGAAAGCGATTTCGTGGTGGATCTGCCGGTCATGAAGGCCCACAATCAAACCGTGGTCAGCTTAGGGATTAAAAATTTAAAAGGATTGATTGATATCCCCTCTCGCAAAAAGTGCCACAACATGACCCCCGGCAGGGACCTGCATTTCTGGGTATCCAAACTGGCCGATCAGATGCCCCCGATCTTCACCCTGATCGACGGCATCTTTTCCAACGAGCGCGGTCCCGGTCCGGACGGCAAACTACATCGAACCAATTTGCTGGTGGCGTCAGCCGACATCCTGTCCGCGGACCTGGTGGGCGCCCGAATTTTAGGCTATCAACCCGAGCAGGTGCCGCATCTGGTGCATGCGGCCAGGCATCGTCGGCGCCCCCGGGATTTTTCGGATATCGAGGTGGTGGGCGAGAGCATCGAAGTGGTGACCCGGCCGCACGAATACGATTTCGAATACAGTCAGACCGACGAAGTCATTCTTCCGACCCCGTTGGCCCAACAGGGAATCAAGGGGGTTTTTTATCACAAATACGATCTTTCCATGTGCACCTATTGTTCCGGCGTC
This sequence comes from uncultured Desulfosarcina sp., assembly GCA_964435765.1. GTDB lineage: Bacteria > Desulfobacterota > Desulfobacteria > Desulfobacterales > JAFDCJ01 > JAFDCJ01. Next base: position 40,304 of record CAYTBC010000005.1, read on the forward strand.
AACGGGCTGATGATCTCCGCGATCCGCTTTGCCTGGCAGGGGGAACCCTTTGACGATGTGGAGGTTCTGACCGGAAAATCCATGCAGCCGACCCCCGGCAAGAAAAAGACCATTCTGATGGGCAAATGCATTTACCAGGCCCACAAAGACAACCCGAATATTAGGGAGGCCATCGTCATCAAGGGCTGTCCGCCCAAACCCGCAGATATGCTTAAAGCGCTCCACCAAGCCGGTATCAAGGCCGATGCCGGCCTGTTTGAAAACATCGATCAGCTGCCCGGTTTTTATATGGGCCGTTATCAAGGCAAACCCGAGTATGATGAAGGATTTTTTCAGGTAAACTAGGTTTTAGGAGAGAGTGCCGCCGCTGGACTGAAAAGTTTACCCACCCTTGGAGGGCGGCCAGTCTTATTGAAAAAGAAACTAAGAATGAACATCGAATCACGCCAAGGCGTGAAACGTCCGACATCGAACGCCCAATGGAAAAAGATGAAGAAGAGATGCTGCTGGAGAATTCGGTGTGAAGCATAAAGATCGTTTAGCAGGCATTGAATACCAGAGCAGGAAACCATGTTGCATGGCAATTGCTAAGGTCTGGAATTTTGCCTTATCGAAAACATTTTATGTTCAGTTTTTTCATTCGATGATGGACGTTCGATGTCCAACGTTCATCTTTTAACAAAACAAGTTTCATACGAGCGCCGCCGCTGGCCGCGAGCGTCCAGTCTGACCGGAAAAGAAACTTAATGTAGTTTCATATAAGTAACCCGTACTGATGGTCTTGAATCCGATTATTTTATACCGGCATTCAGGAATTCAACAACTGTGATAACATTTTTATCAATTCGCCGCCGATAGGAAACCCGGTCCATCATTTTGCGGACCAGATGAATTCCCAGACCGCCGATTTTGCGCTCTTCAAGTGAAAGTTCGGTGTCCGGCGTCTCGATGCCCAATGGATTGAACGGGATGCCGTCATCGACCATCGACATTTTCAAACGATCGGCCGATAATTCCACCTTAATCCCGATGTCGTGCTTTTCGTCGTCAAGGTAGGCATAAGAAATGATGTTCATTAACAATTCGTCTAGCACCACATGCATTTTGAGTCTGGTTTTATCCGGGATACCGTAATGCTGCGAGAAGGCGTCAAAATGCTCCTTGACCCGTGCGTTTTCAGATAAAGAATTCGGAATGGTGAGCTCCAGTTTGGGGCCGCTTGTTTCTTCCGGGTTTCTGAAAAATTGAACGGCCAACAGCGTCATATCCTCAACCTGATCTGCCCCGGCGGTGAATTCTTTAACCTTTGAGATTGCCGAGCGCACGATGTCCTCGGCGGATAAAAATATGCGGGAAGATATAAACTCCCCCAGCCGCTTTTCGGAAAACCGGTTTTTCTTACCATTTCTGGCCCGGGTTACCCCGTCGGTGTAGAGCAGCAGCATATCGTTTTTTGAAAGGCTGGTTTTGTCTTCCTTATAAACCATCCCCCTGGCTTTGCCGATTACCGGACCGTGGATCCGGTTCAGCCGTTCGTTCATGCCGGCTCCCCGTTTGAGATAAGGCGGTTTATGCCCCGCATTGGTATATAGCAGGCTGCCGGTTTTGATATTCAGAATTCCCATGAAAAGGGTCACAAACATGGAGGGTTGGTTAACCTCGCTGAGCTGCTCATTAACGTGAGTGAGGATGCTTGCCGTTGAGAAATCATCTCCCGCCCGGGACCTTATGATTGTTTTCGTAACGGTCATAAACAAAGCGGCCTGCACCCCTTTTCCGGCCACGTCGCCGATGCAGAAGCAAAACCGATCGTCGCCGATGAAAAAGAAGTCGTAAAAATTTCCTTCGAACTCACGGGACGGCTGCAGGCTGGCGAATACTTCGAATTCCTCATGGTCCGGAAACGCCGGAAAGCTTGACGGCACGATGCGCTCTTGAATTTTTCGGCCAACCGTAAGCGCATTCTCCATTCTGACTTTAAGGGACTCAATTTTTTGGTAAGCTTCGCGCAGCTCGTCAATCTTGTGTCTCAAGGTCAAATGGGTCTTAATCCGGGCCTTGAGGAGGGCAGGGGAGACAGGTTGGGTGATGCAGTCTGAGGCCCCCAATTCCATCCCACCGGCCTCGAAGTCGGACTCGCTGTCGGAGGCGATTAAAATCACCGGAATATCCCGGGTGGTTGGGTCGGCCTTCAAGCTGCGGCAGACATCGTAGCTTTGCGCCTCAGGCGTCACGATTCCCAGCAAAATCAAGTCCGGCGGGGCGGCGGCGCGGACGGTCCTTAAAGCCTGCTCCCCATTCGTGGCCGCCACGATTCTGTAGTCGGGTTTGAGAAAATCGACGAGCCCGTCAAGGTCGGGCTGCCGGTCACAAACAATTAGAATTGTCTTTTGCTTATTCATTGCCGAACTTTCAGCCGAGGTTTATCCAAGAAAATAAATATTTGGCAGTTTTTGGTTCATAGCCTAAAGCGGTCGAAGGATAAAGAAAAAAGAAAACCATTATAATTTTATCTGTCGAAGCTTTTCCAGAATCGGCTCCATGTTTTTGCGGTGCTCGGGCGGCAGCATCAACACTTTTAACGGGTGATTGGGAATCAGGGCGTTGCCGGTGCAGTGGAGAGTGTTTTTGCTGTAGGCTTTGCGGTTTTCTTCCAGGGATAGCGTTTGCAGGACGTCCACCAGATTTCCGGTACATCCCGGGCAGTCTAAATGTTCGATGGTTTGTAAAAATACGGTGTTCACCGATAAAACGAAATCGTCTATTTCAGCATAGCCGTTTGCTCCGCACCTGCGGCGGGACACCAGGCAGCGGCACCCAAACGGTCGCAGGTCGTACAGGGGGCATTCGTCCGCTGTCAAAATAAAGCACCTTGCAGCTCCCGCGGCAATATCCTCTTGCGGGGGGTCATCTCCCCGGGCGCACAGCGCTGCCAATTGATTGGTTGTGATTTGGGGCCGATAGCCTTTTTCGCCCCCGGCGGTTTGAATCCGTTTAATTAAATCCGGATCGCCTTTTTCGATCAACTTGTCAATAATTTGATATCCCTCCAGGGTTGTCAGCGTCACACCGGCGGTGCAGCAATGGGAACATCCTTTTTGGCAAACGATTTCGCGCGTGTCAATAAATTCATGGTAAATACTGTAGATATCTTCCAGGGCGGCTAATTTCTGTTCCAGCATAAAGAGTGAACTCCTTACTCGGTCTTTTTATACACCCGGTAAAATGCATCGGTTACCATCTCGGGTTGAATGCCATTCAAGCACCCGGGATCAGGGCAGTTGACCTCCTCGGTTTCAAAGCAAGGTCGGCATCCAAGCGCCGGCCGAACCACTTCAACCGCACAACCCAACGGTTTCCAGCGTTCGGGGTCGGCCGGGCCGAATATCACCGCCGAAGGCAGGCCTAAAAATGCGGCCAGGTGGCTGGCGCCCGCATCATTGCCGATGTAGCCGCCGGCCGACTTGAGCAGCGCAGTCAAATTAAGGAGGTCATCCAATACGTGGACGGTCAGCGCGGGACGCCGCAATTTATCCACCAGATCTTCTTCAGCCGGACCCAGGATGAATTCCGGTCTCAACCCATCAGCCTTGAGTCCGGCCGCCACATCCAAAAAGCTTGAAAGCGGCCAGCGTTTGCGAAGGCTGCCCGCCCCGGGGTGCAGCAAAATTTTACGGAGGTCGGCGGAAGGCTCCGCCCCAGGCGGCCGCATGATTTCAAGTCCGGACTCCTTTTTATCAATCAGGCTGCAATTGACAAGATTTTTCAGGATAAATTCTGCCACGTGGATACGCTCATGGACCGGCGGCCTGGGAGCTATGCGGCAGCACGGCGCGGCGCTGACCTGCTTGACGGCTGCCTCGAGCTGATCGGAGAAGGTAAATAAAATAATGTGCGCGTAGGGTCTCAGCAGCGTTTTGATTTGCGGGTCGATGCGGTCGCTGAAAAGCGAGGCGACATAGGCGGCCTCGGCTGGATACCCGTTTCGCACAAGTCCCAGCGAGGCGGCCAGTTTTCCCAGTTGGCCCTGGCAGAGTACATCAATGTGCAGAAAATATCTCTTCAGTCGGGTTATGGCCGGAAACGTCAGAATGAAATCCCCCAGGGCGCCCTGGTGGATGATGAGAAGATCGGCATTCAACAAATAGGTGTTCACCTTTTTCAGGGGGTTTCGAAATTTCAGGGTTCCAATTTCCAGTGTTCGGCTTTCAGTGACTGCATTTGCGCCCCTCTCATATAGAATTTCACTGAAATCGATGCCATTTTTATGATGTGTCTCACCGCAGAGATTAATCAAAATTTTCTTTCTCGGCGTTCTCTGCGGTGAACTATTATGTGTCTTTTTCGATCAGATCGGCCTCCCTCCAAAGGCGGGTAAACTTTTCAGGCCGGCGGATGGGCTGAAGCCTGAAACCGAATTTGGCCGTGTACTCTGAACGGCCCTTGATTGATTTTTGCTCAATTGGAATTAATCAGCCATAGTTCCATCTTTCCATAAAGCCAAAAAGCTGTTTCCCGGGGCCTTGATAAAGTTTTGAATGGGTTCGCATTTGACCTTGAACAGATAAAAGCTCGGCGCGGACAGAGGCTGCGGATACAGGGTTTCAAAGTTGGCCATGCCCTTTGAAACAATGAGATCGGCATCCGCCAGAAGATCCCGAAATCCCTGGGAGACATGGTCCCAATCGATACCGGCCCCATCGGTGCCCGTATCGGCCACGGGGTCAAATTTATCTGCCAGCTGTGCGGACTGCAGCTCGGCCCGGGTGAGGTCGTTGACGGACGGACCGCCTTTGACCACCAGGTAAATTTGGCGGCAGCACTGTTTCAGGTATTCGTACAATGGTCCGTCGAAGTAAATTTCGCCGGCATTGTCGGTGAGATATAAAATCTTGCCGGGCTTTTTTGCCAGAAAGCGTTCGAGCTGATCAAGATGATCGTAATAAAACGAGATTCCCGCCTTAAACAGGTGCGGAATTTCGGCCAGCGCCTGTTCGGGGTTTTTAAAAAAATCCAGGCTGTTTCCGAGCGCGGCCGCACCGGCCCGCGATCGCAGGCCGTCGTCCACCCGGCTTTCCAGGCTTGAAAACATTTTCCGGGCCTGGTCCATTTCCCGGGCTTTAAATTTTTTATAGGGGTCCGCGACGCCGGTGAATTCGCGGATTTCCCGCAGAATCCGATTGGCGATTTGGGGCGAATTCGACGCGTTGTCCCCGGCCTGGGCGAGGATACTGCGAGTGATGCGCTCGGCTTCGGCTATCATATGCGGTTCGCCGAAGCCTGCAAAAGTGATGATATCTTTAGCCAGCGAGAACAGACAGTCGACACACTGGGGAATCGGTTGAAGTGCTTTCATTTTCACTATGTTCTTTCCTGATGGTTAATGTTCGGCATAATTACCACGGATATGGCCCGCGTCAAGCCTAAACTACCGAATCCAATTTTAGAAGGTCTGCCGGGTCATATATGCGAGCGGGGATTTGCCGGATGGATTTCCGCAACGCTCCTTGCGGTCAAGTTGGCGGCAACTTGCAGGGCCTGGTGCCAGGTCGGAACCCCTATGCGGCCGCCGTATTCCCGGCACGACAATGAGGCCACGGCCACCGAAAATTTGACCGCCCAGTGAAGATCAAAACCCCTGGCCACAGCCAGGGCAAAGGCGGCATGAAAATTGTCGCCGGCGCCCACGGTACAGACAGCCGGCACTTCAGGGACGGCCACGTGATAGAGGGTGCCGTCGCTGATATAGTAGGCGCCTTTTTCGCCATGGGTCACAATCAGGTGGCCGGCCACCTGATCGTTTAATCTTATGATGCTTTGCGCAAACGGGAGGTCGTGAAACTTCAGCTCGGCGGCTTCCATAAAATCAGCCGAGGGTACAAAATAGTCGGCCGTTTTCATGATATCCTCGATGCCTTCCCGCCATCTTTCGCAATCATAAATGACTTTGACACCGCTGCCGGCGACATGCTTTAAAAGCCCGCCCAGGTAGGTGACTTCCGGGTCCAGCAGGGCGACCCCGGCGTGCGTAACCAAGTCTTTCAGCACGGAATCGATGGTTATTTTCGGCAGGGTATTGCGCTCGTAGATGATGCTGCGGGCGCCGCTGACCGCAGTGATAAAAACATAGGCCACCGGTGTTTTGCCGCCTTCGACAATTTCAACAAATTCGGTGGAGACACCGAAGTCTGCGAGGCGTTTTAAACAGAAGCGGCCTTCCTCGTCATCACCCAGTTTGCCGACATACGCCACCCGGCCGCCCAATCGAGCGATGCAGCAGGATGCCGTGCCCCCCTGGCCGCCGCCTTCGGTCAGGCGGAACTCCAGCGGTAATTTTTGATTTTCCTGCGGAAATCGATTGACGACGGCAATTATATCCAGGCAGCTGCGTCCGATGACCAGTACGTCGAAGTTATTCATATTTGAAAACCGTCCAAAGGTTCAGGGTTCTGGATTTAGAGGTTCAACCATACCGTTGGCTGCCGATGGTACCAGTTTGATTGAAGATGAAATCCCCTCTATTTGCCCTTTAGAGAGGAGGAGGGCAACAAATTTCTTCGCACCCTGAAAAAGTTTAAAGCTGTTGTGGGAGCAGTTTCTAACCGCGATTAACCCAGCCTATCAAATACTTCCCATGATCTCCCCCACCGGGATTTCAACTCCACTTTTTTGAATTAATGCGTTCGACTTTCAATATCGGAAACGATCCTTGCAGACTGTTTATCAACGTGACGTTCGCGGAGAAACGCTTCGCCAACGCGTCGTCGTCGTGCAATCATGAGTGGATCAAGACTAAAAATCTCAAAAGTAGGTCCATTGCCATGACGGTCCTTGACGAACGTATTTGGGTAATGATTGCAGCGATAGCTGCAACAGCGGCGACCAAAGCAGCGATGGCGGAAACCATTCCCCAGTCAATCATCTAGAACTTCCCTTCCAATTTTCAGGCTGGCATAACCAGTAATTATACAGCTCTGTTTATCATTTAAATTGTAATGATATACAGAAGGGCCGCAAAATGAGATGTCTTCAGATTTCAGATACCTTGCGAGTACATGCAAGCCTGTAACAGACTAAAATATTAGTATATTTAGTCGATATCAAAATTAAATTAGGGCGTCAAGAGCAGCTTGATCGTGTGATTGAAATGTTGGTCGATTGGATTAAAGCGCTTTTATCTGTATTTTATCTGATGGTGGACTTTTAAATATTCTATATTTCCTACTAAAAGGACACTCAAATTCCAGGGCAGTTGCGGTGAGTTTCATGCCCTCGGTGTTTTTGTTGCCTTCACCATAGCGCGGATCTCCCATCACCGGAAAGCCGATCATTTCAAAATGACGGCGGATCTGGTGCTTGCGGCCTGTGCGGATAATCACATCGACCTTGGTGGTATTGGACGTTGGATCATAATCACCGGCCGTATACTCGGTTTCGGCGGGTTTGCCGTCCAGCGGGATTCGGATTGTATCTTCAGATTTCTTCTCAGCCAGGTTTCCAAGCACCTGTGCACGGTAATTTTTGACGATGGATCGATTCTGAAACAGGCGTGACAGCTTGCCGGCAGCACCCTTATCGTGGGCGATCAGCATGATGCCGGAGGCCTCGCGATCCAGGCGGTGAACCAGAAAAACCGTGCGTTTGGACCTGAAAAACAGTTCTGCTGTGCGCAGCAGCGAGCAGTGATCCCCGTATAGGGTGCCTTGGGACATCATGCCGGCCGGCTTGAACCAGACGCTGTAGCGCTTTTGATCGCTAATACATTGCGCGGCGGCAGGGGTTAAAGCCAGCAATTTTGCATCATAATAACAGGCGAGTTCATCGCCGGGCTTCAGCGCTGCGGTTGCCCGCCGGATGCGAAGCGCTTTGCCGTTCTTTTTTTTTAACCAAACCGCTCCCTTGTTCATGGCATCTTTGATGCGGCTTTTTGAACTGCCGGAGTGTTGTGCCAGAAATTCAGCGGCGGTGTGTGGGTCATTTTGTCCCACGGCTTTTTGGAAAGACCATTTGTGCAGGTTCATATGCCCCCTCCCGGCCCTTACCGTTGGAAATCAGCGCCTTCGGCACAGCACGTTGGATCGGCTCCCGATTTTGCGCGCCGCCGTTTTCCGAGCCAGGAACCTTCAATCCGCCGGGAAAGTTTGAATTTTGAAAATCATTGATTTGATGGTATAAAAAAACTTTTTACATGGCGGAAGTATAGAAGAATACGGCGTGGATGTCAAAAGCCGGGCTGTATCTTCCAATTTGAGCGCAGAATGCATGCCACACCACTAAATCAAATTGTATGCCTGTATCTTCACCATCCTGGATTTTGTTTCTGCTGTCGGCTTCCGTCGGTGTGGCCACAATTGGACTGGGCATCATCTGGCCCCTGGTGCCGGTGTATGCCGTGGAACTGGGTGCCGGGGGGTTACAGGTGGGAATGATCATCGCCAGCTTCAACCTGGCCCGCACGATATTCAACCCCCTGTCCGGACGCCTTTCGGACCGCTATGGACGCAAGCCGTTTATTACCCTGGGGCTTTTGCTGTACGCCTTGGTGTCGGTCTTTTACGTGATGGCTGCGCGCGTTGAAACCCTCATTCTGGTGCGCCTGCTGCACGGACTAACTTCGGTTCTGGTTGCCCCGGTAGCCATGGCTCTGGTAGCGGATATTGCACCCAAACATCGGATGGGTTTCTACCTGGGAACGCAGAACATGGCCGTCATGCTCGGGTTGGGGGTAGGACCCGTGGCCGGTGGAATTATCCGCGATTTTTTTGGAATGCACATGGCTTTTTATGCCATGGGCGGATTGGCGCTGTTGACATTTTTGGGAGTGACCACATTTCTACCCGGTGATCACCAACGCGAGCGTGACCAGAGCAGACAGCCGCCTGCTCCTTTCAAAAGCCTTTTGAAGAATCGAGTCATTTTGGGGCTATTTTTGCTGCGGTTTTTTCTGGCAGCCGGCCAGGGAAGTGTATACACTTTTTTGCCGTTGTTCGGCTTACAAATCCACCTTACCAGCGCAGAGGTAGGAGTTATTCTCGGGGCCAATATCTTTCTGATCGCATTTTTACAGCGACTTTGCGGAGGGCTTGCGGATCGAATAAACCCTTTGTATATGATCATTGCCGGATCGCTGATCTCCGGAATTGCCGTATGGGGAATTCCGCTGGGAGAAGGATTCGTAATGGTTTTATTTTGTAACATTTTGATGGGGATCGGTAACGGCATTTCGATGCCTGGTGGCCTCGTGTTGACCGGCCGGGTGGGGAAATTACTGGGAATGGGTTCCACGATGGGACTGACGGATACCGGCTGGAGCTTGGGTATGATTGTTTCTCCGATAATTTCCGGTGTGATTATGGACAGCCTGGGACTGTCCACCATTTTTGTTGCAGGCGGAATCCTGATCATCATCGGTACGGTTCTGATTGCGGTCATCCTCAAAGGTTATGGGAAGGATGCACCGCCGGCGCCCGGCGCAAATTTAGACGCTGATTGAGTCGGCTTGAATGCCAAGGTTGATTTCTAACGTTTTTGTGTCAGGAGAAGGATTGAAATTCAGATTCTAATCCTTATTTTAAATCTGTAAGCGACTATCCGCAAAGCGCAATCGGAACGTTTTCTTATTGACAATTTTGCCCGCATACGAGATAAAGTACTAAGTTCGTGATTTGGGTGATTTAGAATTCACCCATTGCAAAAATCCTCTCCGGGAACAACAGCTGACAGGCAAATAAGTTTCCCCGAAAGAACCGGGAGCACATCAGACCTTGTGGGCAGAGCCAGAAGTGACTCTGCCCTTTTTATTCGAACAAAAAATTCTATTAATATAATGAACAAAGGAGTTTGGAGCAATGACGGAAGGAACAGTTAAGTGGTTCAACAAGAAAAAGAACTATGGTTTTATTGCATCCGAAGGACAGGAAGATGTTTTTTTTCACGGGTCTAAAATTGTCGACCATGGTTTTTTCGGTTTAAAAAATAACGATCGCGTCAGCTTTGAAGTCAGGGACACCCAAAACGGCCGCCAGGCGGTTAACGTGAAGGTGATCGGCTGATATGTCTACAGCAGCAACTGCTTCACTTTTTTCACTCCGTCGCCGGCATCCTGCGCAAAGGCATCCGCACCGATGCGGTTGGCCCAGCGCTGGGTGACCGGAGCGCCGCCGACGATTGTTTTGTACTTGCCCTTTAACCCCGAATTCTTCAGCTCTTCCTCAAGCTCTTTTTGAACCACCATGGTGGTTGTCAGCAACGTGCTGGTGCCGATAATATCCGCACCGAATTTTTCCGCTTCTTCGATGAAGCGTGCAATGGCCACATCGCGTCCCAGGTCCAGCACATCAAACCCGTTGGCTCGCAGCAGGGCAACGACAATGGTCTTGCCGATGTCATGCATATCGCCTTCCACGGTGCCGATGACGATTTTGCCGCGGACCGCGGCCTGCTCCTGTGGAATGGCGGCGTTGATGACAGCCGTGGCTTTTTCCATGGCAGCGGCCGATTTAACCAGTCCCGGGATAAACAGCTTGCCCGAGCCGAACAGATCGCCCACCTGATTGATTCCGGGGATAAAGCCGTGGGTCATGAGCTCCAGCGGATCCATGCCGTCGTCCAGTCCCCGCCTGGCTATGGCGGTGGCTTTCTCTACATCGCCCTTTAAAATTGCTTCAATTGCTTCCGAATAGATTTTTTCCGTCATGTGCGCATCCATGGTGTATACAAAAAATAATTTTCCCCTTAACAGATCGATTCCAGGTTTGGGGCTTCCGACCTCGCTCTTCGAGCTTGGGGCTTCGCCCTTCGGACTACGACCCCGCGAGACGACGGGACAAGTCGACCCCACACGCAGGGTTCAAGGTTCAAGGGTTGCGACCTATATTAGATTTAAACAATTCAACCGAATTGATCCGGATATCCAGCAGTTGCGCAATGTTGAGCTTGGCCCGCATGCCCTTCGGACTGCCGGCCACGGAGGTAATCATGCCGATGCCCAGGTCCTCCCTGAGTTGACGCATGACCTCTTCGTTGGTCAGATCCGAAATTTCAACTGCCAGTTTTGCAGCCACATATCGTTTGGCTTCGGCTATTTTCATTTTTTTAAGAAGCTGCATCCAGGCCACCAGATCTCCGGAGGTCCGGATGCCGCCCATGCCCGAAGCAAAGATATGGGCCAGGTGCATCCCGAACGGGTCGCCGACGCCAATCTACAACCCGTCGGCTTTGCCGATCTGGACCAATGATTTGGAGGCCCGCGTCACGCTGTCAATCGGCGGGGCTTCCATCATCGGCACACCGCCCACTCCCATGCCGACGTTCACATGCACCGGAATCCCAACCGCCGCCACGGCCGCTTTAACGAAAGTCAGGGCGCGCGCCACATTCCAGGGCACGGATTCATTCGTGTTGGTACCGATGGCCACACCATAGATACTGGCGCCGGCGGCTTCGGCAATCCGGGCCTGCTGGTGGGGGTACATTCCGGCCAACTGCCGGTTCTGAAACTGTACTTCGCCGTGCATTCCCAAAACGAATTCCCCCGACCCCCCCAGAATAATCGGCATGTCCGGTGCCGTTTTTTTGATATCACCGATGGCTTGCAAGGCCGCCATGAAATCGGCGTCCCCGGCCGAGCCGGCCGTATCGAAATTAAGGCCCTCACAGCCGATGCTGTTTAATTTTTTGCCGACAAAGACCAGATCCTGGCGCAGTTGTTCGGCGGCGGCTTCCTGTACTTGCTGAGCTTCCTTGATTTTGCCTTGTGCCAGCAGATCAGCCGGGTTTGCATGCGGGCCGTCCGGATGAAAGTACAAACCCATGTTGGGCTGTGCACCGTATAAAAAAGGCGCGGTGGTCACCATCGAGTTGGCGTAGTACTCGTTCATCTCGGAATTGATGATGGGCTTGACGGGTTTGAAGCTGTAATCGCTGTGGCCCATCGAGGTGGTGTCGGCCGCACAGGCGCGCTCATAGGTCAAGATGGCCTGCTGGCGGCTCATCGAGATGCCGACCCCTCCGCTGTCCTGACCGGAGTAGAAGCTCATCGAGCAGCCGTCGTCGGTAACGATCACCTCGCGGCCGGGCATGACACTGACGGCCCGGGACGGTTCGGCCATGATTTCAAAGAGTTCTTCCATTTCATCGGCGGTGAGCTCCGGAATTTCCGCACGCCGGGCGGCTTCCCGGGTGGCGGTCAGAATATCTTCCTTGACCTCTTCGGTCGCCATGAAAACCCGCTCGCCGTCACCCATACGGGTAAGAATATGATCTTTCAATCTTCCTCCCCTAAATTAATCTTTAAACTTGAATATTCCGCGGCTGATTTGGTGAATTAAATTCGAAACTCGAATATCGAAATTCGAAACAAATTCCAATGATAGAAATCCTAACCCGTACAAGCCGGAACCAAAAAGGAAAAATTAATCACGAAAGCACGAAAGGACGAAAACACGAAAAAAGACAATATAAATTTCGTGCTTCGTATTTCTTACTTTGTTTTATGGCTTAACTTTGGAGGCTCCCAGTTCCTCTTCTGTTTCTTTAATAACCGCCTGAATCTCAGCCAGCACGTTTTCCGGCAATGGCTCGGGCTGGTGGTTTTGCAGAATATCCCTTGTTTTTTCCAGAGCCCGCCGGTAGCTGTCGACGGCTCCGGCAGCCTTCCACTTTTCCATCCGGCTGCGGTCGATGAATTCGGGTTGAGAATGGGTGCGCAGATGCTTGAGGGTGTGCGGCTGGGTGAGAAAGTCCCTGGCAGGGCCCACCGCCTTGATTACATCGACGGCCAAGGTCTCATCATCAACCACAAACCCACCGATGGCATGCTTGATCATCCTGACAAATTCATTGTCTAAAACCAGTTGGGCAAAATCAAAGGTGATGCCGCTTTCGAGCATCCCCGGACCGTAGATCAGATTGGCACCTGCCAATGCCGGTATCAGTCCGGTGAGCGTCTTCTCATGGCCCATCTGGGAGTCGGGTATTTTAGAATCGCTCTACCCGCCGGCGACATAGCTTGGCAGGGCGTAGTAGCGGGCCAGTCTGGCGACGGCACCGCTGATGATGGCACACTCGGGCGTGCCCACCGAGGCCGCGCCGATTTTGAGATCCATCGCAGTGGTCGAACTGCCGTATATGACGGGAGCACCTTTGCGAACCAGCTGATTCAGGGTCAGCCCCCCTAAGACTTCGGCGTTGTGGGTCACCAGGGTGCCGGCCAGGGTCACCGGCGAAGTGCCGCCCGCCATCGCCATCGACAGGATATTGATTATCGACCCGGTTCTGGCGGCCGCCATTATGATTTCACAGCATTCGCTGATCAGCTGCAGAGGGCTGACCGGGCAGGTTGTAAAAGACAAAACGGGACGCTCTTTGAATTTTTTAAGGCCGCCGACGATGATGCCGGCCATTTTAACCAGCTTTTTTAATAAAAAGCCGCTGCCGGGTCCGACACAGCAGTGCTTGGTGGTGTTGGTCAGCATGGCTTCCGCGTTATGCAGCGGCAAAACCTGTGGGGGGACGTCGCTGGAACCCACCGCCTTTTCGCAGACATCGATCTCATCCAAGTAATCGACCAGTTTGGCGGCGTTGGCCAAGTCGGCTTTGAGCGGCGCCCTGTGTTCAGCGCTGAACGGATCGACGACTTCAATTCCTTCGCTGAAGTTGGTGAAATGCACCCGGCCGGCTTCCAGCACTTTATCGTGATCCGGGTTGCGTCCGGCCAGAAGGATTTTTGATGGTGCCGATCGGATGGCATCTTCGACCACATAAGGGGGGACTTTGACGATTTTCTTTTTGCGGTCGACTTCGGCGCCGGCGCCGTCGAAAATGTCCAGAGCCTCATCAGACCCAATAAAAAGCCCTGTTTTTTCAAGTACCTCCAATGTTGCCAGATGAATGTCAGCCAGTTCGTCGTCCGTCAGGAACTTAAGGCCGATCCCCTGGCTGCGCCGCTTGCCCGCTTGGAAATTTCGCATACCGAATTTATTCCCTTTTTTCCTGGTTCAAATTTTCAGGTTACTACTAACAAAGAGACCGGTGAAAATCAATATCAAGATAATATAACTTCACAATCCGGCCAAAAAGGTTTATGGTGCATCCGCTTTAGCCGGCAGCGGTTTGGAAGCCTGCCGGGATCCCGCATGATTAATTTTGGGATAGATTTTATCAGCGGCCTCAATTGGATGCGGGGGGTGGATCGATAGCAGATCGCGTGGACTCTAAATTCACGTAGCTCGGTGCGACACCGTGACCTCCCGCCA
>CAYTBC010000006.1:0-53454 GCA_964435765.1 uncultured Desulfosarcina sp.
GGCTACGAAGGCCAAGAGCGAATCTACTATTCAAACTTCTGGGTCTTAAGATCACGTCTTTAGGGTGATTCGCTGGTTTTAAAATTAGATAAAGCACAGCGTCATCAATATTGGACGTTCGATGTTCGACGTTCGATGTTGGACGTTCAGTCTTTTCATCATTCTTTGTGCGGTTCGATTGAATGTTATCGACATCAGCCGGTTCAGGGAAATTGATTAAAATTATGCAAAAATCCAGTTCAAAAGCGCCCTGCATTGCCATCATGGGGACGGGATCCGATGTGGGTAAAAGCATCATTGTGACCGCCCTTTGCCGTTATTTTGTTAAAAAGGGCTTCAAGGTGGCGCCGTTTAAAGCCCAGAACATGTCCAACAACTCCGGGGTCACGCCCGAAGGACTGGAAATGGGTCGCGCCCAGATCGTCCAGGCCGAAGCGGCCCGGATCGCACCGCAGGTGGATATGAACCCGGTTTTGCTCAAACCCACCAGTGAAATCGGATCCCAGGTTGTGGTCCTCGGCAAGGTCAGTGAAGATACCACGGCCCTGGATTATCACAGCAAAAAGACAGCCCTTTTCGAGACCGCTACGGAAGCGTTCACCCGTCTGTCCGGCAGCTACGATCTGATTTTAATGGAAGGGGCCGGATCCTGCGCCGAAGTCAACTTGATGGACACCGATTTTGTCAATTTGCGCATGGCCGCCTATGCCAATGCCCCGGTCATTCTGGTGGCAGACATCCATCGCGGCGGTGTGTTTGCTCAAATTGTGGGAACGCTGGAATGCCTGACACCGCAACAGCGGGATCTGGTCAAGGGATTTATTATCAACCGATTCAGGGGGGATATCCGCCTGTTTCAAGACGGCGTCGGCTGGATCGAACGCAAAACCGGCAAAAAGGTTTTCGGCGTGCTTCCCTGGTATGATCACATCCACATCGAGCCCGAAGACTCGGTGGTGATTGAAAACCCCAAACGGATTCTGGGAACGTTAAATCAGGGGCCTTCCATTGCGGTTATCCGGCTGCCCCACATTTCCAATTTCAACGATTTTGATCCGCTTGCGGCATTGGAAGGACTGTCCTTATACTTCCTGGAAAAAGTTCAGGATCTTTCCCATTTCCGGGCAGTCATATTGCCGGGATCCAAAAACACCCGTTTTGACCTGAACTGGCTGCATACCACCGGATGGACCGCCGGCATTATGGCCTATGCAGAGCAGGGCGGTCACGTGCTGGGAATTTGCGGCGGATATCAAATGATGGGAAAATTCGTTCATGATCCGGTCGGCATCGAAGGACATCCGGGCACAACCGAGGGGCTGGGTCTGCTGCCGGTTGAAACCGAACTCAAGGCGCCCAAGGTCACTACGCTGACCGAATTCAGTCGAAGAGGCGCCAATGGGTCGGGGTATGAAATCCACATGGGGCAGACCCGCCGTCAGGGGGGAGCATCCCTTTTTCAGGTGAACGCGCGCAACGGGGATCCAGCCTCAGATGAGGACGGATGCGTCAATCCGGCTACCCGGAATATGGGCACCTATATTCACGGAATATTTGATAACCCTACTGTCACCGCATTTTGGCTGCACCACATCGGATTGCGGGACCTCGAGACATCTCAGCTGGACGGTCCGAAGGTCAGAAACAGGGAGTATGACCTGCTGGCCGAACATTTTGAAAAATATGTTGATGTTGCGGGTGTCGAGAAGCTGGTGCAACAATGAAGGTCGAATGTCTAATGAGGGACCCTCTCAGGACTGAGCAATGAGGACTGAGCAAAAGAGGATTCGAGCGACGGCACCCGCGACACCCTCAGTCCTCAGCACTCATCACTAATTTTATCAGATGGGTTTTGGTTCAATCACGGATTAATTGTTCGGAGTATGGTTTGAAAGAGGTTATATTTATCATCGGCGGCTGCAGGAGTGGCAAGAGCCGGCATGCCTTGGAAACGGCTGAAGGGCTTGCAGAGGATCAAAAAATCTTTATGGCGACCTGCATACCGCATGATGAAGAAATGCAGCAGCGCGTCCGCCGGCACCAGGCGGAGCGCAATCGCAGCTGGCAGACTATTGAAACACCCGTTCATTTACCCCGTGCTATAGAAGAAAACAGCCGCCGGGCCGGTGTTCTTCTGGTGGACTGTCTGACCCTTTGGATCAGCAATCTATTAATGGAATCCGACGATGGCACCAACGTTCAAGAACAGATTCAGGGCCTAAAAAATGCGATCCAATCCGCCGGCTGTCCGGTTGTGCTGGTTTCAAACGAAGTGGGCGGCGGCATCGTGCCGGAGAACCGGCTTGCCCGACTTTTCAGGGATCTGGTCGGATCAGCCAACCAGGCCGTTGCGGAGACGGCCAACCGGGTTGTCTGGATGGTGGCGGGAATTCCGGTGCGAATTAAGGGATAGCGGCCAGAATGGGTTGCGAGGATTGCCCTTGATCGAATCAGAAATTAACGTTCATCTTTCAACTCAAACAAAATTATATAAAAAGTCTTTATGCGATACTTTTTATCAGCCGTACAATTCATTACCATTCTCCCGTGGGGCCGGGCCGAAACGTTTGAGCCGACGCGCATGATTCCCTATTTCCCGATCGTGGGGATCGCCCTCGGGATATTGCTGGCCTTGTTCGACCACGTGGTCGTGAGTATTTGGGGCAGATCAGTGGGGTCGCTGCTGGATGTTATTTTTTTAATTATACTCACCGGCGCTTTTCACATCGATGGACTGGGAGACGCCGCCGATGGCCTTTTGGGGCAACGTCCCAAAGAAAAAATTCTGGCCATCATGAAGGACAGCCGGTTGGGAACCATGGGCCTGGTGGCTATTGTCGGCGGTTTGTCTATAAAGTGGGCCGGAATTGCCGGACTGGATGCCAATCGCAGTCTTATACTGATCATGGTGCCGGCCTATGCCCGGGCCAGCATGTTGTTCGGCATACGCAGTCTTCCTTACGGGCGGCCGGACGGCGGCACCGGTTTGGATTTTTTCAAGGACAAAATGAATGCCTCCGCTTTTTGGGGTCTATCCGTCCCCGTGCTGCTTTCGATTCTGCTGGGCTGGAAGGCTATCTGGTTGAATTTTTGTTTTGCGGCCACAACGGCGGGTTTAATCAGATATTATCGCAGGCGGATGGACTGCATTACCGGTGACATGCTAGGTGCCATGACCGAGATCACCGAAGCAATATTGTTTTTGATGGTTTCCATCGGAGGCGCAGTATGAGCGTTGGACACGGCGGCAATATTTATGAGATCGCCCGACAAATCAACTGTCGGCCGGAGGAGATTATCGATGTGAGCAGCAACATTAACCCATTGGGGCCACCGCCGGGCCTTCTTGAGTTTTTAAAGGAAAACATCGAAGCCATTACCAGGCTGCCCGAAGTAGACGGGCGGGAAATGACGGCGCATTTTGCCGACTATTTAGGCATCGACCCCCATCGCCTTCTGGCCGGCAACGGCACAACCCAGTTCATCCATTCCCTGCCCGGAGCACTCAAATCCCGAAACACCCTGATCCTGGGTCCGACTTACGCTGATTATGCGGATGCCTGCAAAAACCAGCAGGTTCCATTCCGCATGCTGGCAGCTGCAGCCTCGGAGGGGTTTGTCCCCGATATGGATCGATTCCGCGAACATCTTGACCGCTGTGACACTATTATTATATGCAATCCCAACAACCCGACCGGAGCGCTGATTCCCTTTGACACGTTGGAGCCGCTATGCGGGACCTATCCGCAGAAAAATTTCATTGTCGATGAATCCTACCTTCCCTTTGTTCCCCAGGGTGAAAAAGAGAGTATGACCCATTCAGCCTGCGATAATGTGATGGTGCTGCATTCGATTTCGAAAATATTTGGAATTCCGGGATTAAGAGTCGGATTTGTTGCGGCGGACAAAAAAATTATTCAAAAATTTAGAAATTTTTTACCGCCCTGGAGCGTGAACAGTCTGGCCCAAACTGCCGTTCGCTATCTGGCCGAGCAAAGCGCTTTGGTTGAATCCTTCATCCGTAAAACCCGCCTGTTTTTGGAAGAACAAAGAAAACAGTTTCATCAAAGCCTCAGCGAGAATCCTGCGCTTGAACTATATCGGAACCCAACCCCGTTTATCCTCATAAAATTGCCGCCGGATCTAACGGGTCGGCTTGTATGGGAGCGGTTGTCACGCGAAAGGATTTTAATCCGAAACTGCGCCAATTTTGAGGGGCTCACGGATCAATTTATCCGGGTCTCCCTGAAGTCGCCCGAGGTAAACCGGTGGGTTGCAGGCAAACTCGTTTCGCTGGCCGGTCAACCCGAATATTCGTTCTCAGTCAAAGACGAGAAACGTCTGGCCTGCCGATGATGGAATGCCTTCCCATATGGTTGATCCTGCCCGCGGCGTTTGCACTGGACCTGCTGCTGGGGGATTCGCCGTCATTTCCGCACCCGGTGCGCTGGATGGGAAAGGCCATTGCGACGCTTGAACCGCGTTTCAGAAAAATCTCGCTCAACCAGATATTGGGCGGCGCTTTGTTTGCGGTTTTATTGATTTCAGGCACCTGGATGTTGACGTATTGCGTGATCAGAACCGCCGTCTGGGTCAATCCCTGGTTGGGGGGCGGGATTGAAATAATTATCATCTATTTTTGCATTTCAGTCCGTTCCCTGGAGGATGCGGCCCTTGAAATTCATGGCTGTCTTTTGCAAAAAGAAGTGATTCTGGCCCGGGGCAAAGTCGCCATGATTGTCGGCCGGGATGTCAGCCGCTACGATGAAGAGGGAATTGCCCGGGCCGTGGTCGAGACCGTTGCCGAAAATCTGGTTGACGGCGTCACGGCGCCTTTGATCTTCGCTGCGATCGGAGGCGCCCCCCTGGCCATGGCCTATAAAATGACCAACACGCTGGATTCCATGATTGGATACAAAAACGAAACCTATCTCCGGTTTGGAAAATGCGCAGCCAGAATCGACGATATCTTAAACTATATCCCGGCACGCCTGGCCGTTCCCATCATTGCCCTGGCCAGCCAGATCCTGGCAGGATTAGGTGGGCGATCACTTAAAACCGCCGTCAGTGAGGGTGCACACCATTCCAGTCCGAATGCCGGTTATCCTGAAGCGGCCTTTGCCGGAGCATTGGCCCTCAAACTCAACGGACCTAATTACTACCATGGGAAACTGGTCGTTAAACCTTACATCGGGGTGCATTTCGGCAAAACGTCACCGTCACACATTAAAAAATCCGTGGACATCATGCTGCTGTCCGCGTTTTTATGGCTGCTGGTGATGATGGGGGCGGGATTCTTATTGAAAATTGCAAATTGAATATTGAATATTTGTGGAATCGCTACGCTTCGTCTTATTTTATCCATAGAGTGGAATCGATAAAACTCCTTAAATATTCAATCTTCAATCGAAAATCTTCAATGGATTTAATGGATAACAATTAAAAAGAAACAAATGAGATTTCAGGCAGATAAATACCCTTATTTAAACAAATCCTACAAAGGGTTGTTTCCTTTTAAAATCGGCACCACCTCTTTTATCTATCCTGATCTTTACGTTCCCAATGTCAAGATGCTGGGGCCCTATGTCGATGAAATCGAACTGCTGCTGTTTGAAAGTGAACCGGTTTCAGCGCTGTTTTCAGAAACCGTCGTTAAAGATCTGCAGCGTTTGTCACAAGAATTAAAGCTGACCTATAACATCCATTTACCGACGGACTTATCCATCAGTGATCCGGACCCGGTCAGGCAAAAACAGGCCACTGCGACCCTGATCAAGATTGCAGAGAGAGTTGCACCGCTTTCACCCGCCACCTACACGCTGCACGTGCCGTATGCGGCCGCTGGGTTTAACGGTGACCATATTGGAAAATGGCAGGAGGCCGTTTATGGCAATTTGGAAGAAATTGTCGCTTCAGGAGTTCCGGCCAATCAGATTGCAGTTGAAACCCTGGATTATCCTCTCCAGATGATAGCAGGTATCGTCGCCGATCTGGAACTTTCAATCTGTATGGACATCGGCCACCTGGTTCTGCAGGGCGCGGACCTTGCATCCGTCTTCGACACATTTTATAAGTACATTTCAATCATTCATTTGCATGGCATCGCTAACGGCAAAGATCATCGGCCCTTAGATCGGCTGCCGGAGTATTTACTTGATTGCGTCCTTAAAATATTGAATCGGTTTAGCGGAACGGTGTCTTTGGAAGTCTTTGGCTTCGAGCACCTGCAGACGTCGCTGAATTTTCTGGGACATCATTGGAATTCTAGCCCCATACAAGCCGGAACCAAGGCGAATCCGGCAGTGGATCAATTTAGTTGACAAGCAAAAATATTTGACCCATAAAATTATTTGAAATTATGGGGCATACCCCGGTGTTAAGCATTTGTTCGCATCTGAAAACCATTTACCTGAAAGGAGTTTGACATGGAAAAAACTCATAAGGTTCTCATCATGCGTTGTGACGATTACAATCCTGAAAAAATTGCGGACATTGTCAAAGCGGGTATGCAGGAACTGGGGGTGACGCCCTCGCGCCGAATTCTTTTAAAACCCAATGTCGTTCTGGCCCATCCGGAAGTTTTCCCGCACGCCTTTACCCGCAGCGAATTTCTCGATGGTGTCATCGCCGCCACGAAAGAACTGGCGCGCGATGTCGTCGAAATCGCAGTGGGGGAACGTTCCGGCATTACCATACCGACCCGGTATAGCTTTAAAAATGCGGGATATCCTCAGGTTATTAAAAAGCACAAGATAAAAACCCATTATTTCGACGAAGTTAGGCAAATACCGGTCAAAATATCCGGCAGCGGCATATTGCGGCAGCAGCTTTTTATGCCCAAACCGATTGTCGATTGTGATTTTCTCATTAACCTACCAAAATTCAAGGCCCATCCCTGGTGCCGGCTGACCCTTAGCCTGAAAAACTTCATCGGCATCCAGGATGACCGCCATCGCCTGGTGGATCACAACCAGTTTCTTGAACACAAGATTGCCGACCTGCAGGGTGTGATTCAACCCCAATTTATCGCCATCGATGCCATCACGGCCGGCCAAAAGATGATGTTGACGCCCACGCCTTTTCACATGGGCGCCATTGTCATGGGTACAAATTCGTGTGCGGTGGATACTGTCGGCTGCCACATGGTTAATGTGAATCCTGCCGATCTGATTCATCTGCGTCTGGCATCCGAAAGAGGGTTCGGCCCCATGAATATCGACCAGATAGAGGTGGGCGGAGACTTCCCCCTGGCGGAGGTGCAGAACCGAACCCAAAATTTCCAATTTTGCCTGGAACGGATCGACGACTATTTTGGTGCAGATACCAATCTTTCCTGCACGGTCGGAACCTTCCCCGAAAAGCATTCCCCGGATTATTGCTGGGGCGGGTGTCCGGGTTCTTTGCAGGAAGCGATGCACATTTTCAGAGGATTTTATCCGGATGTCGATAAAACCATGGGAAAGATCCGCTATGTTGTCGGCAAAGTTGACGGCCCGTTGAATCTGGCGGATGGCGAACGGGTTATTTTTGCCGGCAGCTGCACCAGTTGGGAAGGAGAAATCAACGGTGCGCACGTGAAAATAGATCCAAGCTATAAAACGTTTTCCGAAGTTGATGAAGAAAAGACAAAATCCAACGATATGCTTCTAAAGATTATGGGCGCTCAAACTCACGCGGCATGGAAACGGTCTTCCCGCTTTATTCATATAAAGGGATGCCCACTTTCCGTCGGTCAACATGTCAACTACTTGGCTTCCATGGGAAAAATCAAAAATCCCAATTTTGATCCGAGATTGGCTGTCCAGGCCAATATCAGCTACTACCAGATGCGATTTCACCGGTTGGCATCCCGGCTTTTAGGCTGATCCTTATTTCTGCTTTGCTAATGTGATTAGCTATAATATTTAGGGACCTCTTAATGCCCGGTCTTTACATATTCACCAGCAACCGTCTGGAAATTCTGGCCGAACAGCTGGCCCGGATCATACGGACGCCTTTGCTCCCACCCCTGACTGCCGAAACAATCGTTGTACAAAGCCAGGGAATGGAACGCTGGATTTCCATGGTGCTTGCCGCCGACAACGGTGTCAGTGCAAATTGTTCCTTTCCGTTTCCGAATGCATTTCTGGAGGATGTCTTCCGGCAAATCATGCCGGATCTGCCGGAGGTCTCACCGTTTGATCCTGCAATTATGCAATTCCGACTAATGCGGATCATTCCCGGCTGTCTCAGCCGGAACGGATTCGAACATCTGAAAACGTATTTGACCGACGACAACCGGCAGCTCAAGCTATTTCAACTGGCAGGCAAAATCGCGGATTTGTTTGACCAGTACCTGGTGTTTCGGCCGGAGCTAATCTTTCAATGGGAGGCGCAAAAAGAAGAAAAAAAACCGCCGCATGTCTGGCAGGCCCGGCTCTGGCGTGAATTGGCCGCCGGAAACGAACATCGACACCGCGCCTGGTTGCAAAAAAAGCTTATTGAAAAAATTCGGGCCGGGGCCTTGGATACCGTCGACCTGCCGAAGCGGATTTCGATTTTCGGAATATCTTATTTGCCGCGTTTTCACCTTCAGGCATTCGCCGAATTATCCAAACTGATGGAGATCAATTTTTTCCTGATCGACCCCTGCCGGGAATATTGGGCGGACATTGTCTCGGACCAGGAAATTAAGAAAATCCGCCGCAAATATCCCCGGGTGGCCGAGAACATCGAGCGGTATCACTTCGAAAAGGGAAACCGGCTTCTGGCATCCATGGGAACGCTCGGACGTAATTTTTTTGATCTGATCACCGGTTTTGACTGCGAAGTGTGCGAAGAATTCATCGAACCGCAGGAATCAAGGGTGCTCACCGTACTTCAGTCAGACATTTTAAACCTGAGAGACCGTGATGGATCCGAAACCGACAGAACTCTTGATCCGTCATCCCGGGTGCAACCGCCATATGAAATCCAGGCTGGACGTTTGCGGCTGTCGGCGGGGGATACTTCCCTGCAGGTGAATTCCTGCCACAGTCCCATGCGGGAAATCGAGGTGCTGCACGACAATCTGCTGGCCATGTTTGAAGATGACCCGGATCTGTTGCCCAAAGATATCATTGTGATGACCCCGGATATTGAAACTTATGCGCCTTATGTGCAGGCCGTGTTTGGGGCCCAGATCGATGAAGCGCTGCGCATTCCCTTCAATATTGCGGACCGCAGCCCGCGCAGGGAGAGCAGTATGATCGACGGATTTCTGTCTTTGCTCGAGCTTCGCGACAGCCGTTTTGGCGCCGCCCAGGTTGTCAAGCTGCTTGAATTTCCCGGTATCAAAGAAAGATTCAACCTGGTTGACGCGGATCTCCCGGTCATCGATCGCTGGGTCAGGACTACCAACATCCGTTGGGGCATTGACGCAAAAAGCCGGCTGGAAGCCGGTCTGCCCGGTTACTCCGAAAATTCGTGGCGGGCGGGTCTGGATCGACTCATCCTCGGGTATGCCTTGCCGGGTGCAAATAAAATCATGTTCGAAGGTATCCTGCCCTTTGATCACATCGAGGGCAGTCAGGTCCAAATCCTGGGCCGGTTTCTGGAATTCGTCGACCGGATCTTTGCCTGCGCTCAAAGTTTGACTGAATCCAGACGGTTAGGTGAATGGCGCCATCGTCTGCTCATGCTGCTCGAGGAATTCTTCAGGCCGGATGATAACATCGAACGGGAAATGCAGTTGCTGCGCCAAGCACTCGATGATCTGGCCGCCAAAGAAACCGCCGCAAACTATCACGACAAGATTGAACCGGAAGTCATCGGGTCTTACCTGAAATCTCTGCTGGAACAAAACCGCTACGGTTCAGGTTTTCTATCAGGCGGCGTTACATTTTGTGCCATGCTGCCGATGCGAAGCATCCCGTTTAAGGTTATCTGTCTGATCGGCATGAACGATGACGGCTTCCCAAGAGATTATCCGCCGCTAAATTTCGACCTGATGGCCCGGCATCCCCAATCCGGAGACAGATCACCCCGCAACGACGATAAATATCTTTTCCTCGAATCCATCATCTCGGCCCGCCAAAAACTTTACATCAGCTACGTGGGGCAGAGCATTCAGGACAACTCCCCGGTTCCACCATCCGTGCTTGTCAGTGAATTGCTGGACACCATCAGCGGCAGTTTTGAATCTGAGGATAAACCTATTCTGGAACACATCGTCACGACCCACCGACTCCAGCAGTTCTCTTCCCGCTATTTCCGGGAGGGCACCGGATTGTTTAGTTATTCGAGTGAAAACATGCTGGCCGCTGCCGGCGCTAGCGAAAAAACAGCGCTGCCACCATTTTTTACGACTCGGATTGCACTTGCACCGGAGGGGGTCGAAGCATGGCAGCGTGTTGATCTGGATTCACTGTGCCTGTTTTTCGGCAACCCCGCCATGTTTTTGCTGCAGCGGCGCTTGGGGCTGCGGCTGGAAGACGACGTGCTGCTGACCGCTGAACGCGAAAATTTTGAGCTTGACCCCCTTCAGCGATATTTGGTTGAACAAAATCTATTTCAGGCACTGATTGAAGGGAACACGCCGGAAGCCTTTAAGCCGATCCAAAAAGCGATCGGACAGCTTCCGCCCGGCAATGTCGGCGAATGTCTTTACCGGGAAATGAGCATTGACGCACAAACTTTTGTCAGCCGGGTTGTAAAATTCACCGGTACCATTTCGAGCACGGCCATCAAAGTTGATCTTGAAATCAATGGATTTCATCTGGAAGGCCGCCTGTCATCCGTATCGGATTCCGGTTATGTGCACGTCCGGTATGGCCGGCAAAGAGCCAAAGATCTGCTCAGGGTCTGGATTTATCACCTGGTTTACTGCCATGCAGCACCCGCGGATTTCCAACGCAGCAGCTACCTGATATGCAAGGAGTCGGCCTTGCAGTTTGAACCGGTCAGCGACAGCTTGCCGATACTGGAAGATCTTCTCGCATTGTTCCGGCAAGGGCTGGGGGTCCCCATTCATTTTTTCCCTAATTCTTCTTTTGAATATGCCGAACAACTATTGCGAAAGTCGGCGCCGGAATCAACTGCCCTGTCCCGGGCTGCCCGGATTTGGATCGGCAGTGATTTCGGTAAATACGCCCGGGGTGAATCCAGTGATCCGTACTATGATCTTTGTTTTCGCCGGTCGGATCCCCTGGATTCGGATTTTCAATTTAATGCCGTCAGGATTTTTAAGCCGCTGCTGGATAACAGCAGGGAAATTGTAATATAAGGAGAAAAGGTATGGCACTTATCGTACAGTTGCATGACGGGGTGGCCATCAACAAATGCCCCCTGGATAAACCCGAATTGAGCATCGGCCGCAACTCGAGCTGTGATATCTTTATTGACGCCGCTGTGGTCAGCACCGAGCATGCGATCATAGAGAAGGTAGAAAACCCGACCCCCGGATCGGCAAGCGAATATTACATCCGGGATCTGGGAAGCACCAACGGAACCCATGTAAACGGTGAAGCGGTGACCCGTCAAAAATTGAACCATGATGATATCATCCGTATCGGCTGGGTTAACTTTAAATTCATCGACGAAACCAAAGCGGACCCCGAACAGACTGCAAAAATTCACAAAAGCTGGATTCCGGGCGTCTATTACACAAAAGATAAATAAAAGGGGGATTGAAAAATGAAGAGTGAAGATTTATGGAGTTCCATCCTTTAAATACTTAACGAATGATAACATTCTTAAAATATTCATTCTTCAATATTCACTATTCATTTTAAATCATGGCGATATCTCCCCAGATAACGGTTTCAATAAAACCTGATTTGTATCAGATGGTTTTGGATACGGACAGGTTCAGCCCCGGCAAGATTCTCAAGCTGAAGGTCCTCGAACTTAGAGGCGACCGGGCCCTGATTGATTTCGGCAACTTTCGGGCTATCGCCGATGTTAAGGTTCCCGTAACCTTGGGCGAGGAACTGCTGGTAAGCGTGCAGTCGTCCGGCCGTCAACTCAAACTCAGTCTGCTGAATACCGAACAAAAAAAAAAATTATCGACTGATTCACCGACCTGTCCGGCGGACCGTCGATGTGCAGCAGATCTAAACAGATTACAGGCGGATCTTAAACAGATTTTAAGCCAGGCCGCAGCGCCTCACAACGTCAAAATGTTGTCAGGTCTGTTTCTAAATGTTTTTAGCATGTTAAATGCTCATTTTGAATCCTTGAACTTAAGTGAATCCGCCGATGAAATTTTTCCACGGCTCAAGTCATATGTGGAAGATTCGGGCCTTTTGTTCGAGAAGTTGCTGGAGAGGGTATTTTTGAGGTTATCCGAGGAACCGGCCGCAGCTTCACCCAGGCAATTGGCCGATCATCCCGAGGTGCAAACCATTCTCAGCCGTGATCTAAAGGCCAATCTGCTTATATTGCAAGACCTTTTGCAGGATCCCGCGGCTCTGGAAAAAACATTCGACTCCGCGAAGTTCGCGATCCTGCGCAGCTCGGTGGAAGGGCTGCTGGCCGACATCACCGAACAGCAGGGCAGGGCGGTTCAACAGATGGATCAGCCCGAACCGTTCCAGGTCTTTGCGCACGCGCTTGTCCTGGAAGAAAACAAGCAGGCTGCCAATTTAAAGATCTATTATCAAAAAAAGAAAAGAAAGGGCGTCCAAAAGGAATTTAAAATTTCGCTGCTACTGACAATGGATCGACTGGGAGATCTTCGCACGGATTTTCATTTGATAAATAAAGGCTTGGAAGTGACCTTCTTTGTCAAAGATCAACTCATCAAAACCAGGATTCAGGAAAATTTTTCGAATTTACAGGAATTGCTGAATCCTTTTTTCAGTCTGATTCAGCTGGAGGTCATGGTTTCAGAAAAGAAAATCAAGGATTTTGAATCTGAAGACTTCCCAATCGCCAATGACCGGCGAGTGGATTTACGGATTTAAGCATGGACAAATCTCCAAAAGCAGTCGCCCTCAAATACGACGGCAAAAAAGACAATGCTCCCCGGATCGTTGCCACAGGCAGAGGCGCAATAGCCGAAAAAATAATGGCCGTCGCCAGAGAAAACAATGTACCGCTATACGAGGATAAGAACCTGGTTCAAATTCTGGAGGCCCTTGAG
The DNA here is from genome assembly GCA_964435765.1 of uncultured Desulfosarcina sp. Classification (GTDB taxonomy): domain Bacteria; phylum Desulfobacterota; class Desulfobacteria; order Desulfobacterales; family JAFDCJ01; genus JAFDCJ01. Next base: position 13,103 of record CAYTBC010000006.1, read on the forward strand.
CTGGAGACGGAAATCCCGCCCGAATTATACCGGGCGGTGGCCGAGGTTCTGGCGTTTATTTACCGGCTAAATGGTAAATGATGAAAAATACGAATCCGCCAGAGGCGGATAAATATCGAATACTGAATTCGAAACCCGTAACAAGCAACTTGCAACCTGTAACCCGAAATTCGCAACCCGAATTATGCAACCCTTTGACCTGCTCAATGCCCCCCTTGAAGGGATCAACCTGATCGAAGCCAGCGCCGGCACCGGCAAGACCTATAATATTGAGGGCCTTTATATTCGGCTGGTTTTGGAAATGCAGCTGCAAGTCGATCAGATACTCGTACTGACCTTTACCAAAGCCGCCACCGAAGAGCTTAAAGACAGGATCCGCACCAAGCTGGTGCGTGCCAGAGATGTCTTTGACGGAAAGGCGAGCGATGATCCCCTGATTACTTCTCTGGCGAACAAACACCCGGATCCCGCCGCAGCCCGTCTGTGGCTGCACGAAACCCTTATCGATTTCGATAAAGCGGCTATTTTTACCATTCACGGATTCTGCCAGCGCGTTTTGCATGAGAACGCATTTGAAACCCGCAACTTATTTGACACCGAACTCATTACCAACCAGACCGCTTTACTTCAAGAAGTGGCGGATGATTTCTGGCGCAAGACGTTTTATCAAGCAGCGCTGGAATTTATCAATTTTACCGTTCAAAAGGTGAAGGGTCCTGAATATTTTTATCGCCTGCTGAACCGTGTCAAAACTCCCGGAGTAAAGATTGTACCCGATTTCGGAAAACCGGCTTTGGATGCCCTGCCGCCGTTTCGCGCTTCCCTTAAAGGCTTGAAAAAGGCCTGGCCCGGTTCCCGGGAAGCGGTCATCCAGGCCCTAAGGGATCCGGGACTAAATGCCACCATTTACGGCAGTTTGAAACCCGCTGCCGATCATTCCAAAATGACACCCCGTGATTTGAAAATCGTTGCCCTGGTGGAAGCCATGGATCATCTTGCCGATCCCCAAAGCATCGGATTCCCACTGTTTGAAAATTTTGAAAAATTTACTGCCTCCAGGCTGTCACAGGCCACCAAAAAAAAACACGCGCCGCCCGAGCATGATTTTTTCAACCGCTGCGACGAGGTGTTTGGGCAGGCGGAAAATTTGAAAGCCGAAATGGACCACATGCTGGGGTTTCTGAAAGCTGAGCTGTTCATTTTTTCCGCTTCGGAGCTTCCCAAAAGAAAAAAAGCAAAAAATATTCAGTACTTTGACGATCTTCTGATAACATTGCTGCGGGCGCTTGAGACCGGACCCGGTAACCTGCTGGGGGATGCGATTCGTCAACGCTACAAGGCGGCTCTGGTGGATGAATTTCAGGACACGGACAGCATCCAGTACGCCATTTTGACCCGGCTATTTGCCCACCCCGACAGTTTGCTGTTTATGATCGGCGACCCCAAACAGGCGATATACGGCTTTAGGGGCGCCGACATCTTCTCTTACATGCAAGCCTCCCGCAAGGCTGCAGCAAAATTTACCTTGACGGAAAACTGGCGTTCACAGCCGGATCTGATCACAGCGGTCAACACCCTGTTCAGCAGTGTGAAAGCACCGTTTGTTTTTGACGAAATACCGTTTGAAGACGGAAAACCACCCGGGTTGGCGGCCCGCCCGGTTGAGATTCCGGGCGCTCCTCTAACCCTGTGGTATCTGGATGCAACAAGGTTTTCCCCGGACGGCAAACTCCTCAATAAAACCGTCGCGGTTCAAAGGATTGCCGCTGCCGTCGGCGGCGAAATCAGTCGGTTGTTAGCGGGTTCAAGCCCTGTTGAACCCGGCGCGATTGCCGTTCTGGTCCGCACCAATGATCAGGCGCAACTGATAAAAGACGTATTAAGCGCCCGCAAAATTCCGTCCGTTCTTTACAGCACAGGCAATATATTTGATTCCCGGGAAGCCTGGGAAGTGGAACTAATTCTGCGCGCTGTTGCCGATCCTGCCAGTATTTCAAGTCTTAAAGCGGCGCTGGCAACTGACATCATGGGGGTGCGGGCCGAGGAGCTGATTTCCGATGAGTTTGAATCCCATGAGTGGGAAAACCGACTAACCCGGTTCAGAGAGTATTATCAGCTCTGGATCCGATCTGGATTTTTCCGCATGTTTCGTCTGCTGCTTGCCAAGGAGGAGGTGCGGCAACGGCTCTTGCGGATGCCGGACGGGGAACGACGGCTGACCAATGTGCTCCATCTGGCTGATATACTGCACCGGCAGTCCGCCCAAAAAGATTCAGGCATGACCGGTCTGCTGAAATGGCTGGCGGAGCAGCGCGATCCATCCTCACCACGCCTCGAGGAGCATCAACTGCAGTTAGAAAGCGATGAGAAGGCGGTAAAAATCGTTACCATCCACAAAAGCAAGGGGCTCGAATATCCGGTTGTGTTCTGCCCTTTCGGATGGGAAGGCTCTCAGGTCCAAGGTCCGGAAATTTCATTTCACGATATCGATGACGACCGGAGGCCGACACTTGATTTGGGTGTGGAATCCGACAATCGCCATATCGCTTTGGCTCAAAACGAAATTTTATCAGAGAATTTAAGGCTGCTTTATGTGGCCCTGACCCGGGCTAAAACTCGGTGTTATCTTGTCTGGGGACGCATCAGAACCGCTGAAACTTCCGCCCTGGCATATTTGCTCCAGGGCGGCAGTGAGCTGTCGCCGGCTTCCCCAAAAGAAGATCTGATCCGGCAGGTCAAGGAGAAATTTACGGCCAAATCAGATTCGGAATTCATTGATGACCTGAAAAAACTTGCCGCCAGATCCCAAAACAGCATTCGAATAGAACCGTTGCCGCTGCCTCCGGATCCGGGAGATGCTGTCAAACTGCCGGACGAACCCGAGCCCCTTCTATTTTGCCGCAAATTCAGCGGCAACATCGACCACGCGTGGAAAATTTCAAGCTATTCCTCCCTGGTGTCCGCCGGTGTGCCGGATGTCAATTTGCCGGATCGGGATGTTCCGCTGCCGGCACCGGCGATTGATTGGCCACTGACGCCTGCGGCCGACCGGACAGAGCCCGAACAAAACGCCGACACGATTTTTACCTTCCCCAGAGGCACCCGCGCCGGAACTTTTTTTCATGACATTTTGGAACACCATGACTACGCATCCGGCAATTCCGACGACCTGACGCAGCGGGTCACGGCCAAGCTTCAGCAATACGGATTTGATCAAAAATGGTGCCCAACGGTTTGCCGGGCATTGACCGATGTTTTTGGAATTTCATTGCGGTCGGATCTGCCGCAGTTAAAATTATCTGGGGTACCGATGACCGATCGGCTGAATGAAATGGAATTTTATTTTCCACTAAATCTGATATCCGCCGGCAGATTAGCACAAGTTTTCAAGCAGCACGACCGAGACCCGAAAATGAAAGGATTGCCCGGACAACTGGAAAAGCTGGAATTCGATCCCGCGCGGGGCTTTATGAAAGGATACATCGATATGGTATTTCAGCATCAGGGACGTTTCTATCTGGTGGACTGGAAATCGAATTATTTGGGTGCTGATCATGAGTCTTATGATCAAAACTCCCTGCTGCAAACTATGCAGGCCAATTTTTACATTTTGCAATACCACCTTTACACCCTGGCCTTGCACCGGTATCTTCAGCTGCGAAAACCGGGTTACCGATATGAGGATGATTTCGGCGGCATTTTTTACGTTTTCATCAGAGGCGTGGATCCGATCCGGGGACCGGAATACGGCGTCTTTTTCGATCTTCCCCGAGTCGCGTTGGTCGCTGCCCTGGGCAAAGCGCTAATTCCCGAAATAAAACGAATATCGAATTTAGAAACAACATGAGCAATCAAGGTTTAACAATTTATAATAACAAAGAATATTTTTCAGAAATCGACATTCATTTTGCGCGCTTCATCACCCGATTTTCAGGCGCTGAAAATCCAGATTTGTTTTTAGGCGCAGCGCTGGTAAGCCGGTCAACCGGCAACGGCGATATTTGTCTGGACCTTGAATCCACGGCCGGAACCCTGCTGGTTGAGCGGCATGACGATTCGGTGACGACAATGTGTCCGTCCCTTGACCGCTGGCGCCAACAGTTGTTGTCAAGTCCGGCAGTGGGACGGCCCGGTGACGCCTGTCCACTGATTCTGGATGACCGCGACCGTCTGTACCTCTATCGCTACTGGGAATATGAGAAAAAGCTTGCAGACTTCATCCGGCAGCGGACGCAAGGCGAACTGCAGGATTTTGACCCCCGGAAGTTAAAGCAATCCATCCACCGGCTTTTCCCGGCCGGATCGAAGCATCAAATCGATTGGCAGCAGGTGGCGGCCGTCGTCGCGATTCTGAAGCGCTTCAGCGTCATCACCGGGGGACCGGGCAGCGGCAAAACCTTTACTCTTGCCGGGATCATATCCCTCTTTCTTGAATGCACCCATCGGGTCAAGCCAACCATTTATCTGGCTGCTCCCACCGGAAAAGCAGCCGCCCGCCTGGCCGAATCGATCATGGCGGCCAAGCAGAGCCTTGATTGCAGCGATGCCATTAAAAACTGCATCCCCAACGAAGTTTATACCATTCATCGCCTATTAAAACCGATTGCCGACACGCCGTATTTTTACCGTAATGAGGTCAATCCTCTGACGGCCGATGTCGTGGTGGTCGATGAGGCCTCAATGGTGGATCTGGCCCTGATGTCCAAACTGGTCCAGGCGATGACCCCGGATGCCCGGCTCTTGTTGGTAGGCGACAAGGATCAACTGTCATCGGTGGAAGCGGGTTCGATATTGGGAGATATTTGCGACCGCCGGATCCTCCACGGATTTACCAGCGGTTTTCGTAAAAAAATTGAAGAATTGACACAATCCCGGCTGGGCGTTCCGGTTCAGACGGCCAGTAGCGCCACCGGACTGCAGAACTGCATCACGGTCTTGCAGCGCAGCTTTCGATTCGCGCCGGACAGCGGAATCGGCGGGTTAAGCCGGACCGTCAACCACGGTGATGAAAACGCTTCTATGGCCTATTTGCAGAACCCGGACCAGGGATCCGTTGGTTGGCATGAAGTGCATTCCGAAGCAAATCTGCGGCAGGATCTGGCGCGGATAATCGCCGAAGGCTATCGAAAGTACTTGACAATAAATGACCCCGTGTTAGCTATGAAGGATTTTAACCGCTTTAAAATTTTATGCGCGCTAAAAGTCGGACCATTTGGTGTGAATGCTATCAACGCTCTGGCTGAACAGGTCCTGAACCGGATGGGTTTGATTTCGCTCAAACAACGGGAACGCTATCCCTGGTACCGGGGGCGGCCGGTGATGATAACCAAAAACGACTACAGCCTAGGACTGTTCAACGGCGATATCGGGGTCACCCTGGTCGATCCGAAAAGGTCCGGAGATTCTCTTTATGTCTATTTTCCGAACACAAACGGCGAATTAAGGCGTTTCTCCCCCCATCGACTTTCCGAACATGAAACGGTCTATGCCATGACGGTTCACAAGAGTCAGGGATCGGAATTTGATCACATTGTGCTGCTCTTGCCTGAAAAAGATTATCCGCTGCTGACCCGGGAACTGATCTATACCGCGCTGACGAGAGCTCGAAAAACTGTGTCCGTCTGGGGAACCGCCTCTGTTATCAAGGCCGCAATAAAACGCAAAATCGAGCGGAAATCGGGCCTGCGCGATGCACTTTGGAAAATTGGCGATTGATGATTGATGATTGAAGGATCTGAACCATTCAAAATTTAATTTCAGCAGGGGAGCAATGATGATGAAACGTACTGTGATCAGGGGAACCGGACGTTATCTGCCGCCGCGAATTGTATCCAATGCGGATATGACCCAATGGATGGAAACTTCGGATGATTGGATCCGGCAGCGAACCGGAATTGAACAGCGCCACTGGGTACCGGAAGAAGGTGGGGTGGGTTCTTCGGATCTCGGCCTGGAAGCCGCAAAAGTAGCTTTGCAACGGGCCGATTGGACCCCCGCTGACATCGATTTGATCATTTTTGCCACCCTGAGCCCGGACATATTTTTCCCGGGTTCCGGATGCCTGATGCAGCATAAGCTCGGTCTGAATTCAACCCCGGCCCTGGATATCCGGCAGCAATGCACCGGGTTCCTGTACGGCATGACCACCGCCGATGCCTACATTCGCAGCGGACTGGCCAATCGCATTCTGCTGGTGGGGGCCGAAGTTCACAGCACCGGTCTGAATATTTCAACCGAGGGGCGGGATGTGGCCGTCATCTTTGGCGATGGTGCCGGTGCCGTCTGTCTGGAAGGAATTGAAACCGATGAGCCGGCTGGGATACTGGCAACGGCCCTGCACGCCGACGGTAAATTTGCCCCAAGCCTGATGGTTGAAGTCGCATCTTCCCGTCTCAACCCCCGAATCAGCCATGAGCTTATCGATGAAGGCCGGCATTGGCCGCAGATGGATGGCAAAACCATATTCAAGTTGGCCGTGCAGAAACTGCCCGAGGTCGTCCATGAAGCTTTGGAAAAGGCGGATCTGGCGCTTGCGGACATCGACCTGTTCATCCCGCATCAGGCCAACTTGCGCATCAACCAGTTTTTTCAGCAGTCCTTGAAATTGCCCGAAGAAAAAGTGTTCAACAACATTCAGCGCTATGGCAACACCACGGCGGCCAGCATTCCGATTGCCCTTGACGAAGCGCTTGAAATGAAGCGCATCGGCAGTGGCAGCACGGTGTTGTTTTTGGGCCTGGGTGCCGGCTTAACCTGGGGAGCCGTAATTGCCAGGTTGGTAGGTGATTGAAGATTGAAGATCGAAGATTTGTGGAAACGCTTCGCTCAACCATTAGTATGACTCCTTTAATAACGATAGAATTCCATAATTATTCAATATTCAATCGAAAATGATCAATAACTGCGGCGGGTACAGGACACGGCTTCACACAAGAGCGCATGGATCTTATCCAATTGTTCGCATTCGTCGCAGCACTTGGGGAAGGCATCTTTGCGGAGACATTTTTTGCAGGGGCTTTTGACCAGGTAGCCGACTTCGAAGTCGTATTTGTATTTGAATTTTTTTGGGGGCATGAGATCACAAACCAAGGCTTTCACGGATCGGTTCCAGCATTTTTATCCGGCCAATATGTTCATCGACACCCAGTATTTCCATTTTTCAGGGCGGCGTAATTAGAGTTTGCAATATCATAAGATGTTTCAGCGCTCAAGTAAAATCTATATACACAGCGCCTTTAATCAACTGGTATTGGCCCTTTGCCTCGTTGATTTTAAAATACCATAAAGTTTCAAATGTGCAGAACGCTGTGTATCTTGGTTCTGTTTAAAAACCGTTGATATTCAAACATTTTGGCGAACGCTTTGACCGCTCGCTCCGGTGTGGGATAAAATACCCCCTTAAAGGAGCTGCCCTCGACACGATACAGGGTTTTGTTTTTTTCGTCGGGCAAAAGACTGACACCGAATATCGGCTTTTGATACTGATCCATTAACTTTACGATATGCTTGATATATTCCTGCTCGAAATCCAAAAATCTCCGGTCGATTTGATCGATCGTTTCAGCCGAGGCATCCGGATCCGCCTGCCGCACCGATTCTCCGAATCGTTTGACCATGATTCGGCGCCCCAGTATGCCCAGGTTAATGACGGCGTCACAGCCCTCCCATTGCAAAAGCGTTTCCAGGATTTTCATCGGGATGGACGGATCACGATCGCCGACAAGATCAATTGGATTGGACCGGCTCCAATAAGAAGGCAACATGCGGTCCATACCGGCGATCAGTTGGGGGGTGAGTTGCGGCACCTCCAAACCAAATTCGGCGCATAAATCAGCGGTAACAACCCCCCAACCGCCCCCCAGTGTCATGATGGCTGCCCGATTTCCCTGCGGATACGGTAGGGATGAAAAGGCGGCGGCCAAATCGAGCAAATCCATGGGTTTTTCAGCTCTGACAATACCGGCCTGCCGGCAGATCGCATCGAATATCTTAATGTCCGACGCCATGGCCCCGGTGTGGCTGGCAGCGGCCCGGTTGCCGGCTTGGCTGCGCCCGCCTTTCAACAGCACGATCGGCTTCTTTTTACCGACCCGCAGGGCACTTTCAAAAAAGCGCCGGCCGTTTTTGACGCTTTCGATGTACAAAATTACGGTATGGGTCAGCGCGTCGACCTCAAAGCCGTCAAGGTAGTCTTCGATGGTCATCATGGCCTCGTTGCCGGATCCGCAAAAAGCGCGAATGCCGATGCCCTGTTGTTCAGCAAACGCCAGCAGCTGGATGCCCATATTGCCGGATTGAGCCACCATGGCAGTGGAACCCGGCCGGGGCATGACCGGGGAACCGGTGCAATAAAGGTTTATGTGAGGATTGCAAATGCCCATGGTATTGGGACCCAATACCAAAATCCCCGAATCTTGGGCGGACTTGATCAGATCCTGCTCCATTTGGCGGCCTGTTTCTCCGGTTTCGCCGAAACCGGAGGTAATCAGGAGCATATTGCGAATTCCTTTTTCACGAAATTGGGGAATCAGAGCAGCCACCTGTTCGGCCGGAATCGTGACGACGGCTAGATCAACCTGGTCCGGAATCTCCGCAACCGTATTATAAACCTTGCAGCCGGCTATGCGCCCGCCTTTCGGATTAACCGGATAAATCCGACCCTTGTAACCCCCACTTACGGTGTTGGCCATGAGGGCATAGCCCCATTTGCCGATCTGGGCCGAAGCACCCACAACGGCCACACTTTTGGGGTAAAACAGCGACCCGATGGCGCTCGGTGAGACCGGCAGCAGATATTGACCGGATTGAATTTGACGGCCGGTCAACACCAGGGCATCTACCGCACGGAGCCTTCCATCAGGAGTGACAATCAGGGGATTAACATCGATCTCGACAACTTCGGGATGGGCTTCGGCAATTCGGGACAACCCCATCAAAGTCTGAATCAACTCCTCGCGTTTAACGGCTTTTTCACCTCTAAATTCTCCCAGCAAGGCTTTGCCCCGGATTTCCGTTGTCATCTCAGCCGCATCCGCTTCGGTCAGCGGTGCCAGACGAAAGGCAACATCGGAAAACGCTTCGGTGAAAACACCGCCGACACCGAACATTACCACCGGGCCGAATTGATTGTCCTGAAATAGGCCGGCCACCAACTCCCGCCGGCCTTCGATTTGCGGTTGAATTAAGAAGCCTTCCAGTTCCCGGGCGGCTTCTGCGGAGATTTCCAGGACGGCCTTTTCAACGGCTTTGGCGTCGTTCAGATGCAGGTGCACCAGACCCCGATCTGTTTTGTGCAGCAACTTGACCCCAATGCCTTTGACAACAACCGGATACCCGATTTTGCGGGCCGCGTTGACCACATGCGCCGGCTGGGCGACCCGTTCTTCAGCGACGAATTTGATGCCGAAATCTTCAAGAAGATGCCTGGCATCGCTGTGCTTTAATGCTGATTTTTCCGTATTCGGCTCATCTCGCCCCATGGTATGCCAACCTCCGTCTTGGGTTTATCAGCGGCCTGAACCACCATTGTATTGCTGAACCCCAGCATATACCTGACTTCTGAATAACGTCAAGATTTTTGGAATTTTTGGTCCTTTTGTGTGGAGACCAAAAGTTTATATCTTAGTCGTTTACAGTCCACTTTGACATTGCCGTGAGGTTTACGCGACCCGGATTTTATGGTATGAAAACAGCAGGTTTTTTTACAATCATCCAAAGTAAATAAGGAAGGCTGAATGCGCATCGGTATTGGATATGACGTTCATCGACTGGTTGCGGGCCGCAAACTCGTGCTGGGGGGAACCACGATTCCATTTGGAAAAGGGCTGCTGGGGCATTCAGATGCAGATGTATTAACCCATGCGGTGTGTGACGCTTTGCTGGGCGCCGCCGGACTGGGTGACATCGGGCAGCACTTTCCCGATACCGATCCCAGATTTGAAAATATTTCAAGCTTGACGCTTCTCGCCGATACAAAGACCCTGGTCCGACAAAAAGGTTTTTCCATTCTGAATATCGACACGACCATATTTGCTGAAGCCCCTAAAATAGGCCCCTACCGCAACACCATGCGGGAAATTCTGGCGGCCGCCGTTGAAGTCAATCCCGAGTGTATTAATATTAAGGCCACGACCACCGAAGGACTCGGCGTCATCGGCCGGGGGGAGGGCATCGCGGCGATGAGTGTGGTCCTAATTGACTGAGGGACGGACGTCTTCGTGACTACCACCTGCAGCTGTTCCCGGAATGATTCGCTCACCATAATTTGTAAAACTTTAGGATGTGCCAATGCCCGAATTTGAATTAGTATCCAGTTTTAATCCCACCGGCGATCAACCCCAGGCCATCGATAAATTGTCCCGAAACCTGATTGACGGAAAGCGCCACAATGTACTTTTGGGGGTCACCGGCTCCGGAAAAACATTTACCATGGCCCAAGTCATGGCGCGGTTGCGAAAACCCACATTGGTCATCGCTCCCAATAAAACCCTTGCGGCCCAGCTTTATAACGAATTCAGACAGCTGTTTCCCCGCAATGCCGTCGAATATTTTGTCAGCTATTATGACTATTATCAACCCGAAGCTTATATTCCATCCAGTGATACGTACATCCAGAAGGATTCATCCATCAATGAGATGATCGACAAATTGCGGCACTCCGCCACCCGTTCGGTATTGTCTCGCCGAGATATCGTGGTGGTGGCCAGTGTTTCATGCATTTTCGGCCTGGGAGCACCTGAAGATTATCTGGGAATGCGGGTCCAGATTGAAAAGAATATGGAATTCGGACGCGATGAGCTGCTTTTCAATCTGATTGCCATGCAATATGAACGCAACGACATGGACTTTCATCGAGGCGTTTTCAGAGTCAGAGGTGATCGGGTGGAGGTTTTCCCTGCCTATGAAGAAGATAAGGCTATACGGATTGATTTTTTCGGGGACCAAATCGAGTCCCTGGCAGAAATCGATGCCCTGCGAGGTAAGGTCTCCAGAAGCCTGGAGCAAATTACGATATTCCCGGCCAGCCATTATGTCACCCAGAAAACTACTCTGAAAAAAGCCAGGGAGACCATCATTGCGGAATTAAAAGAACGGATAGCTTACTTTCGCGATGCCAACAAATTGATTGAAGTCCAGCGCATCGAGGAACGCACCCAATTCGATCTGGAGATGATTCAGGAGCTTGGCTACTGCAACGGTATCGAAAATTACTCCCGCCATCTGACCGGACGCAAGCCGGGAGAACCGCCACCGACGCTGCTGGATTATTTTCCGAGTGATTTTCTGCTATTCATCGATGAAAGCCATATCGCCGTGCCTCAGTTGCGGGGCATGTACCGAGGCGACCGCTCTCGCAAAGAGACGCTGGTTGAATACGGATTTCGATTGCCGTCCGCTCTGGATAACCGGCCGTTGCGGTTTGAGGAAACCGAGGCACGCATATCTCAGGTGGTTTATGTGTCGGCCACCCCGGCGGATTACGAGCTTTCCATTGCCGGGGAGGCTCTGGTTGAATTGATCGTCAGGCCCACCGGATTGATTGATCCGCTGATCGATGTCCGCAGCGCCAAAAATCAGGTCGACGATCTGCTGGAAGAAATTTTAAATCATCAGAAGCGCAATCAGCGGGTTCTGGTCACCACCCTGACAAAACGAATGGCGGAAGATCTAACGGAATACTATTCGGATCTTGGCATCAAGGTCCGGTATCTTCATTCCGATATCAGCACCCTGGAGCGAATGGACATTATCAGGGACTTGAGAATGGGCAAGTTCGATGTGCTGGTGGGGATTAATCTTTTGCGGGAAGGTCTTGATATTCCTGAAGTTTCGCTAGTAGCCATACTGGACGCCGATAAGGAAGGTTTTCTGCGTTCGGCACGCTCGCTGATTCAAACCTGCGGGCGAGCAGCCCGCAACCTCCAGGGCAAGGTCATTATGTATGCCGACGTGGTAACGCGGTCAATGCAGCAGTCCATCGACGAAACCAATCGCCGCCGCAAAATTCAACAGGCCTACAACCTGAAGAACAACATTACCCCTGAAAGCATTCAGAAGGAAATCACTCATATTTTTGATTTCGGAACCAGGCCCGAAGAAACCGTAGGGAACAAAGTGGCGGATTCCCTTGCAGCATATACATCGCTGGAGGATGTTGATAAGATCATCAAATCGCTGGAAGCGCAGATGAACCGGGCAGCCAAAGCGCTTGAGTTTGAAAAGGCCGCCAATTTAAGGGACCAGATCAAGACCTTGCGGGAATTGGTCGTCCTCGAATACACAGCGTCGGGATAATGGGTGTGGTCGCGTTTCGAGGCATTGATCTTTAGGCTAGTGCAGCGGGATAATTCAGCGCAGCGCTGTGTATGTCTGCGCAATTTAAAATTAAGGATAACAAAGTAAAATTCGAAAAGATCCCATGAACCCAGAAAATGATGTCTATAAAAAATTGGCCGGAGTTACCGGTGATCCCGGTGTGTATTTGATGAAAGACGAGCACGGAGAGATCATTTACATCGGCAAGGCCCGCAATTTAAAAAAGCGGCTGGCCTCTTATTTCAAGAACTCCGGCCAACAGGATATTAAAGCCCATATTCTGGTCAATAAAATTTGCGACCTTGAAACCATCATCACCCGAACCGAAAAAGAAGCCCTGATACTGGAATCCAATCTCATCAAGCGCCACAAACCACGCTACAACGTGGTCCTAAAAGATGACAAACGTTATCCGTCGCTGCGCATCGATCTAACCGAAAAATTTCCCAATTTCGCCATTGTAAGAAAAATAGGGCGGGACGACGCCTTGTATTTTGGACCGTTTGCATCCGCCCATGCCGTTCGCGAAACTCTGAGAACCATCAACAAAACGTTTAAATTGCGCAAGTGTAAAGCCAAGGAATTTAAAACCAGGACCCGTCCCTGTCTTCACTGCCAGATGGAAGGCTGTCTGGCCCCGTGTTGCCTTGACGTAGACCCGGACGTATACCAGGAACAGGTCACCGAAGCCATTATGTTTCTAAGAGGTCAAACGCCGAATCTGATCCGCAAAGTTAAAAAACAAATGGCAGCCTCAGCCGAAAATCAAGAGTTTGAAAGGGCCGCCCGGTTAAGAGACAAGATTTATTCCCTGGAACGCACGATTGAGAAACAGATCGCCGTGACAACGGATTTCAAGGATCGCGATATTTTTGCCGCCGCCCGATCTGAGGTGTGCTCGGTGGTCACCGTGTTATCGGTAAGAAGCGGATTTCTAACGGGCACACGGCATTATGATTTTCCGGAGGTCATCGCCACCGAAAATGAAATGGTCGGAGCCTTTATCCGGCAATACTACGAACGAATCCCGTTTATTCCCGATGAACTGCTGGTCTCGACGGATCTGGAAGACGCGGATTTGGTCGAAGACTGGTTGAAGGGTCTCAAAAAGAAAAAAGTTGCCATATTGCATCCGCAGCGCGGAGAAAAAATGCGCCTGGTGAATATGGCTGAACGCAACGCACAAAATGAATTGAAAAATTTGATGGCTTCGCGCTCGGCCGAGATGGATTTGCTTTTGAGGCTTCAGAAGAAGCTGAAATTGAGCAGACTGCCCGAACGGATCGAATGTTTCGACAACTCCAACATCTCCGGAACCGCACCCGTAGCCGCCATGGTCGTATTTGAAAAGGCACGCGCCCGCAATGAATTGTACCGCAAGTACCGCATCAAAACAGTGTCCGAACATGACGACTATGCTTATATGCACGAGGCTCTGGCGAGGCGCTTCGGCAAAGGTGAAGCATCGAAACCCTATCCGGATTTGCTGATGGTCGACGGCGGCAAGGGGCAGCTTAACATCGCCGTGGCTGTCATCGAAGAGCTGAATCTGGCAGGATTGTTTGATATCATCGGGATTGCCAAAAAAGATGAGGCCAGAGGAGAGACTCGGGACAAAATATTTAAACCGGCCCGAGCCAATCCCATGGGGTTCGGACGCGAGGAGGACCTGCTTCTCTTGTTGCAGCGCATCCGAGATGAAGCCCATCGCTTTGCGATTTCATTCCACCGCGCCCGCCGCCAGAAAATATCGCTGCAATCCGCCTTGGACACGATCCCCGGCGTCGGCAAAAAAAGAAAAGCCATTTTGCTGGAGCATTTTAAAAGTGTCAAAAATATCCGCGAAGCCGGTATTGAAGAAATACGTGCGCTGCCCGGATTCAATCACAAGGTGGCCGAATCCGTTCAGAAGGAGCTAGATAGCTGACTTATATGAAAATTCGCTTGGCTGAAGCAGTGTGACACCCGAAACCTGACACCTGAAACCTTTTTTTCTGAATTATCCCAGAGTCTTAAGCAAATCTTTGAGCTCCTGAACGGCAGCGGCAGAATTCTGCAGGGCCCGCTGTTCTTCATCCGTCAATTTGATTTCAATGATATCTTCGACCCCCTTGGCACCTAATTTTACGGGAACGCCGATAAAAAGATCCTGAATTCCGTATTCGCCCTGCAGATACGCCGCACAGGGAAGAATCTTCTTTTTATCTTTTAAAATAGATTCGGCCATCTCGACAGCCGCGGATGCCGGTGCATAAAAGGCACTTCCCGTTTTCAGCAGGCCGACAATCTCGGCACCTCCGTTGCGCGTCCGCTCAACCAAGGCCTCAATGCGATCCGGCGCCATCAGTTCAGTGATCGGAACGCCCGCTACCGTGGAATAGCGGGGCAGCGGCACCATGGTATCTCCATGGCCTCCCAGCACAAAAGCGTGGGTGTTTTCAACCGACACATTAAGTTCCATAGAAATAAAGGCTCTAAAACGGGCCGAATCCAGCACGCCGGCCATACCAATGACTCTTTGTTTCGGAAACCCGCAGGCATCAAAAGCCACATGGCACATGGCATCCAGAGGATTGCTGACGATGATGATAACCGCCTCGGGCGACCGTGCGGCCACTTCTCGGGTCACGTTTTTTACGATTCCGGCATTGGTGCTGATGAGGTCATCACGGCTCATGCCGGGTTTGCGCGGTATTCCGGCAGTAATGATGACGATATCCGAATCGGTCGTGTCATCATAGGTATTGGCCCCCGTCACATGCGAGTCGTGCTTTTCGATAGCAGCTGCTTGGGTCAGGTCAAGGGCTTTGCCTTGCGGTACCCCTTCGACGATGTCCACCAAAACGACGTCTGATATTTGTTTTTCAGCCAGCCGCTGGGCCGCGGTCGCCCCCACATTACCGGCTCCAACCACCGTAACTTTTTTGTCCATGACTCATTCCTCCCGTACTGGTTAGTTAAAAAAAATAAGCGAGTTCCTACCAAATCAAAAGCAATGTTAGTTAACATAGCATATAATAATGTCAACCCAATTTATGTATTCCCAGCTTATTGACAGAAGACCTATAAATAGGATAAGTTATCTTAGTTAAACATAATTTGCAATTTGTCTTTCGGACCGTGCAAGATTGTGATATGATTGCTTGTTATATTTCTAAGAGTTAATTCAGATGGCGATTGTTAATTTAAAGAAAAGACAAATCGAGTGCAAAATCGTTTATTACGGTTCTGCTCGGTGCGGCAAGACAACCAACCTGGAATATATTCACAAGGCGTTTAAAAAGCAAGTAAAAGGGGACATGGTTTCGATTAACACGGATGGCGACCGAACCCTTTTCTTCGATTTTCTACCTTTAGAGCTCGGCAAGCTGATGGGCTGTGATGTCAGGGTTCAGTTGTACACCGTGCCGGGACAGGTGCGCTATGCGTCGACTCGCAAATTGGTCTTACGTGGGGCGGACGGCATTATTTTCGTAGCGGATTCCCTCGAAGTCCGACGCGAAAAAAACATGCTGGCCCTGAGAGATCTCCAGCAAAACCTGAAAGAGTACAATATCAGTATTTTCGAAGTCCCATTGGTCATGCAATTCAACAAGAGAGATCTAACGGATGCCAACATTACGCTGATGCCTCTGGAAAAAATGCAACATGATCTCAATCGGCAGCTGAAGGTTCCTGCTTTACCGGGCAGTGCCTTAAAGGGGGACGGCGTCGGTAAAACCCTCAACGCCTGTCTGAAATTGGTATTAAAAGCACTTCAAAAAGAATTGAATTTGGATGGGTAATTTCTAACAATGGCCGGCAGTGTTGCATTCGCAGGTAATTTAAACTTTCTGAATTTGGGTGAACTTCTGCAGTTGCTGGGGACGACCACGGGAACCGGCATCGTGCAGATTATCAGCGAGTACGCCTCCCAGCCGGGTGTTATTTACATCGACAAGGGAAACCCGATCAATGCCGTCAACGGATCCAAGACCGGGGTGGATGCGTTATTTTCATTGTTCGGCTGGAAAGACGGGCAATTCGAATTCATCCAGGAAGATGTCACCTGCGAAAAAGTAATCAAAAAGAGCCGGATGGAAATTATCCTTGACGGCCTGCGTTTGCTGGACGAGGGTCAGGTCGAGGTGCTGGGACCCGCCAACGGCGGATCAAAACCTGCGGATAAAGCGGTTTCAAAATCAGGTTCATTGCCGTTAATCAAGGGTCCGCTGGTGGATTACTCTTTTGTGGTCGACGAAGAAGGTTTTTACGACGGAGACGAAATCGTCCATGAAGGCAATCATGGAAACTGGATCTGGGTAATCTTGGAGGGCATCGCCGAAATTGTTAAGGAAACCCCCAAAGGTAAATTAAAACTTCTCCGAATCGGTGATGGGGCGTTTCTGGGAAGCGTCGCATCCCTTTTAAAAGGTGACAACGTCCGCAGTGCCACTGTCACCGCCAATGGAAACGTTCAATTGGGTATGCTGGATGCCCAACTGATGACGAGTGAATTGGCGAGCTGCTCGATGGAATATAGGGAATTTGTCAGGTGCCTTGATGATCGACTAAAGCGCGTCACTGATACGACCGTCGAAATCTATTCTGAAAACAAAAAGATTGCCGAGTTTCTCAAAGGAAAAAAAATTCTGATCAAGCAGGGGAGGGAAGAGGAACGCTTGTTCCGGATTCTTTCCGGTGAGGCCTGCTTGGCCCGCGAGACCGATGCGGGCATTGTGCCGATTGCCCGTCTTCAGGAGGGGGATTTTTTCGGATTCATTCCATTTCTTGACATGGGGCAAGAACCTTATTCAGCCTCGGTCTTTGCATCGCCGGACCTTAAAATTGGCACACTTGATCCGAAAGTTTTACAAAAAGATCATGAAAAACTTTCATCAACCCTGCAGAACATACTCGCGCATCTGGCCACCTGCATATCCGTGACTACGCTGATCGCAACTGATTATTACAAGAAGTTGTTTTCCAAGTAATCGGAACCATTTAAATTAACCCTTAATCCCGAGAATAATGTAAATGCTATGACTACAGAAAACAAAAGAAAACACGAACGGATTCACTCACTCAATTTGTCATACATTTGTCTTGATGAAGACAACAATATCGTTAAGCAGGGAATGGGCCGAACGTTGAATATTTCCGAATCCGGGATCCTGCTGGAAACTCATTTTCCGATTGAATCCACCCACACGATTCAATTGACCATTAGTTTGGAAGAAGATCTTCTGGATCTTGTTGGAAAGGCGGTGCACGTCCGATCAATCAATGGGGGGAAATATCAGATCGGAATCCAGTTTACTGATCTGGATAAAAAAGCTGCCAAAGTATTAAACAAGTTTATCGGCACCAGTGAAATCGAGAAATAGTCGCGGGTGAAAATAAATGCGTAAACGTTTTTGCACGCTCTGAAAGGATTTGGATGAATGAAAGTACCTGTTAGTCAAACGGATTTTAAAGATTTAAGTCTGGTCAAGAGGGGAAAGGTCAGAGATATTTATGACCTTGGAGAACATCTTCTAATGGTTGCTTCTGACCGGATGTCCGCCTTTGATGTGGTTATGCCGGACCCGATTCCAGATAAGGGCATCGTTTTGACCCAGATTTCCCTCTACTGGTTCGAAATTATGAAATCGATCGTCGAAAATCATGTCATAACGGCCGATGTCAGTGAGTATCCCGCGGTTTGCAACCCCTATGCGGAGATCCTGCGCGGACGGAGCATGCTGGTGAAAAAGACGGAACCGCTGCCGATCGAATGCGTGGTCAGAGGATATATATCCGGTTCGGGATGGAAATCCTATCAGGATTCAAAGACCGTCTGCGGGATTGCCCTGCCTTCCGGCCTGCGGGAGTCCGACAAACTACCGCAACCGATTTTTACCCCCTCAACCAAAGAGGAGCTTGGTGCGCATGATATAAATATAGACTTTGATGAAACCGTCAGAAGAATCGGCAGCGATTTGGCCGCCAGGGTCAAAGAGCTCAGCCTTACCATATACCAAAAGGGCGCGGACATGGCTGATCAGAAAAATATCATCATAGCCGACACCAAGTTCGAGTTCGGTAAGGTAGGAGACGACCTCATTCTCATCGATGAAGTATTAACACCGGACTCATCTCGCTTTTGGCCCAAAGAAACCTACCAACCGGGCGGCTCCCAGAGAAGTTTCGACAAGCAGTATCTCCGGGATTATTTGATATCCATTGATTGGAACAAACAACCGCCCGCCCCGTTGCTGCCGGAAGACATCATTTTCAATACGCGCAAAAAATATTTGGAAGCACTCACTCAGCTTACCGGCGATAGTTGCGGGCTGCAGTAGTGTTGGGTTTCAGGTATTTCATGGATCCAGCACAATATCAAACCGTACCCCTGTCCCAGATCGATACCCAAATTGAAACCTTTCGCATCACCACGCGCGAAGATGTCGCCGAACTGCAGGAATCCATTCAACGTGAGGGCCTTATAAACCCTCCGCTGTTGATTGAAAAAAGCGGTTCTTATACGATCGTCTGCGGCTTTCGCCGGATTGCTGCCTGCCGCAAGCTGGGCTGGCATGCAATCAGCGCCGGCATCCTGGAACCTGGTAATGGTGATCTTGATTGTCTGCGATTCGCCATTGCGGACAATGCATTTCAACGCTCCCTGAATCTGATTGAAACATCTCGTGCGCTGCACAAGCTGGCCGCCATATTAGGGGCAGGCAACCAACTGCCCGAAATTGCAGGGGGGCTCGGCTTACCGGCCAATCCTGCGGTTATCTACAAAATCAAAGATCTGTGCCTGCTGCCGGAACCGATTCAGCGAAGTATCCTGGAGGACACAATTTCTTTGTCCATGGCCAACGAATTGGCGACCCTGGATTCCGACAACGCGCAGGCCTTTACCCGACTTTTTGACCAGCTAAAATTAAGCCTCAACAAACAAAAGGAAATTATTACCCTGATCACGGAGATCTCCCGGCGGGAAAATATTGCGGATTTTCAAGTTCTGCAGGATCAGAAATTGCGGGAAATCATCGATGCCGAAGATCTTGACCGCGGCCAAAAGGGGAGGAACTTGCGTGCTATGCTGCGACAGCGGCGGTTTCCCCGGATTGTCAGCGCTGAAAAAAAATATGATTTGCACTGCAAAAATTTAAAACTCGGCAGTGACATCAAACTTATTCCGCCCAGAGAGTTTGAAGGAACTACTTACACTCTGAATTTGAGTTTTTCCAATCTGGCCCACCTCAAAGAACAGCACAAAAAATTAAGCCAAATTATTAATCATCCCAGTTTAAAAAAAATCCTGGCTGAATAGGATGCGCGCTCGGGGAGGCCACTTTGAGGTGCAGCCGTCACATCCAACCTTCCAGCAGACAACTCTTTTGCCGGCCGCCGATCAATAAAGTGCCAGATTCGGCAGCAAATCAACTCCGCACAATAAAATGAACAAAATTGCACTTGACAAATAGATTGCATTGTTTGTAATCAATTTAATTAAATAGATTGTCTTCAGAGGAATATGGGAATTCAAGAAAGAAAAAAACGGGAGCGTGAGAGACGACGCCAGCAAATCATTGTGGCTGCCAAACGGGTGTTTTCTGAGAAGGGGTTTGCAAAGTCCACCATGGAGGACATTGCCCGGGAAGCCGAGCTCAGCCCCGGCACGCTATATCTTTATTTTAGAAACAAAGATGAATTATACGCCTCCCTTTCTTTGCGGATACTGCAATATCTGAACATCCGGCTGGAGGATGTCAAAAAAGAGAAAGGTATTGAACCCCGGGAAAAGATCACCGCC
Source organism: uncultured Desulfosarcina sp. (assembly GCA_964435765.1). Classification (GTDB taxonomy): domain Bacteria; phylum Desulfobacterota; class Desulfobacteria; order Desulfobacterales; family JAFDCJ01; genus JAFDCJ01. The sequence continues at coordinate 33,204 of CAYTBC010000006.1, forward strand.
ATCAAAGATGCTTTTTATGATGTTTATCAATTTGACCCTATGATCCTGATTAATATGTTTCATCTTCAATCCAGTGAAACCCTCAAAAATTTATCTTCCCCGGTCCTCGAAAATATCACGGAATTATCCCGCAATTCTCTCAATGTACTGGCCCAGATATTTAGAGAAGATTTCGGCCAGGACAAGCATCCCAACGCCATTGCAGACATTGTCTGGTCTTTATTCACCGGTGTTGTTCTCTGGGAGGAGAGCAAACGCATGATTGATGATCAGAAAAATTTTTTAAAACAAACGCTTGACACGGCGTTCGAAATATTTGCCCGCGGTGTCGCCAAATAACCCTAATGCCAATTCGAGAGCTTTACATTGATCAGCTGGTCGTCGATCACCCTGAGGTGCGTGCGATCAAGGGTCGCCTTGACCTGCCGTATGAAGTCATCGCCGACACTCAGGAAGTGTATGATCGCCTTGCCGCCGCGCCGGACCCTATCCAAAAAGGGAAAACAGTCCTTTTGCTGACCCGCAACCGAGGGGCTTTTTTGAAAAAATGTCCGGGCACCCGCTCCTATAATTGCTGTGGCTACGAGATTCTGCACTTCGCAACATTTTGCCACATGGATTGCTCTTATTGTATCCTGCAGTCATATTTTCACCCGCCGTTGCTCCAGTATTTTGTTAATCATGACGATCTGTTCAAGGAGCTTGAATTAATCTTTACAAGCAAGGAAATCCATCGAATCGGAACCGGCGAGTTCACCGACAGTTTAATCTGGGAGTTGTGGACCGGTGCCGGCAAGAAACTGGTTTCCGCATTTGCGGCTCAAAAGCAGGCGGTATTGGAACTGAAAACAAAAACGACCGCGATTGACGGGTTGCAGCATCTGCCGCACAATCGTAAGACCATTGTTGCGTGGTCGGTCAACACCCCCCGGATTATTGCAGAAGAAGAACGGCGCACGGCATCCCTATCGGCCAGACTTGAAGCGGCGGTGAAATGCGAATCCTGGGGATATCGGCTGGCTTTCCATTTTGATCCCATCGTAATTTATGACGGCTGCGAAAACGATTATGAAAGGGTTGTAAAAAAGATATTCTCCTCGGTATCGCCGGACAGCATCGTATGGGTCAGCTTGGGGACCTTTCGCTTTATGCCGTCGCTTAAGCCGATTATTCAGAAACGTTTTCCGGACTCAAAAATTATCTATGGTGAAACGGTAACGGGTCTCGATGGTAAAATTCGATACTTTAAGCCGCTGCGCATTGAAATCTATAAAAAAATAATTGCCTGCATTCGCAAACTCGCACCCCAGGTTTTCATATATTTTTGTATGGAGGATGATGAGGTCTGGCAGCAATCTCTGGGACTGATCCCGTCGGAGCAGGGCGGCCTGGACCGTATGCTGGATGAACAGGTCATAAAACACTGCGGAGTCGCCCGAGGATTGAAAATTGAAGATTGAAGAATGAAGGTTTAAGGAATAGGGTCATTGCTATTTGAAGTGCCGAAATGCCAGTCAATTCTTGGCTCTTAATTTTAATCGGCTTTATATTCGACAAACATGCAACATTAAAATGATAGAATTCCGCCAATATTCAATAAATTTTGGAGTGATGATCTTAATTTTGCAGGAGAATAATCCGCAATAAAGTTTGAGATCAAAATACCACAATTGCCTTGATGCGGGAATTGTTACCTAAAAATTCAGATATCTATGATTTCAGACTATTTTTAGGCTTGGATTTTTCAGAGGATCAGGGAATCTAATGGGCAGAAATTCAGAGGTGCTTTAATGTTAATTTAGCCGATTTCGGCGGTGGGAGCGGCCGTAATCGCGGCTGAAAGCCGCTCCCACAAACCCGGTATTCCACAATACCTCTCTGTGAAATGGCCCAGAGGAACAACGCAGTTTAAGACCTCAGAATGCTGCCTTATTCTTTGCTTTTGTTGACTTCTTCAACGATCTTTTCGGCGATATGCGCCGGCACCTCGTCATAATGGGAGAATTCCATGGTGTAGATCCCACGACCGCCCGTCATGGATCTGAGGTCCGGTGCGTAGGTCAAAAATTCGGCCATCGGCACGTTCGCCTTAATCACCTGGTTCTTTCCGGCACTGTCCATTCCCAGAACCCTGCCGCGTCTGCCGTTGAGGTCCCCCATGATATCCCCCATGAAATCTTCAGGGGTTGTGATGGTCACATTCATGATGGGCTCCAGCAGAACAGGTTGAGCTTCTTCAGCGGCTTTTTTATACGCCAGTGAACCTGCAATTTTAAAGGCCATTTCAGATGAATCCACCGCATGATAAGATCCGTCGTCCAGTGTGACTTTAAAATCGACACACGGAAATCCTGCCAGAACGCCCTTTTGAGAAGCTTCGATCACACCCTTTTCAACGGCCGGAATATAAGTTCTGGGGATCACACCACCGACGACGGCATCGACAAATTCAAAGCCTTTTCCGCGCGGCAGCGGTTCGAGCTGAATCCAGCAGTCACCAAACTGGCCGTGGCCACCGGTTTGTTTCTTATGCCGGCCTTGAACTCTGACCTTCTTTTTAATGGTTTCGCGATAAGGAACTTTGGGGGTGTTCAGCACCGCTTCGACGTTGAATTTTCGTTTGAGCTTTTCGACCGTGGTTTCGATATGGATTTGCCCCAGACCCGAAAGTAAGATTTCTTTGGTTTCTGCAAGCCGATCCAACTTCAGGGAGGGGTCCTCCTCCAACAGTTTGGACAGCGAAATGAAAATCTTATCCTCGTCGCCCTTGGATTTGGCGGAAATCGCAAATGACATTAAAGAGGGCAGGGGATCGACGCATTTATATACAATCTTAGCATTTTCATCGCACAACGTATGGCCGGTCAGGGTTTCTTTTAGTTTTGCCACGGCCACAATGGAGCCGGGTCCGGCGCCAGTTGCGGGTTTTTGCTCCTTGCCGGTAATGGTCAGCAGTTGGTTAAAGCGTTCCCTTGCTTCTTTGCTGGCATTGTAGAAAGTGCCGTCGGCTCCAATCGTCCCGGATACAACTCTGAAAATAGTCAACCGACCGGCATAAGGATCTGCAAGGGTTTTGATCACAAAACCGGAAAAAGGCGCCTCCGGGTCCGGTGCCCGCTCGACTTCGCTGCCCGAAGCAGGATCGGTGCCGAGTCTTGGGCCGCGATCGATGGGAGTGGGCAGGGCATCCACGATCAGGTTTGCTAAAAGATCAATTCCGATATTTTGAGTAGCGGAACCGCACGCCACCGGGACAAATGTGTGCGCCAGGGTCCCTTTTCGCAGCGCCGCCCTTAAATCCTCCTCGCTGATCTCTTCACCTTCCAAATACCGCTCAATGAGTTCATCATCCGCCTCGGCTATATTTTCAATCAGGTTTTCTCTCTCGCTTTCATATTGTTCCTGCATGTCGGCCGGGATTTCGCTTTTTTTGGCTTTACCGTCGCCATCATAAATGTAAGCTTTGCCGCTGATCAAATCGACAACGCCTTTGAAATCCGCTTCAGCACCCATGGGAAGCTGTAAAATAATCGGTTTGGGATCAAATATCTCGGCAGCTTCCTGAAAAGCACGGGAAAAATCAGCCCGTTCACGATCGAGTTTGTTGATGAAAATCACACACGGCTGATTGAAGTCTTTGGCGAACTCCCAGGCTCTTTCGGTTTGAACTTTTATGCCATCCACAGCATCAATTACGACCACAACGCCGTCAGCTCCTTGCTGACAAATCAGGGTGTCTGAAAAAAAATTCTGATCACCAGGGGTGTCAATAAGGGTGACCGTGTGCTTTTTCCATTCATATTGATGGAACCCGGAGCTGATACTAGAAGTTCGTTTGAGTTCTTCCGGCTCAAAATCCATCGCCGTGTTGCCATCTTCCACCCGGCCCTGACGTTTGATGGACCCGCCGTTGTATAACATGGCTTCTGCAAGCGAGGTTTTTCCTGCTCCAGAATGAGCAACCAGGGCGATATTTCTTAAACTTTCAATTTTTTCACTCATATAAACTCCTCTCTTCCTTGAATGATGCAGTCGCTTGGATTTTTTTTAGAATGACATCTCTAACTGTTAAACTGAGAAAAAGCAAGCCCAAAAAAATCAGCGTCCACCAGCAGAGCTGTGGGTATGAGGGAGGCCCCTGGAAAGGGCCAGGGCCACACTCTGTTGGTAGCCGCTGATTTTTATAAAGAATTTTGGCTGCATTGTAAGTATTTCCGGCAAAAGTTTGCCTTTATATTTTTTTAATAACATACGATGATCACACTTGGCTCTGTTCTGTCTGAATTCGCAGGCCTTTGAGGTGGTCATCATCGGCAAATCTCACCAGCTGGGTCGTTGGCTTATAAATGAAGCAAAACAAAAAATTCGCGATTTCCTTTGGGACCCAAAATCGGGGAAGGTATGACCCCTTCGCAAACAAAGCCTGTTTGGACAAAAAATGCGGAAAGGTCTTGAACAACGCGCGTATGGTCGTTTGCATCTCTGACAACACCGCCTTTTCCCACCCGACCTTTACCGACTTCAAACTGAGGTTTTATCAATGCCAGAATGCAGGCATCCTCTTTCAGAAAGGCATTGACTGTGGGAACGACAATTTTAAGGGAGATAAAAGAGACATCGATGGTTGCTAAATCAGCCGGCTCGGGGATCGCCTCGGGCGTCAGGTAGCGGATATTCGTGCGTTCGATAGCCACGACGCGCGGGTCCTGCCTCAGTTTCCAGGCCAGTTGGCCGTAACCGACATCAACTGCATAAACGCGCGCAGCGCCATGCTGCAGCAGGCAATCGGTAAAACCGCCCGTGGAGGCACCGACATCGAGACAGATCCAGCCGTCAGGTTGCAGCTTAAATATTTCCAGGGCCGCTTCGAGTTTTAACCCACCCCGGCTGACGTAGGGTTGATCTGTGCCTTTCAACTCAATGTTATCGTTTTGGGAAACGAGAAACCCCGCCTTGTCCACCGGAAGATCATTGACATATATCTTGCCGGCCATAATCATGGCTTGTGCCCGTTGACGGCTCGGGGCAAAACCGCTTTCAACAAGCATTCGATCAAGTCTTTGTTTGGTTGCAGACAAATGAGGCCTAGTTATTATTTTAGCGGGCTTTGTGGCTTCGCCAAGGCGGAGTATTTAGATATTCTCTCTTGTCCAAGTTTATTTCGCATGCATCAGGCGCTCGGCAGCCTTCACAATGGCGGGTGCGTCCATACCGTACAGAGATCGCAGCAGTTGCTGCGGCCCATGTTCGACAAAAATATCTCCAATACCGATACGTTCGACCTTGTAGCCGGTGATGCCCTTATCGTTTAAGACCTCCAGCACAGCGCTGCCAAACCCGGCGTTGAGCACATTTTCTTCAACGGTGATGACCCGCGGATTTTTTTTCACCAGCGAGCAGATTAAATCAACATCCAGAGGCTTAACAAACCGGCAATTGACAACAGTGGCGGATATTCCTTGTTTTTTTAGGGTTTCATAGGCTTTGAGAGCATCACCAACAGGTTTGCCGATGGCAAGGATCAACACATCGTCGCCTTCAGTCAGAACCTTTCCTTTTCCCAAAGGCAAGGGTTTGATGGTTTTGTCCAGCGGGACACCCGTCGCAGATCCTCGCGGATATCGAAACGCAATGGGCCCATCGTGCTGCAGGGCGGTAGCCAACATACGCCGCAATTCATTTTCATCTGCAGGTGCCATAATGACCATGTTGGGCAGACATCTCAGATAGGAGAGATCAAACAACCCGTGATGCGTCGATCCGTCTTCGCCGACAATGCCGCCCCGGTCAAGTGCAAAAATCACCGGAAGACGATCCAGGCAAACATCGTGCAGAAGCTGGTCATAAGCCCGCTGCAGGAACGTGGAATAAATAGCCACCACCGGCTTGAGGCCTTCGGTGGCCAGGCCGGCGGCAAAGGTGACGCCGTGCTGCTCGGCAATGCCCACATCAAAAAAACGATCCGGATAGGTCTCAGCGAATTTTGTCAGACCGGTGCCTTCGGGCATAGCCGCGGTGACAGCGACAATTCGTTCGTCTTTTGCAGCCATTTCAACCAGGGTTTTACCGAAAATCTCGGTGTAGGTCGGCAGCGGGTTCACTGGATCCAAACATTGGCCGGTTTCAACTTCGAAGCAGCCGCAGCCGTGGAAATAGACAGGATTTTTTTCCGCAGGAAGATAGCCTTTTCCTTTTTGGGTTGTGACATGCAGCAGGACCGGATCCTTTAAATATTTTATATTGTTTAGAATATCAATTAAATGATTGAGCTTGTGGCCGTTAATCGGTCCAAAGTAGTCAAAATTAAAGGCTTCAAACAGCATCCCCGGGGTGGTGAAAGCCTTGAAGGATTCTTCGGTGCGCTTGGCAAACTGATAAATGTCATCGCCGAATTTAGGCAATGATTTCAGAAAATCTCCAAGCTCTTTTCTTGCGTCCTGAAGCCGCTTCGCGGAAAAGGTTCGACTCAGAAAAGAGGATAGGGCGCCCACATTGCGCGATATGGACATGTCATTGTCATTGAGTATCACAATGAGTTGGCGATTTTTGAATTTGTCGCCCGCCTGATTGAGCCCTTCATAAGCGATGCCGGCCGTCATCGAACCATCTCCGATGACGGCAATAACTTTGGATTTTTCATTTTTAAGGTATTTGGCATGCGCCACTCCCAGACCCGCCGATATGGATGTGCTGCTGTGTCCGGTGGATATCGTATCATATGGGCTTTCACCAAGGCGCGTAAAACCTGCAATTCCATGGTGCTGTCGCAGGGTATGAAATTGGTCGCGCCTCCCGGTCAGCAGCTTGTGCGCATAAGCCTGGTGTCCGACATCCCAGATGAGTTTATCTTTCGGCGTATCAAATACATAGTGGATGGCAATCGTCAGTTCGACGACACCGAGACTTGAGGCCAGATGACCGCCGGTTTTGGAGACGACATTAACGATAAATTGACGAATTTCATCGGCCAGGTCCGGGAGCTCTTTTCTTGAAAGCTTTTTCAAATCAGCCGGTGAATTGATATTTTCTAAAAGACTCAAGGTTCGACAAACTCCATTCTGGGAAATTTTTTTATTTTTTTCTTTCAATGATATACGTCGCCAGGGCACGCAACGGATCAGCATTTTTATCAAATGTTTCGATTGCTTGCAATGCTTGGCCCACAAGCTTCTGCGAAAAATGCTTCGAGGCTTCCAGCCCGAGAATCGAAGGGTAGGTGCTTTTGGCGCGCAGCCGGTCGGTACCGACAGCCTTGCCCATCACGGCCGGGTTGCCTTCGACATTTAATATGTCGTCTGCTACCTGAAAAGCAAGTCCGATGTTGCGGGCATAGGTCTCAAGATCCGCCATTTGAGAATTCTTGGCGCCGGCAAGCAATGCGCCGCAATGCAAAGAGGCCTGGATCAGCGCCCCGGTTTTTAACGCATGCATGGTGGCGAGCTCGTCGATCGTCAATTTGCGGCCCTCAGCGGCGATATCCAGCATCTGTCCCTGAATCATGCCCTGATAGCCGGCGGCAGCGGAAATTTTTCGAATGACTTGCAGCCATTTGACGGCGTGATTTCCGTCTGGCATCGGTACCGACGAAAGAACCTCAAAAGCAAGCGTCAACAATGCATCGCCGGCCAGGATGGCGGTGGCTTCATCAAAGGCAACGTGGCAGGTGGGTTTCCCGCGGCGCAACGCATCGTCATCCATGGCGGGCAAATCGTCGTGAATGAGCGAGTAGGTGTGGACCATCTCAATGGCACAGGCTGCCGTCAACACATCATCCTGCTTTCCCCCAACAGACTCCGCCGCAGCCAGGCACAAAACCGGCCGGATGCGTTTGCCGCCGGCCATCAACGAATATTTCATGGCTTCGATAATTGTGCCGCCAAGCTGCAAATTTTGCAGCATATTCTCTAACTTATCGTTAATTATCTTATTTTTTTGTTTAATGAAATTTTCTATCGTAAACATTATCTAATTAGCGGGGCCTCTTTTCGAAAAATGCATTTAGTTGTCAGTTTGTTCAGCAGAAGGTCGGTCGACTATTTTTCATCGTCGGCACTAGAATTATCATTTGGCGCCGCAAAAGGCATGTCGGATATGTTGCCGGCCGCGTCCTGCACCAAAATTGTAATTCTTTTTTCAGATTCGTCCAACTTTTCTGTACAAAATCTGGAGAGTTGAATGCCCTCTTCAAATTTTTTTATGGCTAATTCGAGCGGCATATCGCCGGATTCCAGTTCCTGTACGATCTGCTCGAGTTGTTTCATTGCCTGTTCAAATGTCTTTTTTGCCATTGGTTGTCTTTCTTTCGACCCGACAAAGCAAACGGCCGTGGGCCAGTATAACCTCCAAATTCTGATCCAGCGCTATGTGCTCTGAATCTTTGACCACCAATGCATCAGGAATGGTGCGGGTTACACTGTATCCCCGGGATAGAATTGCAAGGGGGTTCAAAGCTTCGATTTTGGCCTTAAGCTCTCGAATTTTAATTTTTTTTGAATGATTATATATTATTAATGATTTAAATAGGTTTGAATGTGTTTGTTTAAGTTGTTTTTTAATTTCTGAAATTCGTAGACGGGGGTGATTGGCGCCGAGCCGGTCTTTCCAGAAGTCAAGGTATTCACGCTCACGATGAATTCGCACAGAAACCACCCGATTCAAACGTGCCAGGAGATCGTCCAGATGCAGGCGATGATCTTCAAGTTTTCGGCGCGGATCAATTAAACGTTTGGAAATTTCATTTGTCCTTGATCTTAACGATATGAAATAATGTGATATTATTTTATGTAAACGCAGCACCCCATCATGGCAGCGGCGCTCAAGCTCGGACTTTTGGGGAACTACCAGCTCGGCAGCAGCCGAAGGTGTCGGTGCCCGAAGATCAGCGGCAAAATCGGCTATGGTATAGTCGGTTTCGTGGCCGACGGCGGATACAACCGGAATACGGGAGGCGTGAATTGCCCGGGCCACCGCTTCGGTGTTAAAAGCCTGCAGGTCTTCCAAAGATCCGCCGCCCCGGGCCAGAATGGCCACATCGGCTTCATCCCTCGAATTGAGCAACTCAAAAGCACCCACAATCTGTTCTGCGGCGCCTTGCCCCTGGACTTTTACCGGAATTATCTGAATATGCACATTGGGAAAGCGCCGGCTGACGATTTTAATGATATCATGGACGACCGCACCGGTCGGCGAGGTTATGATGCTGATGGTTTTTGGTAAAAAAGGCAGCGGCAATTTATGTTGAGCATCGAAAAAGCCTTCTTCAGCCAGACGCCGTTTGAGCTTTTCAAAAGCAATCTGCAGGGCGCCGATGCCCGAAGGTTCCAAGTATTCAAGAATAATTTGATAGGTTCCGCGGGGTTCATAAACACTGAGTCGTCCCATACCGGTGACACTCATGCCGTCCTCAGGTTCAAATTTCAGGTGGCGTTGCTGTCCGCGAAACATGACCGCGCTCATCTGGGAGGCGCTGTCTTTTAGAGTAAAATAATAATGGCCGGAAGTCGGGATGCGAAAATTGGAAACTTCACCGAAAATCCAGACAAACGGAAAGTTTTCCTCAATCAGGCTTTTGATGCCGGCATTTAATTCGGAAACCGAATATACTTTACGGTCTTGGCCGCCGATATTATTTGATGATGGCTGATGGTTTACGAGCATCGCGGAATTGGAGCCTAAACTTCGATAGTTTTATTAACGTCCGATAAGATATATTATGTAAACTTTTTAGTAAACTTGCAGAAACCGGGCATCCGATCGACGACCGGATGCGACCCCGCCTCTTTTTGGCATCTTTTTTGTTTTTGAAAAATCGGAAATAAGTTCTCAATTCTAATTTTCGGATGAAGGACTGTGCTTTTCCAATAATTCCCGAACTGCCGGCACTATAAAAACATTTTCGTGGGGTATTTGCGCCAAATGCGATGCCAGGATTTTGATTCTTTTATGGAGCGATTTGTGTTTATCCATAATAATCATGTTCTTGCCCCGGACCTTGCATAAACCACTTTTAACTTTTATGCCGGCAATACGCAGATTCTGTTCGGAAACAGTGATTTCCAATTTTTCAGCCAGATCCTTGAGTTCCTGGTACATTTGTTCCGGTTTCATCGGGTATATACATTCTTGTTCTTGAAAAAGAAAATGGTTGTGTTATATTTAAGGCATAAAATCGAAAAGAACAAAAGGCCCTGTAATTAAACATAATTTTTTCAGGAGGTAACAATGGAATCAGTACCTATTAAACAGACCCAGACTCAGGTTCAGGTGCGGGTCAACGATTTTGTTCGCAGCGTGTACAACTGGATGGCAATCGGCCTGGCACTCACGGGATTTACAGCCTACTACGTGGCCAACAATCAGAGTGCGCTGGGACTGCTTTTTCAGGTCGTCGGGAATCAGCTGCGCCCAACCATGCTGTTTTACGGATTAATAATTGGTGAACTCGCGCTGGTATTCATCCTTAGCGCTAGAGTTCAGAAAATGCAAGCCTCAACCGCAACCGCAATGTTTGTAATTTATGCGGCTTTAAATGGCGCAACCCTTTCAATTATCTTTTTGGCTTACACCGGTGCGTCCATCGTTTCAACGTTCTTCGTCTGTGCCGCCACCTTTGTAACCTGCAGCCTGTACGGCTGGATGACCAAGCGCGATTTAACCTCATTGGGCGGCTTCATGTTCATGGGGCTTATCGGCATTATCATCGCTACGCTGGTCAACATGTTTATTCAAAGCTCAGCGATGACCATGATTATAAGCTATATCGGCGTTCTCGTGTTTATCGGCCTGACAGCCTATGACACCCAGCACCTTAAAACCATGGCCCAAACCCAGCCCGATGGCCTCGATGCTGCGGTAATCCGAAAAGGAGCGATTTTAGGCGCTTTAAAATTATACCTGGATTTTATCAACCTTTTTTTAATGCTGCTGAGAATTTTAGGCAATCGCAGATAATACCGCATAATGTTAAAACGGTGAATGGGGACCGGCAATCCGCCTCACCCATTCACCGAATGTACAACATTTGAACTCCCGTTCCACGGCCTTCCGGGTCTCCGATCAGCGGGTTTCCGCTTCCCCGTTTTCCTTCCGGTCATTCCCAAGACTATCCTTTATAACTTCAGATAGTTGCTGGCAATAACTTCGTGCTTCACTTTCATCGGGTCCTTCCACCATAACCCGGCAAAGCGGCTGGGTACCTGAATATCGCACCAACACCCTGCCCTTGTCCTCTAATTTAGATTCAACCGCTCGAATTGCATCCATGATCTGCGGTACCGTTTGGATATTCGGCTTGGCATTAACTTTTACATTGACGAGAACCTGGGGATAGGCCGTCATAATTGAACTTAATTCCGACAAAGGTTTTTTTTCGGACAACATGGCTTGGATAAGTTTTAAGGCTGTCAACATCCCATCGCCGGTGGGGTGGTGATCGAAAAATATCATGTGCCCCGAATCTTCCCCCCCGAGCACGGCTCCCGAGGCGACCATGTGCTCCACGACATAACGATCGCCAACCGGCGACACTTTGTGTGCAATCCCCAGTCGTCCCAGAGCGACCCCAAGGCCCATATTGCTCATCACAGTGCTGATGACAATATTGTTTTTCAACGCGCCCTTTTGCTTCAGCGCCTTGGCACAAATCGCCAGGATGTGATCGCCGGATAGAATCTTGCCCGTTTCATCCACAGCAATCAGCCGGTCACCATCGCCGTCAAAAGCAAGACCGACATCCGCATTTTTTTCAACCACCGCTTCAATCAATCTTTCCGGATGTTCGGAACCGCAGTGATCATTAATATTGGTGCCGTCGGGCTGAATCGACAGTGGTATAACATCGGCGCCGAGTTCTGCGAACAACTCCGGGGCAATCCGGAAGGTGGCGCCGTTGGAACAATCCAAAGCGATTTTCAACCCCTTAAACGGCTCTTCGGCCGGCAGGGTGCTTTTAAGAAACGTGCGGTAATCAGCCCCGGCCTGATACAAATTGTGAACAGTACCCACCTTGCGAGCAGCGCGTTTCTGCGCACAGAGGGCGTCGTCCAGGATCCGTTTTTCAATTTCTGCTTCATCCTGATCGCTCAGTTTGCGTCCGTGCCCATTGAAAAGCTTAATTCCGTTGTCAAAATACGGGTTGTGTGACGCTGAAATTACGACCCCGGCATCGGCCTTCAATGAAGATGTCGTAAATGCCACCCCGGGGGTCGGCAATACACCTGTCAGGTGCGCGTTTGCGCCGGACGAACAGATGCCGGCAACAATGGCGGATTCCAGCATGTCGCCGGATAAGCGTGTATCCCGCCCCACGATGATACAGGGATCTTCTGCGGCCTGCCGGAAAAATGAGACGACCGCCCTTCCGGTGTGCACTGCCATTTCGACGGTCATCGGATACTCATTGGCCACCCCGCGAATGCCGTCTGTTCCGAAAAGTTTTTTCATGGTGTCAATTTTTATTTGTGGTTCTAAAAAAATAAAGGAATAATTTTTTGGGCCAGGATCATCATATCATCGATGATTCCCTGCAGCCACCGGGTACCCTGAGCGGAATCCGCCGGATCAAGCCCCTGAATGACGGAAATATAATCTTTGCCGTATGCAGAAATGCCCTGGCGGACGCTTTCAAGAAAAGGATCCCTCAGTTCTGCGGCTCCTCCGTTGGCCTGCTGGGCTGTCAAACATGCTTTCAAATCGGACCAGTGCTCAAAAAGCTCCCGGTCCTGTTTTGCGGAAGTGGAGGTTTCATCTCCCCGGCCGGCTTCCGGGTTTTTTAGACAAACCGCTTCCAGCCGATTGATCCTTTCCGCAAGAGCCATTTTAATTTTATCCTGCAGACCGTTTAGAAGCGCTTGAGGAAAGATATCGGATAAAAACAAACTGCGCACCTGAGCATACCACTGCTTTAACGCAATCAGATTGGCAATATAGATTATATTGTTGATGACGACTCTTTTGTCGTTGCGGAACCTGCCCGGCGTGAAGGCAACATTACCCCCCTTTCCGGCGTCGCCCATGATGAGCCGCTCCGATCTTAATTCATCTTTGCGCACAATGGCGCCGGCTGCCGTTGTGATGCCGAATCCCAACCGGCACGGCCCCACCAGACCGCCTTGCCCGCCTAAAAAAATCGGTCTCTGATTCAACATCACCCCCCTGGCCACATCGCCGATTAAGGAGGCGGTTGCTTTATCCTGGCTGGGCGTGAAATTAAAATGAATAAAGGAGCTTCCGACTTCACTGTGGTTTTTGCGGCTTGTGCCGCCGGCCATCAGGCAGTCACAAAAATTGATCAAACTTCCCAACGTGACAAATGGAAAGAGGATGGTGTGCTTTAAAGCAACGGTATGGGCGATGCTGGCCTGCTCTTCGAGAATGGTGGCTTCGCGAACGTGGGAATCCATACCAAGTTTTGTTTTTTCTAAAAATACCGATTGGTTGAAATATCCTCCCTTGAGTTCGACGTCAACTCCGATCTGGCAGTTGTCAACCGTGACCGGCGCCTCATATCCCAACTTGGTTCCGGCCAGGATCAATGTGTCGGCGCCAAATATTTTACAGCCGGAATAAATCACAACCCCGTTGCCGGAGATCCGGTTGATGTGGACTTCATCCCCGATCTCAACGCTCGCCGGATTGGGTACTTTAACACCTTTATTCATTAACCCGGCTATTTTTACCTCGCTGCTGTAATTTAAGGGCATATCGACTTTCAAGATGTTTCCCCCAGTTCTGTCGGACGGCTTCGGCTCTGTGCATCTCGAGAGCAGCCGTTTTTAAGCTTTCACTTTATATATAATATGGCGCGCTTGGGCAATTAAAAAATTCGGGAATATAAACCGCCGTGCCTTCCCCGCTGACTATTAGAATGGCTTTTTTAAGCGACTTTACGGGAGTGTATCAATGGCAAACTGCGTGAATTGAAGTAATTTATTTGTTGACAAATCTTTTTGGATTTGGATATTATCTGACCGACCGGTCAGTCAAGCAGATTCTCATATAGCCATTTCCTGTATTTATGCACGTATCTTTAAATACTTAAACTATTAACCGGAAAGTTTTCAATGAAGGAGATGACCACCTTGAAGTCAACTTATCAAAACGCAGCCGATAAAAAAAGCCGTATTACCCAAGCCGCAGTGATGGTCTTTGCTCAGAAGGGTTATGCCAGCGCAACCATCGCGGACATTGCGGCTCGAGCCGAAATTGGAAAAGGCACCATATATGAGTATTTTGCCAGTAAAGAAGAGCTATTTTTCGCCGTATTCGAGTGGTTTAAGATTCAAACCAGAAGCGCCGTCAGGGTCAATATTGCCGTTCTGGGAGAATCAGCAGCCAATCGACTGGAGACCCTGTCTGAATCACTCATGGGGATGTGGCAGGAAATTGAGGATGTATTTACCCTGACCATGGAATTCTGGGCGGCCTCCGCTTCATCTCATATGCAGGATCGTTTCAAAGCCAGCTTTCGCAGCATGTATCAGGAATTCAGAGGCATCGTTAAAGCATTGATTGATGAAGGCATCAGAGGCGGTGAATTCCGGTCGGATATAGATCCTGAATCTGTGGCAGCCGCTCTGGTGGGTGCTTGGGATGCCCTATTTCTTCAGGCCTGGTTTGATAAAGATTTTGATCCATTGAGCACTGCAAGGAACTTTTTATCAGTCGTCATTCGAGGACTATCAACCAAAGAATGTTAAAGGATGAATAAAAACTGAACCGAAATCAGGTGGCCTCATGGAGAACATTATTAAGTTTAAGATCGGACTCGTCTCTTTGCTGATGCTTCTGAACAATCCAGGAGCATACGGCGCAGATGCGCATGCTCTCGTTGAACAAAGTTTTAATTATATGCGCGGGAAAGCATCCGTCGCAACGGTGATGATGACGATTCATCGGCCTGACTGGGAACGGCAAATGACGATTAAAGCCTGGACCCGGGGTCAAAAGGACAGCTTATTTTACATCGAGTCTCCGCCCAAGGACCACGGCAACGGCACGCTCAAACGAGGCGGGGAAATGTGGATGTATAACCCCAAGATCAACCGGATCATTAAAGTGCCGCCTTCGATGATGTCCCAGTCCTGGATGGGATCGGATTTTTCCAATAATGATCTGGCCAAAAGCGAAAGCTTGCTCACCGATTATATACATTCGATTGAACGAACCGAAACTCAAGACGGCAGAACGGTCTATCTGATCAAATCAGTACCGAAACCAAATGCGCCGGTGGTTTGGGGCATGCAAAAACTCAAAATCCGGGATGATCTGATCTGGCTGCGCGAGGAATTTTATGACGAAGACCTTCAGCCGGTTAAGGCCCTGACGACCCTTGAAATTCAATTGCTGGGCGGGAAATTGTATCCCAAAGTCTGGCGCATGAATTCGTCTGATGAACCGGGTAAGTATACTGAACTGACTTACACTTCCCTGGAATTTAAATCAACCTTGCCCGACAGCTTGTTTTCCCAAACCAGTCTGCGAAAGCTCAGGAGATAAGGTTTTGTCGATTGATGCAAAAATGGCCTGGCGCAACATTTGGCGCAACACCCGGCGCACTATCCTGACCATCAGTGCCATTGCCTTTGCCAGTCTGCTTCTGGTATTTATGCTGTCCTTTCAATTCGGCAGCTATGAGACGATGATCAACACGGCAGTCAAAATTCAAACCGGGCACCTGCAAATCCAGGCATCCGAATTTAGCGAAAATAAAGATATGCGGTACGTCGTCTCAAATCTTGAAAAAATCGGCGCCATTCTGGAAGGTATCCCCCGGATTAAATCCTTTACGTTTCGCGGACAGGCTTTTGCGTTGGTCTCCTCTGCGAAACGCACTTACGGTGCCATGGTAACGGGCATTGAACCCGTGCAGGAAGCAAAAGTATCCAGAATGAAATCCCTTGTTCGTCAGGGCTCATATTTGTCCGCCGATGATACGGACCAGGCTTTGATGGGCAGCCTGCTGGCCAGAAACCTGCACGTGAAGATCGGCGATGAGTTGACCATTCTGGGCCAGGGACGCGACGGGTCGATTGCCGCCACGGTCGTAAAGGTCAAAGGAATCTTCAGCTCAGGCATTGACGAGTTTGACCGCAGTGCCCTTCAGATTCCCCTCAAGACATTCCAGGAAGTCTTTGCGATGCCCGGTATGGCCCATGAAGTCGTGATCGCTGCCGATTCTCTGTCTGATGTCGACCGCATCAAGCAAACTATCCGGCACGCGCTTTCGTCTTTAGGCACCAGCCAACAGCTGGTGGTACTGGACTGGAATGAACTCATGCCGGGATTGCGTCAAAGCATCGAGATGGATCTCGTCAGCGGTCTTATTTTCTATGTTCTTCTGATTCTGGTGGTTGCATTCAGCATATTAAATACGTTTTTGATGGCGATTTTTGAAAGAACCAATGAGTTCGGAGTGTTATTGGCAATCGGCACCACTCCCGGACGTTTGACCAAAATCCTGCTTACTGAATCCATGACCATGGCTGCCATCGGCATTGCTGCCGGAATTTTGGCCGGCAGCCTGCTTACACGATACTTCCAGCTGCATGGATTCGATATTTCCGGATCGTCGGAACTTTTAAATCAGTTCGGCATAACCGGACGGATATATCCCAGGCTTTCATGGATCTCCGCTACAATCGGCCCCGCAGCCGTGCTGATCATCACCTTTTTTGCTGCCCTTTACCCGGCGCTTAAGGTCCGAAAAATGAACCCGGTGTCTGCAATGCGGGCGGTCTGAAGAATTCGGAAGGTGGAATACGGGAGGTTAGCACGCTTCGCTTGAGGAGCGCTGCGCTTGATGAACACCATTGCCTCTATAATCAGACGTGAAATTCCGGATCATGAAAATCAATCAACCAGTCAACTATTCAACCATGTCAGAAATTTAAACATTTTAGCACATTTGAGTGAATTTAGGCACTTATCTCCTATGTATGTTCAACTGGCTTGGCGCAACATCTGGCGAAATAAACGACGAACAGCAATTATTCTGACAGCTGTGATCATCGGTGTATGGAGTATGATTGTTCTGGGATCTCTTATGCGGGGTATCGCGACGGGAATGATAAATAACGGCATTGCCAAGCTCACCGGACACTTCCAGATTCACCACCAGGGATATCGCGATGATCCGGCTATCGGCAACAGTATTTCCGATCCATCATCAGTACAGCAAATCTTAAAAAATCTTTTGCCTGGCAATGCCCATTGGAGTCGTCGGGTGCGGGTAAATGCAGTGGTGAGCAATGCGCGCCACTCTGCCGGTGTCACCATGGTGGGCATTGATCCGGCAGCCGAAGCCAAAATATCATTTATCGGTTCAGCCGTTTCCGCCGGCCGCTACCTTAGGCCAGACGATGAAAACGGGATCATCATCGGCAAAGCCTTGGAGGATAAACTCGAAACCAAACTCGGTCACAAATTGGTGGTGATGTCCCAGGACACACGGGGGGAAATAGCTTCACGGGCCTTCCGCATTGTCGGGATTTTTTCTGCAGACATGGAATCCACAGAAAAGCAATTTGTATTTGTATTGTGTCAAACCGCTCAGAAAATGCTCAAGCTGAATAAAGGCATATCGGAAATATCGATTTTATTAGCCGGCAAACAGGATCATCCCGGATTAAGAGATGAATTAAAGGCCGCTCTGCCGCCTGATCAATTCGAAGTTTTAACCTGGCGGGAGCTGATGCCTTTTCAGACGGCTTACCTTAAAATACTCGATGGGTTTTTATATATCTGGTACCTGGTGGTGTTCGTCGCCATGGGATTTGGCCTTGTCAACACCACGTTAATGGCTGTCTACGAACGCATGCGTGAGTTCGGCCTGCTTAAGGCGTTGGGGATGAAACCCCGGTGGATTCTGCGGGAAGTTCTAACCGAGTCGGTGTTGCTTCTAACCTGTGGCGTTTTGCTCGGAGACTTGGTGGGGCTTTTGTCCATCTATGGTTTATCCGGCAGCGGTATCGATCTTTCCGCTCTGGCCGCCGGTGCAGAATACGCCGGCATGACCCGGGTCATTTACCCGGCCTTTGATGTCGCTGATTTTATGGTCGCCAATCTGGTCGTCGTGCTGCTCGGCTTGCTGGTGAGCATCTATCCGGCGGCAAAAGCAGCTCGATTCACACCCGTGGAGGCGCTGGCGCATACTTGACTGAGGTTTCAGCCCGCTCTGGTGCGATATGAGGGATTATTTCTGTTAATTGCAAAAGACCCCACGACCAGGACTGAGTAGCAAGAACTGACGAATGAGCAATGAGTAACGCAGACTGAGCGCTGAATAACGAGGGTCGAGAACTGAATTAAAGAGCATTCAGACGACGAAAAAAGCCAATGCTCAGTCCTCAGTCCTCAGCACTCATCGCTTTTTCTTTTTCCGGAATAGGAGTAAAAATGACGATCGTTGAATGCCGCAAAGTGAACAAAACATACCATCAGGGCCAGGTGAACGTTCATGCGCTCCGGGACATCGACCTTTTTATCAGTAAAGGCGATTTTGTGGCCGTCGCCGGCCCATCCGGCTCCGGGAAAACCACATTGCTAAACTTGATCGGCGGATTGGACTCCATGGATTCCGGCAGTATCGTGCTGGACGGCAATGCATTTGACCGGATGTCGCAGTCGCAGCTGGCAACTTTGCGATTGCACAAGGTGGGGTTTGTGTTTCAATCCTACAATCTGATCCCGGTTCTGTCCGCCGCTGAAAATGTCGAGTTTGTCATGCTGCTTCAGGGCATTCCCGCCAAAGAGCGCCGCGCAAGAGCCAAGGCCATCCTGGATGATGTGGGTCTATCTGAAAAATACAGCCGGCGGCCGTCTGAACTGTCCGGCGGACAGCAGCAGCGGGTGGCTGTGGCCAGGGCAATTGTCTCCAACCCGTCCATTGTGCTGGCGGATGAGCCCACAGCCAACCTGGATTCAAAAACCGGCGAGGACCTGCTGACAATGATGCAGCATATGAACCAGGAAAAAAAAGTAACCTTTATTTTTTCAACCCACGATAAAATGGTAATGGATTATGCCAGGCGGCTCGTTTTGATCCGGGATGGCGGAATTGTGGATGATCAGGTTAAATAATAATTCCCTTGCCTGCAGGGTATGGAGCCCTTTGTTCGAATCGTAACACCAGCCAACGCCCTATCGGCTGGTGTACCCGATTCGGACAAAAAGCCTTCGCGCTCTTCGCGCCTTGGCGGTTCAATATTTTCTTATTGAAAATACGGACAACGGACTACTAACAATGGACCCTGCGCTTCTAACAGACTGAATGTACGGATATCATTTAAGAGGCAACTGGTTTCGAGTTTGCTTATACACCCTTGCAGTCCTAATTTTTCATTGGGCGGCGATGTTTTCTCACGCCCAGTCAACCGAAGATGACTCCCCTGCCCTACCAGCCTTATCCGATCAAAAATCCTTCTGGGAAAATATTGATACTCATTTCGGAGGGCGTTTCAGAACCACCGGCCGCGCGCTGCGGGTCGAAGACGACACCATATTCGCCCCAGTGGGAACCGGAACCTATTTGGATGGAAATCTCAATTTCCGCCTCATGAATGATACGTTTTTCACCGATTCGGTTTACGCCGATATCGCCTACGAGTTAATCGGCGCCGGCGGTGATGCCGTTCGAAAAACCAAAGAACTAAAGGAGCTGTTTCCCAACCTGCCCGCCAGCATCTATTGGGCAGGGACACCGCTCAATGATGATCGGCGGTTGTTGGATTTAACCGACACCGTCGTTGACCGAGACAGCTACTTTCTGGTGCAGCGACTGGACCGTTTATATCTGGGGTTGATGCCGCAATGGGGCTCGATTAAAATTGGCCGGCAGGCCATCACCTGGGGCAATGGGTTTATCTTCAACCCCTTTGATTTGTTTAATCCTTTTCCACCGACCGCGATCGATCGCGACTACAAAGTCGGGGATGACATGATCAATCTTCAAATTTCTTTGCCAAAAATCGGCGATTTGCAGAGTCTTTATGTAGTGAGACGCAATCCGGATACCCATAGTGTGGCATCGGATCAATCATCCCTGGCCGGAAAGTTGCACTTTGCCGCCGGTACCACCGAATTTGATTTTATGGCTGCCAGAAACTATGAAGATTATGTGATGGGCATCGGCAGCCGGGGATACGTCGCCGATGCCGCCTGGCGCCTGGACGGCACCTGGACGTTTCCGGAGATTGGCGGCGATTATCTTTCCCTGGTGGCGAACATGGACTATTCATGGGTCTGGTTTGATAAA
>CAYTBC010000007.1:0-52696 GCA_964435765.1 uncultured Desulfosarcina sp.
GCCGTTTAGTGATTTGTCGATGGCCATGGCCTGGCATAGTTTGGCCGGACCATCACTCAAGTCTTTTCCCTTTTTACCCCGCAAGGCTTCCATCTGCGCCAGACCAGTCATCGGTTTAATCGCTCTAATCAAAACGGCACAAGGGTTTCCTTCCTGTTCGGTCACCATGTTGAGCATAAAATGCAGGCCGTAAACAAAATACACATAGGCAACGCCGGCCGGCCCGAACATAACCGAATTACGGGGCGTGCGACCTTTGGATGCATGGCTGGCGCTGTCGTTTGTGCCTAAATAGGCTTCGGTCTCGGTAATCATACCGCTTAAGACAGTGCCGTTGAATTCACGCACGAGCCTGGTGCCCAGCAGCTCCCGAGCGACGGTGATTGTATCGCGATGGAAAAAGGTCTTATTTAAGGGAGCCATAAGATCAAATGCCTAAAGTTAAGCTGTCCTAATCAATTTAAAACGATGATCCGCAGGCGGATTAGCTTATGCTTGTCCGCCATTTTTTAAGCGGATTGGTCCGCTTCAATTTTAGTTCATACCCCTTCATCAACATCGGCACAAAATTATCGATTTCGCCCTGTTGAGCGCCTTAACACTACACACTAAACTCTTTTCTCATTAACTAATCGGGCAAAGTGCTCGAAGGATCTGTCCCAGGTATTTTCCGCATCGGCAGGGAAGCAGCATCCGGGCAGCTGTCGGCTTTTTAGGTGGTAGCTGATGCATTCACAGCAAAGGCCTTTGCGCGCACACGGCTCATAGCTGCAATTGCAGGACACCAGGTTTTTTTCCTTTTGACACTCCATATTCGATTCCTTTTATAAGCCATTTCAATCAACCCCGACAACATATTGCCGGTCTCAAGCCTTTAGGCACCTGTAAAGATGTCCTTCACCTTTATCATGAAAATACGCGTTGATCAAAAAAGTTTTATGGAATAAAATCAACAGCGGTTATTTTGAAATGCATCCAGGTAAAATCGTGATCGGCTATGCAGACCGGAAAAATTTTTGATATAAAAAAATTTGCCATCCATGACGGACCCGGCATCCGAACAACGGTATTTTTCAAGGGTTGTCCGCTCTCATGTTGGTGGTGCCATAATCCCGAGAGCATCGCCCGCGTCACTCAGCGCCTTTATCGCCGGGAGCGCTGCATCGGCTGCCAAGAGTGTGCCCAGGCCTGCCCCGCGGGGGCCATTGGGGTTTCGGCGCATGGGATGCAATGGCATCCATCCGACTGCATGGAGTGCCGAACCTGTGCCGGCGTGTGCCCGGCGGATGCGATCGAATTTATCGGCCGGACCGTGTCGGTGGATGATGTCATGAAGGAAATTACCAAAGACACCGTCTTTTATGATGAATCCCGGGGAGGCATTACTTTTTCCGGCGGGGAGCCGTTGATGCAGCCGTCTTTTCTGATGGAGCTTTTAGATGCCTGCGGAGATTTGGACCTTCACCGCGCAGTCGACACGTCAGGGTATGCCGATATCCAAATTCTAAGGGAAGCCGCGCGCCGCACGGATCTTTTCCTTTACGATCTAAAGCATATGGACACTGACAAGCACCGCAAATTCACCGGTGTTTCCAATGAAAAAATACTCGCCAACTTACGGCGGTTGAGCCTCCTGGGCAAGGAAATCGTTGTTCGCTTTCCGATTATCCCGGGCATCAACGCCGATGAGGAAAACATCGTTCGAACCGGTGAATTTGTGTCTTCGCTGCCGGGCGTCAGACAAATAAATATTTTGCCTTATCACCATTCAGCCGCGGTCAAGTATAAAAACCTCGGACTTGAGTTTAAAGCAGCCGAGGTGCAACCGCCCGGCCGGGACTATTTCGAATCCGTGGCCGGCATTTTAAAAAATTTTAACTTGGAAGTCAAAATAGGAGGCTAAACCAGTGACCCCGCGAGTCGCAACCCTTCGCCAGGAAAGCTTTGAGGCCCAACCCAGCCTATCGATTGAGCGCGCTTTGCTGGTAACCCGGTTTTACAAGGACAATTACGGGAAATATTCCATGCCGGTGCTCAGGGCTTTGAATTTTAAAAGCCTGTGCCAAAATAAAACCATTTATATCGGCAACTGCGAGCTGATCGTCGGAGAACGCGGACCCTATCCCAAAGCGGTTTCCACCTTCCCGGAGTTGACCTGTCACTCGGTGGCGGATCTAAAGATATTAAACTCCAGAGAAATGACCCGCTATCGGGTTTCGGATGAAGACATCGAGACTTACCAAAACGAGGTTATTCCCTACTGGCAGGGCCGCACCCTGCGCGACCGGGTTTTCAGACAGATTCCGCCGGAGTGGATGGCCGCTTACGGTGCCGGTATGTTTACCGAATTTATGGAGCAGCGCGCCCCCGGACACACCGCCCTGGACGGAATCATTTACGAAAAGGGCATGCTGGATTTCAAACAGCAGATAGCCGAAAGCCTGGCAAGGCTTGACTATCTGAAAGACCCGACGGCGGCCGACAAAGCCGAGGAATTAAAAGCCATGGACATTTCCTGCGACGCCGCGATTATTTTTGCCGAGCGTCATGCCCAATTGGCGGAAAATATGGCCGCCGCTGAATCCGTTCCCCAACGAAAAGCTGAGCTCGAACGCATTGCGGCAGCCTGTCGCCGAGTGCCGGCCCGGGCGCCTCGTGACCTGTGGGAAGCGCTTCAGATGTATTGGTTTTTGCATCTGGGGACCATCACGGAGTTAAATGGCTGGGACGCCATGAGTCCGGGGCATCTAGATCAGCATCTTGACCCATTTTATCAAAAAGGCCTTGCCGGCGGTACTCTAGACCGCGAATCGGCCAAAGAGCTCATCGAGTGTTTCTGGATCAAGGTCAACAATCAGCCGGCGCCTCCCAAAGTCGGCGTGACGGCCCAGGAAAGCGGAACGTATAATGATTTCACCAATATCAACCTCGGCGGGTTGAAGCGGGAAGGTGCCGACGGCGTCAGCGATGTTTCCTATATCATGCTGGAGGTCATTGAGGAAATGCATCTGCTCCAGCCCCAGGCCAATGTCCAGATCAGCCACAAAACGCCCAACCGGTTTCTGAAAGAAGCCTGTCGCGTGATCCGCAAAGGATACGGCTATCCATCGGTGTTTAACACCGATGAAGTCATCATGGAGCAGATGCGCACCGGCAAGACCATTGAAGACGCCCGGCAGGGAGGCTGCAGCGGCTGTATCGAAACCGGTTGTTTCGGCAAAGAAGCTTACGTTTTAACCGGGTATCTCAATGTTCCCAAAATTCTCGAACTGGCAGTGAACAACGGCACCGATCCATTGACCGGCAATAAAATCGGACCGACGACGGGCAGAGCCGCAACGCTACAAAACTTCGACGAACTTTACGCGGCCTTCGAGCGGCAGCTGCAATACGTCGTGGATCTTAAAATCAGGGTGAACAATTACATCGAACGCATGTATGCAAACTATGCACCCGCCCCGTTTTTGTCCGTGTTGATCAGGGACTGCATCACCAAAGGCCGGGATTACTATGACAGCGGACCGCGCTACAACACCAATTATATCCAGTGCTGCGGAATCGGTACGACAACCGACAGCCTGTCTGCCATAAAGAAGCACGTTTTCGAAACAAAAGATATCAGCCTGGAAAAAATGCTGGCGGCGCTGGGTGAAAATTTTAAGGGGCACGAAGCGTTGCGTCTGCGTCTGTTCAACAAAACCCCCTTTTTCGGAAATGACGACGTCTATGCCGATGCGATCATGCAGCGGGTTTACGCCTCCCTGTTTGATGCTATAGACGGCCGGCCGAACACCAAGGGATCCTCATATCATTTGAATATGCTTTCGACCACCTGTCATATCTACTTCGGCAAGAAGCTGGGCGCTTCGGCCAACGGCCGCCTGGCCGGACTGCCCATATCCGACGGCACCTCCCCCTCCCATGGGGCCGACCGCAAAGGCCCGACCGCCGTCATAAAATCCCTTGGGAAAATGGATCAGATCAAATCCGGCGGCACGCTGCTCAACCAGAGATTTTTACCCAGCGTTCTTGAGGGTGAAGAAGGCATCGAAAATCTTGTTTATCTGATCCGGTCCTATTTCAAACTCAATGGGCACCATATCCAGTTTAATATCGTCGATTCAAAAACCCTGCGCAAGGCCCAGGAAGCCCCCGCTGAGCACCGGGATCTTTTGGTTCGTGTCGCCGGCTACAGCGATTATTTCATCGATCTGGACAAAGACCATCAGGAGGAAATTATCGCCCGGAGCGAGCAGGAATCATTTTGATGCTAAAGTTTGGCTCGTAAAAGACGATAACAAATTTAACCGTTAGCGCATGCACTAACGGTTATCCCAATGCTCTGAGGGTGATTCGTTGTGAATCACCCTCATCATTGCCCCATGAGGGGCCTTGTACGATGTCCCCCCCTATATGGCCTTCTGCTTTTGCCGCCATCTGCACTCTTTAAAAAGATTTCAAGCCTTTAAATTTTCAATTCGCTCAGCATAAAAAAATCGCAGTATTGTGAAAAAACTTTCACAATATCTGTGGTATTCAGGTCATACCCGTTGGGGTCACTAAACTTTAATGTGGATTGAAATTATTTACTACATGTTGAAATTATTGCGGTTAATAGTTCTTTGAAAAAACAGGCATGCTTTGTGCTAGAAGCACGGTGACCGATTGCGATCGAGCGCAAAACCTCATTTGCTAAGGTAAACACGGGGAAGGTGTCAGATGGAGTCCAGTCCCGAACAGCGTGCCGACAAGCGTTTCCGCCACGAGGCTTCGATTATGTACGAGCATTATCCTTCCGGCAGGTATCATGAGGGTATGATGTTTAATTACAGTCGGGGGGGGATGTACTTCGAATCCAACTTCGCGCCGGAGATTGGAACAGAAATATTTATCGGGATTGAAAATTCGCCTTGTACAGCCGGCCACGAAGTGTATCGTGCCAAAGTCATCTGGCATGTGAGATTTGATGACAACACATCCTTGTTTTCCCACGGAATCGGTGTCAATTATTTCTAAAGCGGAAATTGCGGCAATCAGCTTTTTATCGATTGTGCCAGATCATCAATCCGTTCTCTTATGGAAATCAGATACCGGGCCATCTTGCCGCGATGATCCGCCATAATCGAATCATGGTCGCCCCTTAATACAATCAACGGATCAAAAGAGCATACCTGATCCATTTCCTTGAAGGCGATGCGGATATTTTCTTGGCCCCCTTTTTCTTTGATCTCGGGATAGAGGTGCACAAACGTCTGCAACCAATCTCGGAGCACTAAAATGACACCCTGGGTGTAATAAATCCGATCGTCCAGATCGCTGTAGGAAACCTCATCATTGGACTGCACCAGCAGTCCCAGCGGTTGATCTAAAAACTGCGTGCTGATGATAAAGGCAAGCATGTTGTACATGTCATCCGTGCGCATATTAAAAACTGCTTTTCCCCGAACAAGATCAGACTCATATTTTTTCAGCTGGGCAATGCCTTTTTGGTATTGATCTTCGCTGGATGGAAACCACCAGCTTTCGGCCGCAAAAGCAAAATACTGTTCCCGAGCTTCCTTCAAGTGCTGATTCTCCGCATCCACCTTGCCGTATTTGGCCAGGTTGGTGGAAAAGTGGGTGATCAACATGCGGGTGGCAAAAATTGTGCCCCGCTGTCGGTTGGCCCGGTTGTCCAACCAGCGGGTTGGCGAAATGATCAGATCATTAATGGACCAGCCAAAGGTTGAATTCATCTCTTGTTCCAGGCGGTTTCTCAAGGCGACGGAAAGGGCTGCCCCTTTGTGAGGCTGATCGGAATCCGGGGGTGTATTTTTCAGCAGGGCAAGCATGTTTTGATCCAACCCGGGAAATCGGGTCGGATCCAGCAATGCGTATGCCTTGTAAACCGTCCAATAAAGTCCCGCCGAAAGCGGCCAGATCAAAATAAATGCCAGCAGAATTAAAACGGCCCATTTACCGAATTTCGTCATTTTCGGAATTAGCGATGTTGTCCCAGTGTTTTTTTCCATAAATTTCGATGACCTTGTTGGACTTTTGGACGGCTGATTCAGCAGCCCTGAAATTGGCAAAACGGTAAGCACTGCCGCGACGCGTGTCAACAAGACTTGCCGCGGCCAATTCTCTTGACACTTGTAATAACCATGTTAGATATATAACATAGTCTAAAGATTCGGCCAGTAAACTGGGTGCCCGGATTTGACGGCACCCTTCCGGAATTGATCGCATTTATACTAGGAGAGATTAAGATGGTCGGAATAATAAAAGATGTCGCCGCAGACGCAACCCGGTTTCTATTCGCCATTCTGATTTTAGCTTTTACGGCTCTGTTTCTTGCCGGGTGCACAGCTCCCAGCTACGGCCGTCTTCAAAGCAGCCCGGATGTCACACGAGTATTTGAACAAAGCCAGATCCTGACGGATCATCAATACTTTATCAGTGGTTTTCAAAGAGTCCCTTACGCCATCATCGCTATCGACGGCCGCTATCAGCTCCGCTCCAAACGCTGGCAACCTATTGATATCGATGGGGCCACATTGAATCAACTGGTTTACCGGATGGAACATGTTTACAGCCTCAACCCCAGAGGGGCCTGGATATTGGACCCACAGGGAAATCGGCTTGGAATCTGGTATTCGTCAACGTATCAGACAGATGTGCGGCGGGGGAAGGATGACCGGATCATCGTCGGGGCTCCTGAACCGCCTGATTTAAGAGGCATTCACTGACCGTATTTCCACGTCTCAGGATTTGAATGAGGTGTTCGCTTCAAACGGTTGAACCGCCAACGGGCATTCTCAGATACAACGGGGCAGGGCTTGCCGTCCGCCGATGGCACTTGCCTCCAATCCCC
This sequence comes from uncultured Desulfosarcina sp., assembly GCA_964435765.1. Lineage (GTDB taxonomy): Bacteria > Desulfobacterota > Desulfobacteria > Desulfobacterales > JAFDCJ01 > JAFDCJ01. The sequence goes on from CAYTBC010000007.1 coordinate 6,854, forward strand.
AAAAGAAAGGCGCAATATGATCGCAAGAATCCAAGCCCTGCTTGTCGTACTCAGCATTTGGCTGCTGACAGGCTGTGTTGCCGTAATTGTCGGAGCCGGTGTCGGTGCTGGGACCTATACGTATACCCAGGGCGAGTTGAAAAGATCCTATCAGGCTAAATTCGAAAAAACTTTGCAGGTCTGCATCGAAATCTTGCATGATCTTGATCAGCCGATTCTGGAAAAAACTACCGACGGTGAGAAAACCACCATCAAAACCAAAAGAAAAGACGGCACCGCTCAAACCATTGAAGTCTCCATCATCGACGTCGATTGGACGCAGGTTTCCGTGCGAACTGGTGTCGTCGGGTATTGGAAAAAAGATATATCGCAGCAATTTCAGGAATTTGTAGCTGAAAGGCTTAAGAAAGAGTAGGTTCAATTTTTTAACCGCCGGGCAAAAGGCAGCTCGTGATTGAGGGAGTCGATCTGCTGCTGTTCCAGACGATTTATTTCGTCGATATGGGTCTGCATGACTCTCACCAGGCGGGGATCGCAGAAACGATGCAGGCTATAGCTGGAAACGGCCGAAAAACCGCGTCGAATTTTGTGTACGCCTCCGGCCCCCGGGTCGAAACGATCAATGCCATTGGCAATCGCCCATTCAATCGGCGCATAATAACAGGTATTAAAATGAAGGGAATTAACCGATCGGGAACAGCCCCAGTATCTTCCGTACAATTGTGACCCTTTGGTCACCAGCAGCGCCATTCCTACAGGGATAGAGGGGGCCTGTTCATCAAACGCCGCCATCACCACCAGACGCCGGCGATAATGCTGATGCAGTCCGTCAAAAAAAGACCGGGTAAGGTACTTGCAGCCCCAAGGTCCGAATTTATCGTTGGTGCGCTCATAAAATCCATACATCAGCGGCAAGAAAGTGCGGGGAATATCTTCGCCGGCAAAGATTTTCAAAGAAACCCCCTGCTTCGCAATCGCATTACGTTCGCGTTTGATGTTGCGCCGCTGATTGGAGTTAAAAACTGCCAGATAATCATCAAAGGTTTTGTAATTCTGATTCTGCCAGGCGTAACTTTGATGCCGCCAGCCAAGATAACCATGCCGGATCATTTCAAGACGCCATTGGGGATCGGCAAAAAGAAAACTGCTGCCTGACATTCGATAGCGCCGACACAATTGATCAATTTCAGCCACCATCATGGCGGTCAAAGACGACTCATCCTCGCCCGCGGCAATTAAAAATCGATAGCCGGTCATGGGTGTAAACGGGCTCATCCCGACAAGTTTGGGGTAATATTCAATTCCCAGGCGTCCAGCAACATCAGCCCAGGCATGATCAAATACAAATTCGCCGGCACTGTGGCCTTTGATATACATCGGAGCCACCGCCGCCAACCCCTTCGGTGACCGAATTACCAGATGGTGCGGCAGCCAACCGGTTTTAGCCGAAGTGCTGCCGGATGCTTCCATGAGCCGCAGCCAATCCCATTCCAGAAACGGCGTCGCCAAGGGTCTTGCCAGCGCATCCCAGGCAGTCCGATCTATTTCGGAAATGTGGGTAATCCATGAAGTGGAATATTTCGATGTTTGCTGATTTCCCATAGCTGAAATGAAATAAAAAATATGCGAAGCATACAGCAATTAAGCCGACCGCGCTTGAGTCTAACTTGTCTTATCAGTATAAAAAAAATCCAAAACTTTGGACGAGCAATTTTCCAGGGCGGCTTAATTAAATTCTAAGTCTGATATGGGCCGCTGTCATCTTTTTTTGATCTGTCTGATGCCGACCGACCAATTTCTTGACAATTGCGGCCGGATAAATAATATTAATGGGTTAAAATCAATGTCAAAAGGAAAAGGAAAGGCAACATGCCGCTGTATGAATTTAGATGTTTGAAATGCAATGATTGTTTCGAGTTTTTGGTAATGAACCAGGATGATCAAGTGGAACTCAGATGCCCCAAATGCAAGTCCGAGGATTTCGAGCGGGTGTTAAGTGTATCATGCCATGCCGTGAGCAGCGAATCCTCGCGTGGGGAAGCTGCCAGCTCTAAAACCCGGTCGTGCCCGGGCGGCACCTGCACGACCTACGATATTCCCGGGCCCGGTCGCTAATTTTTGTGGGTGTGGACGTCAAATGAAGCAGGTTCATGTACAGGAAAAGCAGCAGTTTGAAATGCTCTTTAAGCAGGAGCAAATCGACAATTTCGAAGATCGTTTCAAAGTGTTGGAAGCGTTTCTGCAAACTGAAAAGCATGTTGCGGTCGATGAATTGGTTGAGTCGCTTGAAAACATCGGGCGGCGACTGGAGCCCGAATTCGTCAGAGAAACGCTTGAACTCATGTGCCGTTTTGGTTTTGCGCATAAAAGCCGATTCGACAATGGGGTCGTGCTTTACGAACACCGGCATCTGGGTCAGCATCATGATCACATGATCTGCACGAAATGCAGAAAAATTCTGGAATTCGAAGAAAGGCAAATCGAACAGCTGCAAATTAAGATTGCGGCCGCCCATGGTTTCCACATGCTGCAGCACAAGTTGGAAATTTACGGTATTTGCAGCAGCTGTCTTAGGGAACGAATTCAGCTGATGGCGCTGAATCAGGCGAAACCCGGTGAGCGCTTGATCATCAGGGAAATACGGGGCGGGGCCGGAGCCAAAATGAGGCTGCTGACCATGGGGTTGCGAAAAGATGATAAAATTGAGGTAATTACCAATAACGGTCAGGGACAACTGGCTATTGCGGCAGATCTAAAACGTTATGTGCTGGGACGTGGTCTGGCCGAAAAGATAATGGTTGAGCAGGACAAGCAATAGGGGGGACACACAACACACCTGCAGACAATTTACCAATTATTTAAGTTGCGCGTCGCCCACGGGTAGGGGTCTGAAACCGCAGTGGACGTGAAGTCATGGCATTATTTGAACCATCATATATCGGCACCTTTGAAAAGGGATTGCTTAAAGAGAAGGCAGAGAAAGCACACAGCCTGTTGCAATCCTGTACCCTTTGCCCCAGAAAATGCGGTGTCGATAGGCTCTCCGGCGAAACCGGCATATGCAAGACCGGTAAATTCGCTTGGGTTTCGAGCTGTACTCCGCATTTCGGCGAAGAACAGCCGCTGGTCGGGACCCATGGCTCAGGCACCATTTTTTTCACCCATTGCAATTTATTATGCTTGTTCTGCCAAAATTTTGACATCAGCCACGAAGATCACGGCCACCGGGTCACCGATGATGAGTTGGCCGCTATGATGCTCACCCTGCAAAATCAAGGATGTCACAATATCAATTTTGTCACCCCATCGCATGTCGTGCCCCAAATTCTGGCGGCCCTGGAAATTGCAGTTCAAAATGGGCTTTGCGTGCCGCTGGTATTTAACAGCGGGGGGTATGACAGGGTCTCAACTTTGAGCCTGCTTGACGGTGTGTTTGATATCTACATGCCGGATTTTAAATTCTGGGATCCGCAGCTTGCCGAAGACGCCTGCCAGGCCGGCGATTATCCGGATGTGGCCTGCAAGGCATTGGCGGAGATGCACCGGCAGGTCGGTGACCTTCAACTCAATGATGCCGGTATTGCCAGACGCGGTCTTTTGATACGGCATCTGGTTTTGCCGGGGGGGATTGCAGGAACCCGAGAAATTATGAGATTTATTGCCAGAAGCGTATCGTCCGGCAGCTACGTCAATATCATGTCCCAGTATCGACCGTGCGGCCGCGCGGCCGAGGTTGTGGGGTTGAGTTCGTGTCTCTCGGCCAAAGATTATCACACGGCCGTTCAAGCTGCCAGAGAGGAAGGGATCACCCGACTCGACCGGCCACACCAAGTATTCCGGTTTCGAAAATGAGTAAAATTTTTGCCATTGGCGACATTCATGGATCCTTTGATCAGCTCAGAGAGCTCGTGCAAAAGATACCGATTGATTTTGCAGACGACACCCTCGTTTTTATCGGCGATTACATCGATCGCGGGCCCAACTCGGTCGAAGTTATTGATTATTTGCTGGAATTGAAACGCCGTCATCCCGGGATCATCTTTTTAAAGGGTAACCACGAGGATATGCTGGAAAAATATCTGGACGGAACCGACCGCTTCACCTATCTATTAAACGGCGGTCAGGATACACTGGACAGGTATCTGAAGGCCTCCAATTCGAGCGGGGGTTTTCCGATTCCCCCCAATCACAAAGCATTTTTTAAATCCTTGAGACTCTACTACGAAACGGATGCTTACATATTTGTGCATGCCGGCCTGCGCCCCAAGGTGCCGCTGGAATTCCAGGAAGCTGAAGATTTGTTATGGATTCGTGATAAATTCATCTACAGCAAATATGATTTCGGCAAACTGGTGATATTCGGCCACACCCCGCTCGAAAAGCCGCTGGTGGAACCCAATAAAATCGGTATTGATACCGGAGCGGTTTACGGCCACGCCCTCACCTGTGTCCAACTGCCGGAACTTGAATTTATTCAAGCTTAAGGGGCGATTTATGCTTTTGCCCAGCGGACTGCGACGATTTCAAATACCCGTCTTTACATCCGGCGTGGACATATTTGCTTAAAGACCGTATAATGATATCGGAGTATTTTTTCAAGGAAAAAAACGGAACAAATTTATCAGGATGAAACGTTTTTCAATATTGCTGATTTTTCTCGCAGTCATCAACGCCGGCGCTGCAACGGCCGAACGGCTGGCGGTTGTGGCGCCAATGGCCAACATTCGCTCCGGACCCGGCACCCAGTATGATATTTTGTGGAAGGTGGAAAAATACTACCCCCTTTTGGTAATTAAAAAGTCTGAGTCATGGTATTACTTTCAAGACTTTGAGGATGACAAAGGGTGGGTGCACCAATCTTTGGTTGAAAAGGTTGAAACGGTCATCACGAATAAAGATCTGTGCAACATACGCTCCGGGCCGGGAACCGGCGAAAAAATCCTCTTTACCGTCGAAAAAGGGATTCCGTTTAAAGTCCTCAAGCGCACGAATAGCTGGCTAAATATCGAACACGCCGACGGAGACAAAGGTTGGATCCACGATTCCCTCGTCTGGTGAGATCGCAGCACCTCCCAGTTAATTAAAACATGAACGATTTTAAATACATAAAGTCCGACCGCCGATTGATTGTCGGAATTGGTTCCGCCCTGGTGGACATTCTGACCCATGAGGATGATCAATTTTTAGCAAAAACAGGGGCAGCCAAAGGCGGCATGACCCTGGTGGGAAAAGAGGACATCGAGCGCACCCTGGCCATGTCTTCCAAGACGACCACCATCGTCCCTGGAGGATCCGCCTGCAACACTATTGTCGGCATCGGCAAACTGGGCGGTGTCGCTCGTTTTGTGGGAAAGTGCGGCAACGGAAGCATGGGCCTATTGATAGAGAACGATTTAAAGAAACAGAATGTCGAGCCCGCCCTGTTGCGATCGGGTTCACCCACCGGGCGCGTGCTGTCGATCATTACACCGGACGCCCAGCGGTCCATGTTCACCTATTTGGGCGCTTCGGCGGAGACCCTCCCGGAGGAGATAACCGAAAATTTTTTTCAAAATGCGGCCATAGTTCACGTCGAAGGCTACCTGCTGTTTAATCCGGATTTAATCCGGGCTGCTCTGAGCGCTGCAAAGCGGGCAGGCGCCAAAATTTCTCTGGATCTAGCAAGCTTTACGGTAGTTGAAGAATCAAAAGATTTACTGGAGGAGCTAGTCGACACCTATGTGGATATCCTCATCGCCAATGAGGATGAATCCCAGGCCTTTACCGGATACAGCGATGAGGACCGCGCCCTTAAAGCACTCAGCCAAAGAGCGGAAATTGCAGTTTTAAAAATCGGTCCGCGCGGCAGTTATATCGCTCACGCCGGCAGCACCCTTGCCATCGAAGCCATGGGCGACGGCAGCGCGCTGGATACGACCGGTGCCGGCGATTTGTGGGCCGCCGGCTTTCTTTTCGGACTCGTCGAAGGGTATTCGATTGAAAAATCCGGCCGATTGGGCTCAGCTTGCGGCTTTGAGGTCTGTCGGGTTGTCGGCGCCAATATTCCGGAAGACGGTTGGGAGCGCATCAGAAAGCTTTTGGTGCAGTAGCGCCAATGATCCTTATTTTAAAATTTGAAACGCTCGATTGAGTCCTTTTGTACGCAAATGATTTTCGCCACCAAAATACTAACGATAACTTTTGGTGAACATTTTTGCTTGGTGTCGGGGTGCCGTGGCGGGCTTTTTTCGAATTTATGCGGCTCAGGGTCTTGAAAAATTTAAATGGCTGAGGTAATAATACCCTCGGAATAAACAGATCGTTCAAACCTAAAAAGGGGGCAATTTGGCAAAGAAACGTAAAAAAACCCGCAAGGAGCTGTTAAAAGAACCCGATGAGTTTATAACTTTATCGGGTAAATTAATTAAATTTGGTGTCGCGCATAAAAATCAGTTAATCTATGGATTGGCAACTATCGTCGCCTTGGCCCTGATTGTTTCCGGTATTCGCTTTTTTTCGATCCGCGCCGAAAACAAAGCCGCTGAGTTGCTGAACCAAAGCCTTGCAAAATATGAAAGTGTAAAAGATGACAACAAACCATTGGAAGCCTTCGAGCGGGTGTCGGCCGACTTTCAATTGATTCTAGATAAATACGGTCGCAAAGACAGCGGCAAAGTTGCCAGATTAACTTACGCCAATATATGTTATGACGCCGGCAAATACGAGCAGGCGATGGGGCTATATAATACATCGCTGAAAGATTTTGAAGAAAATCCGTTGATTCACAATCAAATCCTCAGCAGTCTGGGCTATTGCTGGGAACAACTAAACGATTATGCAGCTGCAGCCGGCTATTTTGAAAAACTCGCTTCAGCACCGGAGGCTGCCATCAGCGCGGACGCCCTTTTCCATCTGGGTTGGCTTTATGAGAAGTTGCAACAGCCTGAAAAAAGCAAAGCGTCATACAATAAATTACTCTCCGACCATCAGGATTTCATTTATATCGATATTGTCAAAGAAAAAATGGCGGGCTGACGGCTGGGACAGCAAAAAGGTTTCAGGTTTCAAGTGTCAGTCGGGGAGCAGTTGAGGGGAAGATTTATAATAATTAAACCGTTTATAGATACCGGGGCAAGCTGGTAGAATAAGTTGCCACTCAATTTTTAGACCCGACGTCCAAATTGTACTTTTTTATTTTTTGATTCAGGCCGCTTTTTCCGATCCCGAGTATGGCTGCCGCATGTGCCTGCACGTTGTCAGCCATTTTCAATGCCCGCTCAATCATCGTCTTTTCAATCATGGCCAACGTTTCGTATAGATTAGCGTCTATCGGAATGCCTTCCAGATGCAAGGCATTGTGAACATTGTCCTTAAATCCCTGCGGCAGGTCCGATACCCGGATGATGTCACCGGGGCATAGGATCATGACCCTTTCGATTAGATTTTCAAGTTCGCGCACATTGCCAGGCCAGCTGTAGCTAAAAAACAAGCGATCCACCTCCTGATCAACCCCTTTTACCAGCAGGGCTGATTTGCGCTCGGACGCGTACTTTTTGATGAAGTGATCAACCAGAAGGCGAATATCTTCGCTACGCGCCCTTAACGGCGGCAGAAAAATGTGGAGCACATCCAGTCGATAAAAGAGATCCTCCCGGAATCGGCCGCTTATCATTTCCTCTTTCAAGGTTTTATTGGTCGCGGCAATCACCCGGATGTCCACCGTAATGGGCCGAATGCCGCCAACGCGTTCTATTACCCTTTCCTGCAGCACACGCAGCAACTTCACCTGAAGATTGGCGGACAATTCTCCGATTTCATCGAGAAACAGGGTGCCGCCGTCAGCCAATTCAAAACGCCCCTTTTTCATGGCCACCGCCCCGGTAAAGGCTCCTTTTTCATGGCCAAAAAGCTCGCTTTCCAACAGATTCTCGACCAAAGCCGAACAATTGACAGCGATGAACGGTTTATCGCGGCGTGAGCTGTTGAAATGAATGGATTTGGCTACCATTTCTTTTCCAGTACCGCTTTCACCCTCAATCAGCACCGTAGCGTTTGACGGGGCAACCTTCTGGATCGTTGTAAAGACCTCCCGCATGGCTGAGCTTTTTGCAATGATGTTGCCAAAACGGTACCGGGATTCAACCGCATCCCGCAAGCGCCGATTCTCTTTGACAACCTGGTACATGGTGACAGCTTTTTTTACATAAATGACCAGCCGGTCGTTGTCGAAAGGCTTCAGGATATAGCTGTAGGCACCTTTCTGCATCGCCTCCACGGCTTTGTCAACGGTACCATGGGCGGTCATCATGATCACCGGCAGGTCCGGATCAACTGCCTTGACGTTTTCCAGCAAATTAATGCCGCTCATCCCCGGCATTTTCATGTCGGTCAAAATCAAATCTATGTCAGATGTTTTCTGTATCTCTAACGCTTCCTGCCCGCTGAGTGCGGTCAAAACTTCATAGCCTTCATCTTCAAGCACCGCGCTGAGCACCAGCAGATAATTTTTTTCATCATCGACAATTAGAATGGTTTCCATAGTAACCGCATATCCCCATCTGTCTAATTTTCCGATTGCTCCACGGGCAATTGCACCGTGACCTTCGCCCCGCCCTTGGGCCCGTTGAGAATCTGTATGGTGCCGCCATGAGACTCAATGATGTTTTTGACGACTCCCAACCCCAAACCCGTTCCCATCTCCTTGGTGGTGAAGAATGGGTCCCAGATCTTTTCTAACACCTCATCTGCAATTCCCTGACCTTCATCCTCAAAGTCGATGATAACCATTTTATGATTCGTTTTGATGGCAATGTCAATGCAGCCGCCGTTGGGCATTGCTTGCATGGAATTGATTAAAATATTCAAAAACGACTGGTAGAGCATGGCGGCATCGGCCCGAATTTCCGGCAGCGGATTCTGATAATTCAAGTTGACATCATACCCTTTTTCTTTGATCTGCATGGCCAGAAAATTGATGTTTTTATCAATCACTTCTTCGATCCTGCAGGGGACCAAATTGGGGCTTCGGGGTTTCGCAAAGTTTATAAAATCGGTAATGATTCGATTGAGGCGATTGGCCTCTTCTACAATAATATCCGGAATCGTATTGGAAGGATCGAATTTGGATACTTTTTTCTTCAACAGTTCAGCCGAACTTCTAATGATTCCCAGTGGATTGCGAATCTCATGCGAAATGCCGGCGGCCATTTCACCCAGCGACGAAAGCCGCTCCGCCTGGCTTAAGCGCTCTTTGAGCCGCAGCCGCTCCATTGCTCTTTTTTGTATAATGCCTTCACCACGCTTAACGACAAATATCAGGACGACAAAGAGCGATCCCATGATCAACGTGCAGGTAATCACCACCAGGATCTGAATTTTAAAAATAGTCTGATAGTCTCCGGATAAATCCTGCACGATTTCAACCACCCCCAGCACCGGACCGGTGACTCCGACAAACTGCGGCTCCCAACGCAAGGGCGCATAGGTAATCAGTCGGACCACTTTAGGAAAACCGAGCGAAATTTCGAAAATATTGCCTCGCTGAACCAGTTTGGAAGTTATCCGGCCTTCAATTGCCTGTTGGTAGCCGGTGCCGCCGAAATTCTTTCGACCGATCAAATCGTGGTCAAAACTATAGCTGATCAGGTTCTCCATGTTGTAGATGTTGATCGTATCGACCTTAAAGCTGTGCAGTGTGCTGCGAACAACATTATCCATTCGCTCGAACTGTTCCTGGTTGCTGAGCTGAATTTTTCCAAACATCACACCCATGGGAACGATAAACTGAACAAAAATCTGATTGTTCAAATTTTCGATGAGGCTACGGGCATAATCTTCACTTTTCTGCCGCTGCATGGATTTGACCCAATGCGTGTTTAAGATCGACAATATGATGGTGACCAAAAAAATAACAACCAGCCCGGTAAACGTAAAATATTTGACGAGTCGAAACGGCTTTATTCTCTCTTCAGGGGGTTTCGCGTCCATCATGCTTTCAGTTTTGCGGTTTGGGGTTAAATTTTTGATAACTATCTAATACTAAATGGAATTGATTCTGCTCATCTTAGCTGCATAAGAATATACGTTTTTAGAATCAATTTAAAGCTTTTTCTCTCAAGTTTCCATAAACCGGACCGATACAGATAGTATGACTGCCGTTGATTTCAAAAATTTGACGGTCTTGGAGAAAAAGTCAAACTTCAGAGCGCACATCAAGCGGAGTGGACCTGTCGCAAAATCAGAGAAAATAGAAATAGTTTCGTCTATAACCAATTGAAAACAAATGAATATTAATATAATTAAATTTTGCCCACTACCTTCCGCATTTATTAATGAAAATTGGCGCAGAACTTGCAGATCTTATGTGGCGTCAAGAAATCGGAAACCCGCAGTATCCGGTTCGAGGACAGACAAACACTGTATAATTTTTTGTGCAATCTGATGGGGTCAGTTCACACCGTATGGCAAAGAATTAAACCAACAACTTCTAATCGATTTTTCGGTGACCGGCCCGAAGAAGATTCAGACCCAAAAGTAAGCAAAGTACCCAAAAATTTCCCCGATACAAGATATGGTAATACCGGAAAAATAACAGCACCGTATAATGTAATTATGTATAGTTATAGATATATTATATATAATTATATTGACTTATAAACAATGATATGTGATCATTATATAAGTCAAATTCAGCATTAACCGAATATAAATTCGGCTTTGGGTAGCAAAATTAATTGATTTCTAAGTGTGCTGCAATCGGGAAGCGAAATCTATGGGCAGGAACAAATTAAAGGAAACCAGAGAATCTTTGCTGATGAGCAAAACTGAACTTGCGAGACAGGCGAATGTTTCACCAATCACGATATCCAGGATTGAAAAAAACCTGCCGTGTCGCATGGAAACCCAGCGGAAGATTCTCCTGGCACTGGGCTTAAAACCTGCAGACAAACATAAAATTTTTAAGGATTAAACGTCTCTCATGGTTTTTGGAAAAAAAGATCATCTTGTCGGTTTGGATATCGGATCCAGGTCCATAAAGGCGGCTGAGATCGTAGATTCCAAACGAGGCCCCACACTGAAGCATTTCGGCATTGTGGACATTCCGCATGGCGCCATCGAAGAAGGCACGATTAACGACCCGGAAACAGTCTCCGAATCGATCCAGCAGCTTTTTAAGTCCTACAATATAAAGGAAAACAATGTCGCTGTATCCATCGGAGGCTATTCGGTAATCGTCAAAAAAATCAACGTTCAAACCATGGCCGAAGAGCAGCTGCAAGAAACCATCCACTTCGAAGCCGAACAATATATTCCCTTCGACATCAGTGATGTGAATCTTGATTTTCAAATCCTTGGGGAGAATGAATCCAACCCAAGCCAGATGAGTGTCTTTCTGGTCGCTGCTAAAAAGGAAATGGTCAATGACTATATCAACCTGGTTAATCTGGCCGGACTCAATCCCTGCATCGTAGATGTCGAGGCATTCGCACTCCAGAACACGTTTGAAGCCAACTACAGCGTTCAGGATGAAAACATTGCTCTCATTGATATCGGTGCCAGCAAGACATCGCTGAATATCCTCAAAGCCAATTCGTCGGTGTTCATGCGCGATGTGTCATTGGGCTGCGGCCAAATCAATCAGAAGATAATGTCCCTGATCGAATGCTCCTTTGAAGAAGCTGAGCAGTTGAAGTACGGCGACACCCCCGACCGGCTGACTCCAGAAGATTTAAAGGGTATCGTCTCATCGGTCGTTGCCGATTGGTGTACCGAAATAAGGCGTGCGCTCGACTTTTTCTATTCGACTTACCCCGAAGACCAAATTAAACGAATTATCCTCAGCGGCGGAGGCGCCAACATCGGTGAATTTCGTAAACTATTGGCCACTGAGGCATCCGCGGAAGTGGAATCGATCAACCCGTTTCAAAACTTTCACCTTGACGACAAAAGTTTCGACGACGCCTATATCAAACAAATTGCGCCCCAGGCTGCCATCAGCATGGGTCTGGCAATGAGAAAAGTGGACGACAAATGATAAGAATCAACCTTCTGCCATTCCGCGCAGCACGCAAAAAGGAAAACATCCGTCGCCAAGTTTCCATCTTTTTGCTTTCAATGGCATTCTTGCTGATCGTGTTGTTTTATTATAATTGGAGCTTAAACAGCAAAATTGACGACCTGAATGCCAGCATTAAGCAAACCCAAACCGACTTGGATAAGTATGACAAAATCAATAAAGAAATTGCAGAAATCAAGAAAAAACTCAGCAACCTGAAAAATAAAATGGCGGTCATGGATACTCTTGAGGCTAACCGTTTTGAGCCCACCCGGCTGATGGATGCAATGACCCAGATAATTGTGGCCAAACGCATGTGGTTCACCCGGTTGGAGTCCAAAGACCAAGATCTAAAAATTAACGGCATTGCACTGGACAATAAAACCGTAGCCGATTTTATGGTCCGTCTTGAACAAAGCGGACTTTTTAGCGATGTCGATTTAAAAACGCTTAAACAAAAGACTGTCCAAAAATCAAACTTAAAAAGCTTTCAGATCAGCTGTAAAAAGAAACCATTTAAAACACCGCAGACGAACCAATAACCAGCAAAAGCTAAGGCGAAAAAATAATGGAAAAGGGTCTTGCAAAATCAGTTGAACCTTTTTTTGAAAAAGTCGAAAAGTTATCCAAAATTCAAAGGATTGTTATCTCGACGCTCCTTTTTGCGCTGATTGCCGGGGGATTTATCTACTTCTCATATTGGCCGAAATTCGAAAGTATCAGTAAATTAAGTGCGAAGCTTGACCAATTGGAGAAAAAACTTCAAGTCGCCAAAAAAAATGCTGCAGATTTAAAAAAATTCCAGGCTAAAATGAACGAAGCCGAAGCGCAATTCAAGATGGCGATGAAAAAACTGCCCGAAAAAGAAGAAATTCCATCTTTGCTGGCGAGCATATCCAACTCCGGTCAGCAGGTCGGTCTGGAATTTTTGCTGTTTGAGCCAAAACCTGAAAAGAAAAAAGAATTTTACGCTGAAATCCCAGTCGCCATGAACATCAAGGGCGATTATCATAATCTGGCATTATTTTTCGATCAGGTCGCGCGCCTGTCGCGGATCGTCAACATCCAAAATATTCAGATGTCCCCCGGCAAAGGCAAGGGCAATCGGGATCTTAATGCCAGATGCATGGCCGTTACGTATAAATTTGTAGAACCGACTGAAAATCAAGACACGAAAAAGAAAAGCTCCATAAAGAAGAAGAAGAAAAAGAAATAAATAGAATTGATAAACGATCAACCAGCAAATGATGGGGAAGATATCTTGTGTTCACGCGATATTTGATCAGCACAATTTGTATGATTCTGCTTATTTGGGGTTGTGATAGCGCCTCAGGAATACCGGCCAAACCAACGGTGGTGCGCAAAAAAATTACCGCAGCCGAAGAAAGGTCCGCTAAAGTTCGAACGGAGAAGACGGTTCGAACTGCAAAAACTTCGGCAACGGCCAAACCTCAAACGGCGACGCCTCCGGCCGAGCTTGACAAGAACCGGACGGTGGCCCAAAAGCAGCCGGCTGCCGAAGCAGCTGCCGACGACACCCGCACACTTGTCGCTCAGGCGGCTAAGCCTGCACCTGCTCAGGGCAACCCTGCTCCCGAACCGACACCGCTGAAAAAGCCGGCCATTAGCCCCAAATCGGATATAACCGAGATTAAATCGGATATAATTGCGATTAAGCAGTCCGCAGTAAAAGAGAAAAGCCCGGATGCCGGTGAAACGGTGTCTGCAGACAAACTGGTGGCTTCGAACTTGTTTACTCCGGCTGCCGGAACCCCGGCTGTATATGATCCCAGCGGTAAAATCGACCCGTTTGAGCCCCTATTCAGTGAAAAACCTGTTGAAACTAAAGAAAAGAAGCTTAAAAGACGGGTCCCCCGAACACCACTGGAACGTATTGATTTGGGCCAGTTGAAACTGGTCGGAATCATCCTGGCATCCAGCGGCAACCGTGCACTGGTGGAAGAAGCTTCCGGTAAGGGATATGTTATTAAAAAGGGTACATACATCGGCATCAATGCTGGCAAGGTCGTCGATATTCAAAAAGAAATAGTTACTGTTGAGGAAGAATTTGAAGATGTTTTTGGCAAAATCAAAGTCCGTCAAAGAGAGCTCAAACTTCCCAAACCCCCTGGAGAGTTCTAAGATGCTTCAATTCATTACCAAACTTTCGAGACCCGTTCATCTAGGCATTCTTTTATTCGGTATGGCAGCAGTCTTGGCTGGATGTGCCTCCCAGAACGCCGCCAATGTCAAAACCGGCGAGGAGGCCAAACTGATCACCGACATCATCACCAGTGAAGATGCGGCGTCCACCATCGTTACCGTAAAAGGAAGCCAAAAGCTGACATACACGGCGATCAAACAGGTATTCCCTCTGGGTGTTCTTTTTCACTTTCCGGAGACCACCCTGGATAACATCAAGGCTGTATATTATCCGCCGGATAATGATGTCATCAGTTCCATCAGGGCCACCCAGACCGAAGAAGACCAAAAGACATCCCGCATATTTATTGCCCTGAAGAAGGATCTCCCCTATAGTATTGAACCGACGGCCACCGGACTGAACATCACCTTTCCGAAAAGCGGCCAACTGGCCGCAGAGAAACCGTCTGCTGCACCCAAAACGGAAAAAGCAGCTCCGGCGCCGCTGCCGAAAGAGCAGCCGGCACCCCCAGCAACCCGCATGATTTCAATTGCCGCAACACCGCTTGAAAAAAATGTTGTCATCAATGTCAAGGCGAATGGAACCATCACCAATTATAAATCCTTTACGATCAGCGACCCCCCCGCCCGCATTGTCTATGACATCTTCAACCTCAAAAGCCCTTTCGAGGAAGAGCAACGCCTTGCCGTTAAATCGGGTTGGGTCAGCAGGATTCGTTACTTCGGCCACCCGGATAAGCTCCGGATCGTGCTGGAAACGAAAGAGCCGTATTTATCGAAATACACCGCCCAATCGGTCGACAACGGTCTGCTGATTTATGTGGGTCAGGCACCACCGCCGCTCGCAAGCCAGCAAAAGCCCGAAAGCCAGGATAAGATCCAACCGCCGGTCACCCAAACGGCTGCCCAAACGCCGCCGGTTGCTGAAAAACCCCAGCTTGTCAAATCCGACAAACCGGCCTGGTTAAATCGCATCGATTTTTTAAGTGAAGAAGCCGGCAAGTCTGCCGTCATTGTCGGCACCACTCGACCGGTGGAATACCAAATGGTTAAGGTCGACAACAAGCGGCTGCAACTCAAGCTCATGGATACGAATCTGCCCGAATACCGCAAACGGGCGTTGATCACAAGCCGCTTTCAAAGTGCCGTGGATCGCATTACACCGACGCACCGTCCTGAATCCAAAGACACCGTAGTCGACATTGAACTGCGTGAAGGGGTGCCCTATTTCGTCAAACAAACCGACGATGTCATTCGGGTTAACTTTGCGGCATCTTCAATACCGCCGAGGCCTTATGAAGATGCCAAGCTTCCGGCCTGGAAGGGTGTGATGGCCGAGCCCCAAGCCGAGTCTGCGACAGCGCCCGCAGCCGGAGCTGCCGCCATGGAGGCGGCCGAACCCGCCCCAAAAACTGCCCCGCCGGCTATGGCGGCACCCGCCGACAAGGCAGTGCCACAGCCTGATGTCCTGCCGTCCGCCGAAGCAGAGCTTCAAACGCCGCTTGCCAAGGATGAGTTGAATGTGACCCAAAAGGAGGCGTCGCTTGCAGAGCGTCTGGCAGGTGAAGGATTCAATGATCAAAAATATACCGGCGAAAAAATTGCACTTGATTTTTACGAAACCGACATCAAAAACGTGTTCCGCATCATAAGAGAAATCAGCGGCAAAAACTTCGCCATTGACAAGAATGTTACCGGCAAAGTCACCCTGGCATTGGACAAACCCGTGCCCTGGGATCAGGTCCTCGATTTGGTACTCAAAATGAATCAACTGGGCATGACCATGGAAGGCGACATTATCCGCATTGCCACGCTCAACAGCCTGGCCCAGGAAGAAAAGCAAAAAGAGGTGCTGGTAAAAGCCACGCAGCAGGCAGTTAAACAGCAAAAAGCACTGGAACCGTTGATTACGGCCTACATCCCAGTCAGCTACTCCAATGCCCAAACCGAAGTGCTGCCGCACATCCAGCCGATTCTCTCCGAAGGCCGCGGCAAAGCCAGTGTGGATGCCCGCAACAACCAGCTGATTTTGACCGACACGGCCGAAAAAGTTGAGCAGATCCGGGAAATTGTGATGAGAATCGATCAGGTCACGCCCCAGGTTGTCATCGAAGCCAGAATCGTTGAGGCCAATTCGAGTTTCAGCCGGGACCTCGGTTTTGATTGGGGCACGGTCTCAGCCGGACCGTTCGATGTCGGTGGTTCAACGCTGACCCTTACCGGATTGGCATCTAATCTGCCGGCCGCCAATCCAAGCGCGCTGGTCGGCTTTGACTTTGTGAAACTGAGCGGCACGCCGTTTTCAATCATCGACGCCAAGCTGCTGGTCAGCGAAACCGAGGGCAAAACCAACATCATTTCAGCGCCGAAAGTCGTCACCCTGGACAACAAAAAAGCCAAGATCAAACAGGGTTTGGAAGTACCTTACCAGGAGCGGGATTCCTCGGGCAACTCAACCGTAAGATTTAAAAATGTGGATCTGCTGCTGGAAGTCACCCCCAACGTGACGCCGGACAACCGCATCGTCATGAAAATATTTGTCACCAAAAATGACGTGGCCGAACAAACAGCGGAAGGTCCGGCCCTTTCCACCAATGAAGCCGAAACCGAACTTCTCATCGAAAACGGCGATACCATCGTCATCGGCGGCATCGTTAAATCAACCATAACCTATGGCGAAAAGGGCATCCCCGGCTTGCGCAAAGTTGGGGTGTTGGGCTGGCTGTTTAAATCTCAAACCAAGACCGATTCCAAAAATGAGCTGCTGATTTTCATCACACCGCGGATCGTACAGCTCAAGCAAAAAGAAAACGCGGAGATTTAGCATCCAATGGGACGCCAAAATCAAGACTTGGCGCAAAATTAAAAATTGCACTGAACAAAAGAACGAAAGGTTAAGGCCAAACCACCGGCACAAAAAATGCGAGTGAAGGCGGATAGTTCCTGCAAATCCAGCCGTCACTCGCATTTTTTTAAAGACTTCCCCTATAAAAGAGGCTTTATTCTGCGAGCCTCTATTAAGGCTTGATCTGCCAGGGGGCCATCAGGATTCAGCTGCACGACCCTGAGATAGGCGCCATAGGCCTTTGCATAATCACGCTTGAGCATGTATGCCTTAGCCAGTTCAAATTGCAGACCCGCCGAATCCGGTTTAATTTCAACGGCTTTTTCAAGCTTTTCAACAGCCTCCGGTACCCTTCCCGTGGCAATGTAGGTTTGTGCCAGGCCATACAAGGCCCGGGCAAAATCCGGCGCGATTTTTAAGGCCTCCAGAAAATACTTCTCCGAAAGTCCGTACTCTTTTTTGTGGTAATAGGCAATTCCGAGATTGGAATAGGGAAATTGGGGCGTGGCGTAAAGCAGATCCGAGATTACTCTCTTATACTGTTCGATGGCGTTATCCCAGTCTTTATTTTCGGCGTAGGCATTTCCCAGATTGTTGCGGGCCGGGGCATAATCGTCTTTGATCTCCAACGCTTTTTTAAAGTGGCCAATGGCCAGGTCCGGCTGCCCTTTATAATAATAGGCCAGCCCCAGATCGTTTTGCAGAAAATAATCAGTGGGGGCCATTGCTTCTGCTTTTAACAATTCCCTCAGCGCGGCGGTGTAATCGCCCTGCCGCAGGTAGGCTTCGCCGAGATTTCTGGAGGCTTCCGCCTGCATTCGCTGCCTCTCCAGATTTTCCATGTTGGAACAAGATGAAAATAAGCTTATCAGCAGGAGACAGCATATACCAGCCAGCCGGATCTTTTTCATTTTATTTTCCTCGTAGTTGATGGATTTCAAAAAAAACCATTAATCATTGTGCATACAAACAAAGGGTTATGCATGTTTGATCCTCTAAGGTGGTTTTAGAATCAAGGATTCAAAGCGTGGATGCCTAAATTATAATGACGCCGTGAATATTATACTTTTTTAAGACCTAATCTGGCAGCTATCTCAGCTGCCATCCGTGACACAAAACGCTGAAAGGCCTCCCCCTTTAAAGGTTTACCGGCTGCCGGCACCTTATCAAGATCGGCGGGGTGAATATAATGCGGCACATTGATCAGATCCTGGCGCGGGGAAATATGGTAGTCCGGGGGAAAACTCTGCGCAAAGTACATTTCTTGAAACCCGGCGAACTTAAGGGCGTGGGCGGTGGAGTCCAGCACCGCAATATCCTGGCTGTCAATCACCCCGCCGTCTTTGGCCGCCAGCAGCCCTGCCAGACATTCTCCCCCGTGGGTGCAGGCGATGTGCCCGTTGCGATTGGCGGTAATTTGCCAGTCCATGATATCCTGCTCCCGGACCTGGACGAAGAAAGCCTTCTGGCAGCCGGCCAACTCGTTATAACGCTGAACCAGGTGGATCACCCTGGGCATCGATACCGGGTTGCCGATCATGGCGGCCTGCGCCACGCTGGATTTGACCGTCACGGGGACGAACTTGCGTTTGGCGGCATCCGGTTCCAAATAATAACGGTAGACCGGATTGGCATGTTCGGACTGCACCCCCACAATTTTGGGCAGGGCATCAATGATGCCGGCTTCATAAAATTTTAAAAAACCGCTCAGCAGCGCCGTAATGTTGCCGGCATTTCCGATGGGAACGACCATCACTGCCCGGGAGAGCTCATATTCAAAATCCTGTGCGATCTCATAGGAATATGATTCCTGGCCTAAAATCCGCCAGGCGTTTTTGGAGTTGAGCAAAGCGACATTGTAATTGTCGGACAGCGCTTCGACAACTTTCATACAATCATCAAAAACCCCTGGAATTTCGAACACCGCCGCCCCGCTGCCCAGGGGTTGGGAAAGCTGCTGGGGCGTCACTTTCTGGTGAGGCAGCAGCACGGCAGACTTTACTTGCGGTTTAAGGTAGGAAGCATAGAGGGCAGCGGCAGCCGATGTGTCACCCGTAGACGCGCATATAGCCAGCACATCTGAAAGGCAACCCGTTTGAACCAGAAAATTTATATAGCTCAATGCGCTGGCCATCCCCCGATCTTTGAAAGATGCGCTGGGGTTTTGACCGTCATTTTTAAAATAAAACCGCACACCGATTTTTTCCTGCAACACCCGATTGGCGGCTATGAGCGGGGTGTGCCCTTCTCCCAGGTAGATGATGTTTTCCAACGGAATCACGGGTCCGATAAATTCGTGATAGCGGTAGATGCCTTTCAGCGCGTCGACCTTCAGCATCTTGCGATAGTCAAAAATACGCTGCCACAGCTTGCCCGGAATATTTTTTAGGCGGGTAAAGTTTTGATCATAGATCAGCAACACCTGGCTGCACTCGGGACAAACATATATGAGCTGTTCGATACCGTATTCACGCCGACAGCCCAGACAACGATAAATTAGCTTGCCTTGATGGGACGGCATCAAATAGGGACGAATATCTTTAGGAAAATCTTCCGGTTTCACGGTGCGATTGTCTCCATTGCACCCATATAGGGTCGCAGCTTCTTGGGTATGACAACCGACCCATCGGGCTGTTGAAAATTCTCGAGGATCGCGGCCACCGTTCGCCCGACCGCAAGTCCGGAGCCGTTTAAGGTGTGGACAAGCTGGGTGCCTTTTTGCCCTTTGCGTCTGAAGCGGATGTTGGCACGCCGGGCTTGGAAATCTTCAAAATTACTGCAGGATGAAATTTCCCGGTACCGACCCTGGGCCGGCATCCAGACTTCGATGTCATAGGTTTTGGCGGCCGAAAATCCCAAATCTCCCGTGCAAAGTTCAATCACCTGATAGGGCAGTTCCAACTCTTTTAAAATGGTTTCAGCATTGTTCAAAAGGCTTTCAAGTTCGGCGTAGGAGTCTTCCGGCCGGCAGAATTTGACCAGTTCGACTTTGTTGAACTGATGCTGTCGAATTAGTCCCCGGGTATCCTTGCCATAGGAACCGGCCTCCGAACGAAAGCATGGGGTATAAGCGGCGTAGCAAATCGGCAGAAGATCCTCATCCAGGATTTCGCCCTGATGAATATTGGTGACCGGGACTTCCGCTGTCGGAATTAGATAGTATTCCCAGCCTGCAAGTTTAAACAGGTCGGATTCGAATTTCGGCAACTGCCCGGTGTTGGTCATGCTTTGCCGGTTGACGATAAAGGGCGGCAGCACCTCTTTATAACCATGTTCCCGGGTATGAATGTCAAGCATGAAGTTAATCAGTGCCCGCTCCAGACGGGCGCCGGCACCCAGATAAAGCGGAAAGCGCGCGCCGGCGATCTTGGCGGCACGATCAAAGTCTAATATTTGGAGGCGATTGCCGATTTCCCAGTGGGGCGCGGGGTCAGATGAAAACTCTGGCAGCCTGCCAACGGTTCTGATCACCGGGTTGTCTGCTTCATCAGCTCCGATCGGAACCGTTGGGTTGGGAATATTGGGCAGTCCTAAAATTATGTCGTTTAAACTTTCCTGGTTTTCGGACAGCTTTTTATCCAGTTCCTTAATTTTTGAAGAAACCGCCCGCATTTCAAGCACAAGGGGTTGGGAATCGTCACCGGCCTTTTTCATTTCAGCGATCCGGTCGGATACCATGTTGCGCTGATGCCGCATGGACTCGATTTCCTGCAACAGGGTGCGCCGTTCATCATCAGATTTTTTGAACGCTCTCAGGTCGGCCTGATGCCCGCGGGTTGCCAACGCTTTTTGCACCTTCAATAAATTTTGGCTAACAAACTTGATTTCCAGCATAAAAAACCTTATATTATTCAGTTTAAATACGTCGTTTTTAACAAAAGCGTCCGAATTATGCCGCAAGTAACACGAACATGTCATTTAGTCAATGATAATTGTAGGTTGTCATATGCGTTCAACCGTGTTTAATCGTTCAACCAAGCTGCTTTAGGGGGACATTGTATGGAGGAAATTGGTGCTGCCAAAATTCAAATTCGAGTAGACATTTCCAAAATTATTTCCGAACTGCCAGGAAGCGAGATAGCTGAAAAAACCCGAGCTATTGAAGACCGGCTTTTTGAGTTCGCCAACTTTCTGGAAGCAAAAATTGCCTTGCTGTATGTCAATGGTGATTATGAAGTCAACACTGAAAATATAATCAAACGCGCATACAGCTATCATAAGATCGTCGTCCTCCCGGCTTTTGACCCCGAAAGGCATGAAATGATGCCGATGAAAGTCGATCAGTTCCCCAAAGAATTAATACCCGGCCCCAGGGGTGTGCTGGAGCCGGATCCAAGCCAATGCAAAATCGTGCCCTTGGAACGCGTGGACATCGCCATCATACCGGGGTTGGCTTTTGACGAAAAAGGCGGACGGATTGGCTCGGGCAAAGGCTATTACGATCGGTTGATCCCCAAGCTTGCAATCACTACCCGCAAGGTGGCTTTGACTTTCGAAGAGCAAATCGTTCCGCAGGTCCCCATGGAATCCCATGACAAACACGTCGATATTATCATCACCGACAAACGGATTATTTATAAAATATAAAAATCAAGTGGTTTTTAAGTTTGGTCGCTCCAAGCACGACTTTATCGGCCGCCTTCAACAAACCTTAACTCATGGGGTTGAAAAAACATAAATCTTTACAAGGCTATCGTCTTGACCGGGTCCCCCGGAATTGATAAAAACTTCCAATCGCCAAAGAAAACCCGGGGTGCTGAATTGATCGAAAAAGATACTTTTAAATACGAACGCCAGCGGGAAGATATGGTGCGCCACCAGATTGAAGCGCGCGGCATCAAGGATCCCAAGGTTCTGGCCGCCTTTCGCAAGGTCCCGCGACATCTGTTTGTTAGCGAAGCCCTAAGAGACCAGGCGTACGGTGATTATCCCCTGCCGATCGGTGAACAGCAGACCATTTCTCAACCGTTTATCGTCGCTGAAATGACCCAGGCGCTGCAGCTCGACAAAGACGACCGGGTTCTTGAGATCGGCACCGGCTCAGGGTACCAGGCAGCCATCCTTGCGCAAATCGTCTATCGGGTTTATACGATTGAGCGCATAAGGTCCTTATATATGCAAGCACGCAATCTTTTTGACAAGTTTCATTACCATAACATCGTAACCAGGTGCGCCGACGGTACAAAAGGGTGGCAGGCTGAAAGCCCTTTTAATGCGATTATTGTAACTGCCGGCTCGCCGGAAATTCCGGACGTTCTGGTCAAACAGCTAATTTCGGGCGGGCGGTTGGTGGTTCCGGTCGGCAATCAGCACACCCAGGACCTTATTAAGCTTTATCGGAACGACAATAAAATTCAGCAAACCAACCTCGGCGGATGCCGATTTGTCAAACTTGTAGGCGAGCACGGATGGAAGGATGTCTGATGCCATTAATAAGCGAATAGGGGATCATCCTTCGGCTTGCGAAATTCAAAAACCACCCTATTCCTGACTACCTGTATTTTTCACATCTCAATCCCCGCAGTTTATCATTCAACCACCACCCCTTGAAAGGACATAAGCAGAACACCAATGAAAGAAAAATATATCGGTACCTGGAAAGATGCAATTTTTGAAAGCCCGGGTCCAAAATCCCTCCGCCAGGCGGCCAATCTTGCCTTGAAAGGCCTGTGCATGGGATCGGCGGACGTCATACCCGGAGTATCCGGCGGAACAATTGCCTTGATCACCGGAATTTATGAAGACCTGATAGCGGCACTGCGCTCATTTGACATGAATGTGGTTAAAAAGTTATTGGTCCTTGATGTCAAAGGGGCTCTCGCCAAAGTCCATGTCCGATTCTTAATGGCCCTGTTTTCGGGAATTATTGTGGCGATTTTAAGTCTGGCACGCCTGATGAATTATTTGCTTCTTCATCAGCCGGTGCCGACTTGGAGTCTTTTTTTCGGCCTGATCGCGGCCTCAACCGTGATGGTCGGGAAACATGTCGTCAATTGGTTTGGCAAGCCGGGTATCAGTTTTGTGGCCGGCATCATCGCAGCGACCATTATCGTTAACTTGATCCCCATGCGTACGCCCGAAGATCTGTGGTTCATCTTTGGTTGCGGGATTGTCGCTATCTGCGCCATGATTTTGCCGGGCATCAGCGGCGCCTTTATTCTCCTGATTCTGGGAAAGTATGAGTATGTCACGGCTTCTCTGAGAAATCCCTTTCTACCGCAAAACTTCACCGTGCTGGTGGTTTTCAGTATGGGATGTTTGATCGGGTTGGTTGGATTTTCCAGGGTGCTCAACTATTTGCTGCAAAAATTTCACAATTTGACTCTGGCCTTTCTGGCCGGCCTGATCGCCGGCTCGCTGCAAAAAATCTGGCCATGGAAGGAAGTTATCGACACGCAGGTAATCCGGGGAGAAGCACACGTGATATGGGGCGGTCCTATTATGCCGGCCGCAATCGATCAGCAGGTTTTGATCGCCGCCGCCTTGGCAGTTCTGGGATTTATCGCCGTATGGATTATAGAATGGTTGTCAAATCGGTGAAACTCATTTTAAGGAAAACTTCTGCTTGATTTTTTTCTCTGCCAGCGGCGGCACCATGCCTTCGATGTTGCCGCCAAACTGGGCGGCTTCCTTGATGATGGACGAACTGGTATAAATCCATCGCAACCCGGTCATCAGGAAAATTGTTTGAATTTCCCGATTGAGCCGGCGATTCATCAGCGCCATCTGAAACTCATATTCAAAATCGGACAGGGCGCGAAGCCCGCGCAGGATACCCTGGGCATTGCAGTGGGCGGCAAAATCCACGGTCAGACCATCAAAGGTGTCAATTGCCACATTGGAAAAGTCTTTTAAACAATCCTCCAGCATCTCTATCCGCTCTTCAAGGGTAAAGAGAAAGCTTTTCTTCGGATTGGTCAAGATGGCGACGATAATTCTATCGAAAAGACTCAACCCTCTTTCAAGAATATCCAGGTGTCCATTGGTCACGGGATCAAAAGAACCCGGGTAAATTGCGACTCTTTCCATGTTTTCTTTCCTTTAGTCGAAATTTAAAGATCCGCTTCTCATAGCACATAATTTAAAATCGAAACAAGCGTTTTCCCATATTTGCGCTGATCCGCAATCTCAAAAGGCAGCTGATCGGTTGAAACCGGCTCCCGGGCCGAATGCTCCACAACAACCCGGGTACCGGCGGTGATGGATTGGCTGGCATGCAGGTTGGCGAGGGTGGGCGTGATCATATCCTTGCCGTATGGCGGGTCCATGAATACCAGATCGAAGCCAGTCTGCAATGAAGACAGGCATCCCAGGTTGCGGGTGGGGTCCCCGCGAATGATTTTTGATTGGCTTTCAAGGGAGAGATTTCTAATATTCACTTGCAGCCCCTCAATTGAATTCCGGTCAATTTCAACAAACACGGCGAATTTCGCGCCGCGGCTGAGCGCCTCGACACCATAAGCGCCGGTTCCGGCAAACAAATCCAGCACCCCGGCGCCGCGAACCTGCAATGCTATAATGTTAAATATCGCTTCGCGCGTCCGATTCGCGGTGGGTCTTGTCTTCGTGCCTCGCACCAGATGTAGTTTTCGTCCTTTGAGCTCTCCTGCGATAATGCGCACAGCCATAGGTTGTTCAGTTGTTTTTCGATTTGAAGCTTTTAAGTTTCCTGTGCAAATAACTGCGGCCCACGCCGATGGCCTCAGCCGTTTTGGTAACATTGCTGCGATGCCGGCCGAGTTTGCGCCTGATAAATTCTCTTTCAAAGGCCAATTTGGCATCTTTGAGACTATCAAATTCAAAGAACTGGGATTCAGCCGAATCCGCGCTCAAACAGGCTTCCATATTGTATGCAGCCGGTATATCTTCGCTGCCGATGGCCTCGCCTTCCAACATAATCGATAGGCGTTCCACCAAGTTTTTGAGCTCCCTGACATTGCCGGGCCAGCTATACTTACATAGGATCTCCAGGGCCCCGGGCGTGATTTTTTTTCTTTTACTTCGATTTTGAAACGCAAAATCCGCTAAAAACGTTTCCACCAGGATCGGAATATCGGCTTTCCGCTGCCTTAGGGGCGGCACTTCGATCGGCAAAACATTCAGCCGGTAAAAAAGATCTTCCCTAAACCGGCCTTTCTCGATCTCCTCTTCCAGGTTTTTATTGCTGGCCGCAATGACCCTGACATCCACCCTGATCGTTCGGCCTCCCCCGACGCGCTGAAACTTTTGCTCCTCAAGCACTCTTAAAATTTTGGCCTGGGTCTTCAGGCTCATATCGCCGATTTCATCCAGAAAAATAGTGCCCTGGTTGGCCAGTTCGAATTTGCCGATTTTCTTGGTGGTGGCACCCGCAAAGGCCCCTCTTTCATGACCGAACAGTTCACTTTCAATCAGGTCTTCGGGAATCGCGGCACAGCTGACATCAATGAGAGGCTTCTCGGCCCGCGGGCTCAAGTGATGGATCATCCGGGCCACGAGTTCTTTGCCGGTTCCATTTTCACCATTGATCAATATCCAGGTGTCTGTGAGCGCCGCCTTGTTGATATGCTGTTTCAACTCGATGGATTTAGGACTGTTGCCGTTGATGGAGTTTTTCTCCAATGTTTTCTTGCGCAGATATTTATTTTCTTCTTCCAAGCGCCTGAAATTTAGGGCATTATTGATTGCAACGATTATCTTGTCAATGGAAAGCGGCTTTTCGATCAAATCAAAAGCGCCCAGTTTGGTCGCTTTGACAGCGGTTTCGATCGTACCGTGGCCGGTTATGATAATCACCTGAATATTCGGATTTTCTTTTTTTATTTCTTTGAGTGTTTCGATTCCGTCTATTCCCGGCATCCAGATGTCGAGCAAAACAAGATCAGGGGATTCGGCAGCAATAATTTTCAAAGCCTCGTAACCATTTACTGCCGTCTTCACCTCAAAGCCTTCATCCGAAAGCAGTCCGCTCAAGCTATGAAGAATGGAAGGTTCATCATCAACGATCAAAAGAGATGGAAACATAGGCTATCCTTTATCCGACGATCAGAGGTTTGGATGTTAATGTTAGATTAGTCGACACTGTATTCGCTCACGCTCAACGTCTGTTGTATGTTGTTTGTTGCCTGTCGGTAAAAAAACTCGAAAAGCTCTAAAGTTTGAATGAATTTAATATTAACGCTTATAATGATTGCAGCAAGTAATTGATTTAGAACACATTTTTTCAATAACATTAAACCACGGACAACAGACCACTGACAACTCACAATTTTTAAACCGGCAGCTCAATAACAAATTTGGCGCCCTGCGGCACGTTATCTTGAACACTGATAAAACCGTTGTGATCCGCAATAATGGTGCTGACAATCGTCAGACCCAATCCCATGCCGGACTTTTTGGTCGAAAAATTAGGTTCAAACAGGCGTATTTTGACTTCGTCGGCAATTCCCTGGCCATTGTCGACCACTTCGATTCGAACTCGCTTCAATATCGGATCGTGCGTGACGGCAAAGGCAATACTGCCTTCCGCCTTAATGGCTCCGATGGCATTGTCGATCAGATTTATGAATGCTTGTTTTATCTGCTGGCGATCAAGGTTAAGCGGCGGGATATCGCTGGTATTTTTTATCTCAAATTTAATCGTCGGGTGCCCTTCCCGGTATAACGCCAGGGTTTCTTCAATAATCGGAAATAAGTCACAGCGCTTGGGGTTGGCACTTGGAAAGCGTGCAAAAAGTGAAAATTCATTCACCAGATTGCGAATCAAATCCACATGGTCAATGATGGTTTGGGTGCATTCGTCAAATACGAGTTCGTTGAGTTGCTTGGAATATCTTCGTTTCAGCCGCTGAGCCGAGAGGGTAATCGGGGTAAGGGGGTTTTTAACTTCATGCGCAATTCGGCGCGCGACTTCGCGCCAGGCCGCCATGCGCTGACCCTTTTCCATTTCGGTCAGGTCATCAAAAACCATCGCAATCCCCATGTGCTGTCCGGCGTCATCCCTCAAAACACTAACTTTGACTAAAAAACTGCGAGGCCTTCCCTGGACAATGAGTTTGAGCGGAACCTCTATGGTTGTGTCCCGGACAAAAGAAAGATTGGTCATTATGTCATCGGCCAGATCTTGATTCTGGACTTTTAACAGGGTATTGAAACTTTTGCTCAACACCTCCTGAGATTTGACCCCCAGCATCTTCTCAGCCGATTTGTTGATGGTGGAAACAAGCCCCTTGGCATCCAATGTTACCACCCCGGCCGACACATTTTTTAACACAAATTCCATGTAATGGCGCTTTTCTTCAATTTCGATATTTTGTTCTCTAAGCATGCGCGCCGAAAGTTCCAGCTGCTCTCTGCCGGTTCTGAGATCTTTGGTCATCTTGTTAAATGAATTGACCAGGCTTCCGATTTCATCATCCGCGACCGAACCGATGGTGAAACCTAAATCACCGTCTGCAACCCTACGGGTCCCTTCGGCCAGTTCCTTGATTGGGATGCTGATGGTTTTTGCCAGGTAAAATCCAAACCAAATGGCGCAAAACAACACCAGCAATGCCACGATGGAAAGCGAAATATAATAGGTTAACTGGATAGGTTTTTTATACAGCTTGATCTGCTGGTATTCTTCGAAACCACGCGATATGGATTCAAGATTTTGATATAAGTCCGGCGGTATCAGAATCGTTGCCACCACAAACCCTTCGGCCTCGGCTGCTTTTGCCCCAAAGGGAACCGCTGCAATGGTTTTAATCAGTTCGCCGGATGGGATATCCTGGGTGATGGTGCGAACACCGTTGTCGGGAATTTCCTTTTGCAGGTTTTCCGCAGAAACCAGGCCAAAATATTCATTCTCCAGCTTCGATGCCAGGGCAAATGTAATGCGTTGGGTATTGCCAGCATAGACTTCCACCCCATCCAGGTTAAATTCCCGCTGAACTACCCGGATATATTGGGCCAGCGCCTTTTGTTTTTCGGCGGTTAGCAAACTCTTGGTTTTGACCTGATACGATATTCGCTCCAGAAAAAATTTACTGTTTTCCTCCACCCGGCTATATAACCTTCCGCCGACTCGCAAAGAGTTTTCCAACGCCTGTTCGACCGGGACGTTAAACCAGAATTCGATACTCGCGGTAATAAAGTTGATGGAAAAGAAAAACAGCACAACGGTGGGTACGATGGTAAGAACCAGAAACGCCACTACCAGACGCGTACGCAGCTTGGCACCCATAACCTTGCGCCGACGGTCATATAGCAGTTTCACCAGGTTTCGAAAAACCAAAAATATCAACAATATCAATAGCAGCAGGTTGATATTAATCAGGATGAACATCAAGATGGTGTTGGAAACGGGTATATCGGTCCCAAACCGAATGGTGCTGGTTTCAACAAATGTCAGCAGGGCCACCACAAATAAGATGACAAGGATAAGAATGCCCTCGCGCCTTCGGCGTTTGCCGTCGGCATCTCTGACCGGGCTTGTCTCTCTTTTAAACACTGAGCTGAACATCATCTTTAGGGCGGGACCAGGGCTTTTATTCAGTAAATAAAATCAATGGTGTACCAATCGGTCTCGATATCCCACAACGAAACAAAAAAAAGAACATAGTGCAGATAAAAAGGAAGGGTTTGCTTGCTCACCTCGGCTTTGGTTCTCAGCTGATACTGATGTCCTTTTTCCAGCTGACCCAACGGTATAATTTTCAAACTATTGACCTCGGTCATCCATTTCTGAGCTTCGCTAAAGGACTTTGTCACTTCAGGTTCATTATTTTTCCAGGATCGTCTGACGATGAACTCTTTTTTCAAATTATCGTATTTAATCGTGTGTGTGACGGTAATATCGGCAATTTCTTTATCCATCCAAATGTTACGAACGCTGTTCAGTTTGGCTAAAAAGGAAAATGTTGCCGGCACACCACTCAGGATGGCCTTTTTCAATTTTTCACTGAAAGCACCTTCCAGATTCAGGTACAAGAGCAGGTCGTCGCGGGTGTTGGAAACAGTGATATTGGTCAGTCTTGCCTCCTGCGCGGATGCAGACTCAAGGCCGATCAGCAATATGCCAAGCAAGAGAGTCCATGCTATCTGCTTCCTGAATGATGAGGCCATATAACTACGCTATACCGTTAACTGAGGTTCTGTTGCTGAACCGCGGGCAACCCAAAGCGATCCCCGCTGCAATAAACGCCTCTGAAATCACCGGCGACATCCGCAAGTACTGCACAACTCAAGCCGGATAAGCCGGTTGGCTGCAAAACGGATATTTTTAGCTTTTGGCTGATTTGGGAAATCGATCGCGGCGCGGTTTACAGCGGTTTACCCTTTTAATTAATATCCGAAACCGATTCAAATAGCAAGGGATTTTGCCGCGGTGCGGGGAGGTGCTTCAGGCCCGGCAAGGGTCCGGGTCTGCCAGGAGGCCTTGTTGTAAAAAAACCTTTCGAGGAAGGCATGGTTGAAGGCATGGCCTGATTTCCGGGTAACGATATGGCCTAAAATCGGCATACCGAGCAGGGAGAAATCGCCGATACAATCGAGCAGTTTATGGCGTACGAACTCATCCGGATATCTTAATCCCTCTTTATTTAAGACGTCCGTCTTATCGATGACCACAGCATTGTCCAGAGACCCTCCGCGGGCAAGTCCATAACGCTTCATATATTCGACCTCATGCAGGAAACCAAAGGTTCTCGCGGCGGCAATTTCACGTTCGAAAATATGGTCCACAACTTCTATCGAGTAGGATTGTTTACGGATGAGAGGATGATCAAACTCAATATTGCAGGTAATTTTAAATGTCGTGTCGGGGTAGGCCCCAACGAACTTTCCATCCTGCTCCAACTCAATGGGCTCCTTTAGCACAAAAAAATGTCGCGGAGCCTCCTGCTCCCGAATACCGGCTTCCATAATCATGCGCGTGAACGGTCCGGCACTGCCGTCCATTACCGGCACTTCGTAGGCATCGAGCTCAACGATCGCATTGTCGATGGACAACCCGGCCAAACCAGCCATCAAATGTTCAATCGTGGACACAATGACACCGTCGGCGCCAATGACCGTCGCCAAGCTGGTGTCCACCACACAATTAAACCGGGCCGGGATGGTGGGATCATCCGGAAGATCTTTGCGCACAAACTTAATCCCGAAATTGGCAGGGGCCGGACGCATAGTCAGCTGAACAGTTTTCCCGGAATGAAGTCCAATTCCTGAAACACTGACATTTTTGCGAAGGGTTCTCTGATGTGTAGGTATGGTCATTAGTAGTATTGTAAAGGATGCAATCATCCTACCAAGCAGTCTGACGAAAGCTTCAAAACTTTTAGGTTGTCTTATACCACAGGGTTGATCGGTCGTCAAATTGATTTAAGCTATCGAAATTATATATATATTTTTACGATTGTCAATTAAATTATGACCCTGATCGCGCTATAAAGCTCGATCAGGGTGTCTGCCGTTTGTGGTTTGTTGCTAAAAAAGGACCACATCGAGTTTTGAATTTTCCCCAAATTAGTTAACATACCGAAGGGCATCTTGCGGTAATGGAAAAAAGGAGAGGTGGCTATCGATTGGGGGAAAATTCAGTTGAACAAAAAGATTGTCCTGTAAACAGTGTTTTGTTATAGGTAACAGTTGACCGTCCGCAAGAAGGGCCCAATGCTTGAGGGAGGGATGTGACAGTTGCTTGCCAAAGTTCTCAGCAGCGCGGTGCTTGGTATAGACGCCTATCGGGTAGAAGTTGAAGTTGATATCACCTCGGGACTTCCAACGTTTACCACGGTCGGACTGCCGGAGGCCTCGGTCAAAGAAAGCAAGGAGCGGGTAAAATCTGCTATCAGCAATTCAGGTTATCGGTTTCCGGATGACCGCATCACCGTTAATTTGGCCCCGGCCGACATCAAAAAGGAAGGTACCGGTTTTGACCTGCCGATTGCTCTGGGCATACTGGCAGCCACCGGAATCATCCCCCAGAAGATGATTTCACGGTACTTGATCCTGGGAGAGCTCTCATTGGACGGCCGCGTGAAGGCGGTTAAAGGGTCTTTGCCCATGGCCCTCGCAGCCAAGGAAGCTGGATTCAAAACGATTATAGTCCCTTATGAAAACGGCGGCGAAGCCTCGGTGGTCAAAGATGTTGACGTGCTGCCGGTGCAAAACCTGTCTCAAGTGGTCGCCTATTTAAGAGGCTTCTGTCCATTAGAGCCGCAAAAAACGGACATTTCCGCGATATTCGCAAAAGACGGCCAGTTCGAGGTCGACTATGCCGAAGTCATGGGGCAGGAACATGTCAAGCGCGCCCTTGAAATCGCTGCCGCCGGCGGTCACAATTTAATTATGATCGGACCGCCCGGTTCAGGCAAAACCATGCTGGCCAAGCGTTTGCCGTCCATCCTGCCGCCCATCACCTTTGAAGAAGCTATCGAAACATCCAAGATATTCAGTGTCGTGGGCCTGATGGAAAAAGATCAGGCCCTGATCACCAGCAGACCATTTCGTTCACCCCACCATACGATCTCAGATGCGGGGCTGATCGGCGGGGGACACATTCCCCGGCCCGGCGAGGTCAGCCTGGCCCACCATGGTGTGCTTTTTTTAGACGAGCTGCCCGAATTTAAAAAGCACGTCCTGGAGGTGCTGCGCCAGCCCCTGGAAGATTTAAAGGTCACCATTTCCCGGGCTTCCACCACCCTGACGTATCCCGCAAGTTTTATGCTGGTCGCCGCCATGAACCCCTGCCCGTGCGGATATCTTTCGGATCCCAAGCACCCCTGCCGGTGCTCGTATCAGCAGATCCACCGCTACCGCTCCAAAATATCCGGCCCGCTCTTGGATCGCATCGACATTCACGTAGAGGTGCCGGCCGTGCCCTACAAAGACTTGATGAGGGAAGCATACGCCGAGCCCTCAAAGGACATCCGCCGGCGGGTGGCAGCCGCCCGTGAGATTCAATCCCAGCGGTTCGGCCGCACCAAAATCTACTGCAACGCCCAGATGGGCAGCCGCCACATCAAATCCCACTGCCGAATCGACGACGCCTCGCGCAGCCTGCTGGAGTCGGCCATCGACAAACTGGGGCTTTCGGCTCGCGCCTTTAACCGCGTCTTAAAGATTGCCCGCACGATTGCCGATCTGCAAGGCGTGCAGGATATTCAAGTCGATCACATCTCCGAAGCCATCCAATACCGCAGCCTGGATCGGGGAAGTCGGGTTAAATAAACCCACCTGGATACATCTTAAGCGCCGAGTAAAACAGCAATCACACGCGCCGGAAAAGATTGACTTTGAAGGTGCCGTATTAAGGGAAGAAACCCTTACTTCATCGCCCGCCTCTCAATTTATTTTTTTCCCCTCGAATTTTAATGCAAGCGCTCCCGTGTAACGCTGCAGGGCCGTGCGCACAGCCTCACGATCGCGGGATTTTGCCTGGCCGGCGGCATTCGTTTCTTCGAACAGCAAACCCAGCACGTGCAGCTTTCCAGCTTTCCAATCGGCCTTGAGATCCAGGCGTGCAACCAGCCTTTCACCGGCGAGCACCGGCAGACAGTAGTAACCATATTTGCGCTTTGACGCGGGCTTGAAAATCTCCAAAATTTGATCAAAGCCGAATAGGAGTTTAACACGGTGACGGTCCCAGAGCAGCGGGTCAAACGGTGACAGGAGAACGCCTTTGTCGGCACGGGGGCGCACCCGTTTAAGCCGGGCCGCTAGCTCGATGTCTTGGGGCCGGATCCAGCCGGGGCTTTTCTTTTTGTGATCATCAACAAGGGCACAGGGAACGATCTTGCCCTTTTCGGCAAGCCGCTTTAAGGCGGTCCTGATGCGCGTTTGCTGGTTGGACAACCGCCAGGTTTGCGCGAGGGTGCCGGTCGTGGCCCAACCATGACCTTTGAGTGCCTGTACAAGAAGATGTTCGATCGCTTGCGGTTCAGGCAGTCCCTTTTGCCGCCAGCTGTCGGAGATCACATTTTCGGTGAGATCGTACACCCGTTGAAAATTGCGCCGTTCACGAATGGCAAGCTCTCCGGAGGACCACAGTGCAGTTGCCACCCGTTTTACCAGTTTCAAATCCCACCACCCCCGGCTCCCACCGCCTTCCATGTCGAGGGAGCGCAGGGGCCCCTCGTCGCGAATGCGGCAGCGCAGGTTTTCTGCAATTTGCGGGTGTTGGCCAACCAGATCACCCCACCAGGGATGACGGCAAAACGCCTTGCGGCGGAATTCAAAGACCGGATAAAGCTCTATGGGAATCCAGCAGGCTTCGTGCCCCCAGTACTCGAAGAGCGGCTCTTCAGGCTGCAGCAGCGCCTCTGCCAGCTCATGATCGAAGCCCTCAAGACGTGACAGCAGTACGATCGTGTGGCTTCGGGCGCCGGCGATCGAAACCGTGTCGAGCTGAAGATAACCGAACCGTCGGATGACGCGATGAGCCGCGTTGCGGGCCCGATGCGTCCGCCCGATGGCGCGCTTGGGAAAACCGGTCCACTCCGGTTTAAGAAGTCCTGCACGGGCCAGGGCCAGCCGCCGGATTTCGGATATTTCTATCGTTTCCATGGTTGTAGATAGATAATATTGTCAAAATCTTAAGGATTAGCGCTGCCCCACATATAGCGATATGATAAAGATTTTCAGCGTATTTAATTAACAGCCGTTATCTACAATCACAACCCTTCCCGATTTTGCTCACAGATTTTCGATTTCCACCGGCACGATGCCATCCGCCGGCTCAAACCCGAAAATCCGGGAATAAAAATACAACTCAGCATCCAAGGCCCTTTTGATGTTTTGAGCGATACGAAAACCATGCTGCTCTTTTTCAAAGGTGATGTAGGCCACCGGCAGTTTTTTGGCCCTGAGGATGTTGGCCATCATCTCCGCCTGGCCGGGCGGCACCACCCTGTCTTCAAGACCTTGAAAGAAAATGATGGGACAGGCAAGCGCCCCGGCATGATGGATGGGTGAGCGCGCAAGATAGAGGTCTTTGCGTTCGGGGAAGGGGCCGATCAATTGATCCAGGTAGCGCGACTCGAATTTGTGGGTTTCTTGGGCCAGGGCCTCCAGGTCGCTGACGCCGTAATAGCTGGCGCCGACCCGGAAGGTATCATCGAAAACCAGCGCACACAGGGTCGTGTAACCGCCGGCACTGCCGCCTCTAATGATCAGGCGATCTTTATCCACGCCAAAGTTTGCAACTGAAAATTTGGCGCCGTTGACACAATCCTGATAGTCAACCACGCCCCATCGGCCGTTTAGGCGCCGGCGATAGGCACGCCCGAAACCGGTGCTGCCGCCGTAATTTACGTCCAGCACCGCAAACCCCCGACTGGTCCAGTATTGGGTAGCGAGGTTCAGACTCTCCGTTGCAGCGGCGGTTGGACCCCCATGACTTATGACAATCAGCGGCACACGTTCATCAAAAAGCGCCTGGTAGTCTTTGTTTTGGGGCGGATAAAAAAAGGCGTAGGCCGTCTGGTTGTGTCCGGTTGGAAATTCAATTGCTTCGGGGATGGAAATGTAGCCGCCATCGATGGCAACCTGACTCGATCGGCGCAAAACTTCAAGGGAGTTCGTTGTTAAGTCAAGCTGGACAATGGATGCCGGTTCAGCGGCGGAACCGCCCACGAACACTGCCCGTCCGGAGGATGCACGCAGATATGAGATCTCAGTGTAGGGGGTTGCGATCACCTTGAGTTCATCGGTCGTCAGATTGATTGCAGCCAGCTGCCAGCGGCCTTGGCGGGTATAGGCACAAATAAGCTGCCGGTCGGATTCAAAGGCAAAGGTGGACATGCCAAAAAGCCACTGCGGCATTCCAAACTCGGCCTCCATCTGAACCACCGGTTTAACAACGCCGGCCTGCCGGCGGTAGAGATTCCACCAGCCTGAGCGATCGGAGATAAAATACAAGATGCCGTCGGGCGACCATTGGGGCTGAAATATGGATTCATCGGGTCCGCCCGCCGCTTTTTCAACATTTAAGAGCCCGCCGTTGGGTTCCAATTCACCGATCCACAATTCGGTTCCGTCCCAAGGCATGTTGGGATGATTCCAGCAGAGCCAGGCAAGCTGTGATCCATCCGGACTGAGGCACGGTGAGGCATAAAAATCCCTGCCGGATGCCAGTACCTTCATCGATCGGTTGCCGGTATCACCCGCAGCCTTTAGATCAAGGCGGACAATTTTGTTTTGCACTTCGGCGGGCTGGCCGCTGTGATCTTCGCAAACACAAATCAGGCTGCGATGCCGGCGATCGACAACAATGTCTGCAAAACGCAAAGAGCTACTCGAGGTGATTGGGGCGGGTTCGAAATTCAGCTTCTGACAATACACAAATTGATTGGAAAAATTGGAGAAATAAACGTCACTGTGATCCACGGCATATGATCTTCCGCCGTATTCGTGCACCCGGGTGCGCACATTGAAATCCGGCGGCGTGATATCCGTCGTCTGCCCGTGCGCCGAACAGCGCACGACGACACTGCGCCCCCCTTCCGCGGGCCGCATCTCCACCCAGTAGATATCCGGGCCGTCCAGCAGAATATCGCCGAGACGCACGGTGTCCGCTACAATCAAATCGGAAGTTATCGGTGATTGCCAGGATCCGTAAGGTGCAGTTTTAATCGCCGCCATGGGTTGCCTCCTCGGGTTGCATGCCGAATTTTGCATCCGCAAAGATATGACATACCCTTTTTACAGTGCCTGGGTCTATTAATCAAGATTCAAATCGATCGGATGTTATCTAAAAATTCTTAAAATCATCATCCAACGGTATGATTTGATCAGGATCCTTCATTTTAATTTTGCCGGCAGTTTGACTCAGAGCCGGCCGCTCAAAGTCATTGGCTTTATGTCCCCGCTTTTCTCCGGCACCGCTTGCGGCATAAGCGGTTGGGCTAGGGGCGCCGGCCGTTGAAAAACTATGGCTGCTGCTTCCTACCAGGGCCACCAGATTTTGAACAAAGGTATTCAACTGTTGAGCCTGGGTACTCATTTCCTCGGATGCCGAAGCCGACTCTTCCGCATTGGCGGCATTTTGCTGGGTCAATTTGTCCATTTCAGTGACGGCAGTGTTAACCTGCTCAATCCCCTGAGCCTGCTCATTGGATGCCGCTGAAATTTCTGCAACCAGCTCGCCCACTTTAGATGTTCGTTCAGCCACCTCTTTGAAAGATTCGTTGGTATCTGCAACCAGATGGGAGCCGTCTTCAACCTTTTTGATGGTGCCTTCAATCAGAGCCGCCGTATTCTTGGCGGCATCGGCAGCCCGCATTGCAAGATTTCTGACCTCATCCGCCACCACCGCGAAGCCGGCGCCGGCTTCACCGGCGCGGGCAGCCTCAACGGCTGCATTCAAGGCCAGCAAATTCGTCTGAAAGGCGATCTCATCGATGGTTTTGATAATTTTAGAAGTCTCTTCACTGGCTTTTGAAATATCTCCCATGGCATCGATCAGCTGCGCCATGGATGAATTGGCGGTTTCAACGACCTGATTGGCCTCCTGCATGAGATTGTCGGCCTGAGCGGAATTCTCGGCGTTGTGCCGGGTCATGGAGGCCATCTCTTCCAGCGAAGAGGAGGTTTCTTCCAGCGAAGCCGCTTGCTCCGATGAACCTTCCGCCAACGATTGACTGGCTTGGGCAACCTGCTCCGAGGCAGAGGACACATGTTCCGACCCTTCGGTGAGCCCCGATATAACCCCTTTCAAGGGCCGGGTAATTCCCCGTCCCAAGCCCCACATCAGGAAAACCCCCACCAGAAGACCGATCCCGGTAATTGCAAACATACTCATCAGGGTCGTTCGATAGGTGCTATCGGCTTCTTCACTCGCTTTTTGAGATGAGCCCAGATTAATTTCCGTCAACTGATCCAGATAATTGCGCATCTCCTCAAATTTTTCCTTGGCCTCCCCCAGCGTCAGGTCCAGCGCCTCCCGGCGACCATCTCTCGTATCGGCAACTCGACCTTCAACGACCCTTGCCGATATGGCCATCCACGCTTCTCTGGCTTGATCATATTTAGCCGCAATAGCCTCTTCCTCATCTGTGGTCTGAAGCACTTTGAATTTTTCCCAGCGCTGTTGAGACTGCACCAGATTTTCCTCATAATCTTTGACCAGCTGTTTGAACACATCCGACTTGGCATTGGCAAAAATCGAGGAGCGTTCCGCCACCAGCAATTGCTGAAGGTCACGATCTGTTTGAATGAGGGAGATTATACTGGGCAGTCGCACTGCAAAAATTTCCTTTAAATTTTGATCAATATTGGCGGTGCTCCGATATCCGTTTAAACCGATAATGCCCGTTAACACGATCATTACGGAAAATCCGAGGATCAGCTTGGTGCCGATGGTAAGGTTTTTAAACCATTTCATGGTTGTAAAGTCTCCTGTAAGTGTTCACTTTGATAGTCAATCCGGGAGCCGGCCGCACCCGGCTCCCGGTTAGTCACTTATTCGATCTTTTCGACATAAATTCCGAAGGTGATGGCACCGATGACCGTGTCGCCGTCCTTGACCGGGGATGCAAAAATAATCAAGTATTTAATTCACAATAAATTGTGGATAAAATTTTACCCCGCCTTACAGTTATGCCTTACCGAGATTTTTTTCGGTGTTTGCGATGGTACTAAAGGAGCGTGGATCCTCGATATCTTCGGAACTCATATCGAAAAGCATCAATCCTATTATCGTCCATAAACGGATTAACTTTACGGAATACTTAGAAAAATTGTATGGTTTTGAAATCCGGCAATATTTCGCCGCCAAAACGGAAATATTTTCCGGCAGATAAGCCGCGCATCAGTTGACAATATCTTTAAGTACTTGATTAGATGCATATTATTATATGGTCATTATTTGGAATGATTGTTGCATTACCCAGTTCAAATTAAATTAATGGGGAAATGAACGGAAAATGACTACAGGAAATCATCTGACCATTAGGGATTATTTTGATCGTGTGCTTTTGGGAAGCAGCGCCAACAGGAAAAAGTTTTCTTGTGCCCAAGACAATGCCGCCGCAACCGGGACGTTCCGCCAGCTTCTGACATCATTCGGTAATCAGCGATTCAAACATAACAACCTAAAATCCTCCGGTTTGACGGTTGAAGATTATCGAAGCTATTCGAGTCGGATAAACTGTCAATCCACCCAGCTGTTGACATCGGCCTCCGTTGAAAAAAAATTAGCAGGCGCAGCTAAATCCAATATTCACCCTGAATTGTTGCCCGACCAGGATCCGGCTGGCAAAACCAGGGCGACATCCCCGCTTAAAAAAAAGGATCTGGAAGCGGCGGACTCATCTGCATCCCTGTCTTCGAGTGATCAAACAGGCTTAGATGAGACCGAAATCATCGAAAGAAGCATCCAGGTTGCAGCCCGCAAGTATGATTTGCCCCCCAATTTGATAAAGGGCGTAATCCGGGCGGAATCAAATTTTCAAGTTGATGCCGTTTCCCGTGCCGGCGCCCAGGGCCTGATGCAGTTGATGCCGGAAACCGCCAAAGAGTTGGGTGTAGAAAACCCGTTTGATATCGAGCAAAATATCGACGGCGGGGCACGTTATTTGCGGAAAATGGTAGACAGCTTCGGCGGGAACCTCCAGGTGGCCCTGGCGGCCTATAATGCCGGGCCAGGTGCCGTTCTAAAATATAGCGGTGAGATACCTCCATATCAGGAGACCGAACGTTATATAAACCGGGTCTTAAAGTTCGCCAAGCAAATAGCCTGAAAATATTCTTACCTCTGCCGATATGAATTTCCAGACAGTTCATATCGTATCGAACCCCATAATTAAAATCTATTCCACGGAATTGAAAATGGAAGAGGCTGAAAATAAAAAGTCGACGGACCCTCAGCTGGTCAAAGACGCCTTAAGGGAGAGCGAAGAGCGTTTTAGAATTTTGATGGAGGCAACCAAAGAGGGGGTTGTCGTTCATGACCGGTTCAAGATCATCTATGCCAACCATTCCATTTTCGTTATGTTGGGTTACAAGCGGCCCGAGATCATGGGCAGAGATTTTCTTGAGCTGGCCGCCCCACAATCGCGCGATATAATTCTCCAAAAACTCCTTGCCAAAACCGAGTCCCCTTATGAAACAATATGCCTGACAAAAGATGGCCGGCAGTTAACCGTTGAACTTTGCAGCAAAGTCATTCCCAAGCGGAACAACCTGATTTATTTAACCCTATTTCACAGCCTGGGCAGCAGGCCACAGGCAACATGCCAGGAAGCCTCGGCCGGCGCTAGATTGGACCGGATGTTTGATTATGCACCGGATGCCTATTATCTGACGGATTCAACCGGCAAGTTTATCGATGTGAATAAGGCCGCCGAAGAATTGTTCGGCCAAAAAAAAGAAGATATTATCGGCAAAAGCTTTTTGAAATCAAACATTCTGGCACCGGACCAAATTCACAAGGCAGCCAAGCACTTGGCGTTGAATATTTTTGGCAAACAAACCAAGCCTGAGGAGTATGTCGTTCAGGAAAAGGAAGGTCGACAAATACCGGTGGAGATCCGCACCGTTCCCGTCGAGATCAAAGGCGAAAATCTAATTATGGGCATGGTTCGCGATATCACCGCAAAAAAGCTCTTAGAGGCGGCCTTGCGCCGGGCGGGCGGGAAAAAAGAAACTCCCGCTGCAGAAATTCCCTCCGGACCGCGTGCCGATCGATGATCTGGCTCCTCTTGGCTTTGCCGGTTCTGCCAATTAGAGTTGCAAGATTTTCGACCATGCTTTTCATTTCTTCGGCCTGGGCATTCATCTGCTCCGAGGCGCTGGCTGATTCCTCCGCATTAGCAGCGTTTTGTTGGGTTACCTTGTCCATATCGGTCACAGCCGAATTGACCTGCTCAATTCCCTGGGCTTGCTCGTAGGAAGCAGCAGCTATTTCTTCAACCAGCTCACCCACCTTGGAGGAGCTGGCGGTGACCTCCGAAAATGCTTCATTGGTTTTAATTACCAGATCAGAACCGTCGTTGATTCGCTTGACGGTGCTTTCAATTAGATCCGAAGTGTTACGGGCCGCCTCCGCAGCTCGCATGGCGAGGTTTCGGACTTCATCAGCAACGGCTGCAAATCCGGCGCCGGCTTCTCCGGCGCGGGCGGCCTCAACAGCAGCATTAAGAGCCAGTAAATTCGTTTGAAACGCAATTTCGTCAATGGTCTTGACAATTTTTTGGGTTTCTTCGCTGGCCCGGGAGATCTCCTCCATGGAGGTGGTAACTTCATGCATGGAAATGTTGGCTTTCTCAATAACGGCATTGGACTCCCGCATGAGAGAATCAGCCTGGCTGGCATGTTCAGCGTTCTGTTTCGTCATCGAGGACATTTCTTCCAGGGAAGAAGATGTCTCTTCAATTGCAGCCGCCTGCTCAGAAGAGCCTTCCGCCAAGGACTGGCTGGAGGCGGCAACCTGCCCCGAAGCGGATGCAACCTGCTCGGCCCCTTCGTTCAAGCCTTCAATCGTTTTGCGAATCGGATTCACAATCGAGCGGCTGATCAGATAAATCACCGGCAAACTGACCCCCAGCGTCAAGAAAAATGTCAGCAAACCGATGAAGCTGGATCGCGTCATCAGGTCCGCCAGTATCTGATTTGCAGCTTTCTGTTCATTCCGCACCGAGTCGGCGATGCCCGCCAGATCGTTTTCTATTTGATCTCCGAGCTTATCCGCAAAGTTATCAAATCTGTCGAACTCCTCCTCCGAAGCCTTGCTTTCAATGAGGCGAACAAGATCGGTTTGGATTGCTTTTGACAGCTTTTTAAATTCCGATCGAACTCGTTGGGTCTGCTTTTGCTCTTGATCGTGATCGACCAGCTGATCTAAATTATTTAATTTGCCATTGATATGTTGAATCCTTTTATTTATGGATCGAAAATTGGAAGTCAATCGACGGAAAGCAAGGGATACGGCAGGTCAGACTCTCCGCTTAATAATTAGATAAGTTGAAATAAAATTTATGGGTTTTAAAATCAAACCAGTGAATTGAAGCCGATCTACAACCTCCAATATCGGTTTTTTAAGGATTTACTAAAGAATAATTACCGGCTATAGATAAGGTGATACTCAGAGCAGAAATACGGGAACCGTATTTCCAAAGTTCAAACCTCCGAAAGAAGACGATCGCCGCCATGACCAAAGTCGTTGACCTTCAAGCCTATCGCACTCAAGCTGTCGAACATAGAGCCTTCGGGCCCTGGCGCAAA
Source organism: uncultured Desulfosarcina sp. (assembly GCA_964435765.1). Classification (GTDB taxonomy): domain Bacteria; phylum Desulfobacterota; class Desulfobacteria; order Desulfobacterales; family JAFDCJ01; genus JAFDCJ01. The sequence continues at coordinate 48,079 of CAYTBC010000007.1, forward strand.
CGATTTGCGGAAGCCTTTGATTCCTGCACACGCATAGATGATCTTTCAGACAAAACCCTTTATTTTCTGGCTCAACCCGGCGAGCCGAGTTCGATTGCATATTATGAAATCATCATGGGGGGGTTGGATCTCGGTGCAGCCGCCAAGTTTCATTATCTCGCCAACCGAGATCAAATGCGGGTGGTGGACCTGCATCTCTTTTTAGCGGATCAGGTGCGTTTTGAAATGATGCGGCGTCTGGAATGGATCCGGATTTTTGAAGGCGTAAATCACACGCTTCTGGAAATGCTTCAGAAGTTTGAGAAAATTAAGAGAAACTGCGGCGAGAATCCGCCCGAGCTGTCGGTATCAAATCCCGGCTATGCCGAATATATCCTACTGACCGCCGGCGACAAAGAAGTTTTTATCCGCCGAATGCTGCAAGACGCGCTGGATGCTTTTAAAAAGAGGCTTTAATTCGGGTATTACTCATTAAAATATCCATCCCCATCGCGGCGGCTGCCATGCGGGTTGAGGTGTAACTCCTCAGGGCATTTTTTCAGAATCCTCATTAATCCATTCGCTAGCGGAAGGATTCGTTGATCAGGTCGCCAGTCGGATTCATCAGTTAAAGCAACGCGCCACTTTGGGGACGTATATTCCTGCAATCAGATCTATCGTCGAAAAGAATTATCCGTTCAGTTTAAACAACGGCAGTGCTTTCCGACTCCGAATCGTTACTCCGCCGGGATATAGGGAACTTCTTTTCCCCACCATCCCTGCGCTTCAGATTCTTGCAGATCTGCTTTGGTGGTATTCTTGTATCCACCCCAGCTGTAAAACATGTGATCATTCGTCTTATAGATGGTGTCGTGTGCGTACCATTCAGGAGAACAACCAACTAGAAAACCCACTGCGACTACTAACAATAGAATTTTTTTCATGACCGAACCTCCTTTCGAAAGCAAAACAGAGTGGAATCTGACCCTCCGACTGTTTTAACCTTGCGCCTATTATAAACACCTTCAGAAAAAAGTCCACAAAAAAAATAATTGCATCAAATTTTCCACATTGATCCCCTTCCCCGGGCGCCCATCAACCATCAATCACACCAAATACCTGAATATACAACAATTATTAACAAACTCATCGCAATTATTAAAGTTTCATACGCGGTAGCCGATATCAATTATGTTGAATCTCTATCCGAATTGGCCTTGATCCCCTTGGATAGGTGGTTGAACCCATAAAAAAAATCTTAAATCAACGAAGGGCGCGGGATTGTTTTTCCATGCCCCTAACCTCTTGAATCGAATAAAAAATGTGCATGAATAAACGTCTATGGTTACCCCACCTGTTAATGGTCTGCCTTTTTGTATCCATTTCGGGCTGTGCCCTGAAAATGCACCGAACCCATCCGGATTTTGATGCCCGCATCGGAACGGTTAGGAACGCGATTCTCGTTCCACCCGATCTCAGCATGTTTGAATTATCGCCCGCCGGTATTGTTACGCCGCGCGATGATTGGAGTGCGGCGGGTTGCCGCAATCTGAAAAACGCCATCTCACAGGATCTCAAGGACAAAAACCGGTATCTGAAACCGTTGGTGATGGATCGGCAAATTGCCGCAGAATTGGCCGAAATAGTTGCCCTTTACCGTCTGGTGCATAAAACCATGCAGCAACAGACATTCCATCCCCATCAAATTCCGAAGGATAAACACGGATTTGAGTATTCACTGGGCTCGCTCGAACCAATTTTGGAAAAATTCGGCGCGGACGCCATGATTTTTGTCAGCGGATATGACCGGGTTTCAAACGCGGGACGCAAAGCTTTTATCGACCTTGCGATTGCAGATTCATCCGGCACCATTCTCTATTATTCCGTCAAGGGATCCATGCGAGGCAACGATCTCAGGGACCCTGCCAGCGCAACCAGCATGGTACAGGAATTACTCTCAAGCTTTTCAAGGACAGAAGGATGAAATATTTAGCGATCATTGCGGCCTTATTATGTGGTCTGATCGTAGGCTGTATAACACCCCATGCCGTTTTGGTTAACGAGGAACTCAAAGCAAGTCAAGACGAACAGATGCTTTGGCGTCGGGTGGAACTTGAGCAGCACGATATCGACAACAGCGGGCTTTTGTACCAGGATCCGAAGCTCGAAAATTATCTCAACCGCATCGCCAAAAAACTTCAGGCCAACAGTATTTCACCGGATTTTCACTTTAAAATTAAAGTGCTCAAAGACTCAAATTTAAACGCTTTTGCCTACCCCAACGGTGTTATTTATATCCACTCCGGCATACTGGCCCGCATGGACAATGAAGCCCAATTAGCAGCCCTGCTGTCCCATGAGATAACCCACTGCACCCACCGCCATTCTTTGCGGGTTATCCGGAGCCTCAAAGACCGTCCGAGGTACATCGCTGCGGTGCAGGAAGCGCTGTCAAAATCGGCCGTGGTCCAGGAAGTCGCCCAGTTGCTGGGCGCAGCCGGTTCAATAGCGGCGGTAACCGGCTATAGCCGCGAGCTGGAAACCGAAGCCGATCTGATCGGACTTGACCTGATGGCCAAAGCAAACTATGATCCTAAAGAGGCGCTGAAGCTTTTTGAAAACCTGAAGCAGGAAATTGAGTCCGAAGGAATGGCGGAACCCTTTTTTTTCGGTACGCATCCCAATGTTCAGCAACGGATGGAAAACGTTCAAAACTGGCTGGCCGGTGACAAGCAGGGATATAAAACCCGGGTTAGAAATTCGGCCGAATTCAAAAACAGAATGCAGGGTGCAATCCTGACCAACGTCAGGCTGGACCTCAGACTGGGCCGTTTTGAGGTCGCCCAAAAAACCCTCGAAAAATACCTGGCCATGCAGCCCAATGATGCTCAGGCCTACTATCTTTTCGGTGAGAGCTACAGACAGCGCGACCTGCAAAACGATGCCAGAACCGCCGTAAGCTACTATGCGAAGGCGATATCACTGGATCCTTTATTTCCGGAGCCCCACAAGGCTTTAGGGTTAATCCACTACAAGGAAGGAGACAAGCATCTGGCTAAAAAATATTTTGAGTCCTGCCTGCTGCTTTCGCCCAATGCTTTCGACAAAGCCTACATCCGGCAATATCTGAAAAACTGTCAACACAACGGAGAAAAGTCATGAAAAAGTCAGCCCCCCTTTTGATTTGCCTTCTTTTTCTTTTCAGCTGCGCATCGGTGACGCAGGAACGCAGCCTGAATTATTTGCCGGATTCCACCTTCTCGGTTACAGTCCCGGAGGGATGGTGGAAGCCGGAATATACCAATAAATATCTCATCACCAAGGACGGCCCATTTTTGCAGTATGTTCTGATTCAACAGCGTCCGTTGGATAAGGCCTTTCAATTTACCGGGAAAAAAATAAAAAGCGGCATGCTGCCCCAGGAAGCTGCCGCGATTATTGTCGACGAACTTGCATCCGATCGCTATCTCAGCAATTTTTCCGTTATCGAAAACGCCCCGGCGGTGATCGATGGCCATGACGGCTTCAAAATTCTGTTTACGTATAAAGACAAAAAAGGATCAGCGTTTAAAACCCTGTATTACGGCTTTGTCAGCGATCGTTCATTTTATAATCTTCGCTATTGTGCCGCGATGCGGCATTACTTCGAAAAAGACATCACAACATTTGAACAAATCATCGGCAGCTTCAAACTCGTCAATGATAAAAACGGTTAGAAGATTTCAAGAAATTCAGCATTTCCGCCCCCAAATTCGACCAACGCGTCCGCAGCGATCGTCAATCCTTCTTTGAGAAACGACCGGTCGATGCCGGGGACGGCATAGGCGTAGAAAAGCACATCTTCGGTTTCTTCTGTCACCCGCGTTTTTTCATCGGCACCCTGGCAAAGAACGCATACAATTTCCCCGGCATCCCGCAGCACAATTTCATTTTTCTTCGTCATGAAATCGCGCCCGCCCATTCCGGCGCAGATTTCGTTCTCATCGGCTAAATCCAGAGTGAGATTACCGTCAAACCTTGCATAATCGGTGACCGCCACCAGGATACCGGCACCCATTTCTGCCATAAAATGGGCATCGACAAATAAAGAATAACGCGGAAATCCGCTGTTGACGGTTCTTTTGAGATGTCGGGTCAGGGGGCACTCGAACCCGAATTGCTGAAAAAACCCGGCATACGTCTCGATCCGGCCTGTAATTTGCGCCAGGTTCTCCCGCTTGCGCATCTTGCGCAACAACTTTCTTTTGTACGGGTCGAAACCCGCGGGGTTGGCAGCATCCCGACAACCGGTAATCAGGGTAAGCCCGAAGCCCACATCCGGGTAAGCTGTCAGGTAGCGTTGAGACATGCAAAAAGAGCGCTCCATAGCCGACCTCTCCTGTTAGGGTTGATTCGTTGAATTGATCGAGCTTTATATCTCGATCAAGGCTAAATTAATGGCATTATTGACTCTAAATGTCAATTCGGTGACTGTCCATCTAAAGTCCTGTCTGCGGGTCGGTGTCTGAATAACGCGTGATGTTCTAACTGTCCGTTATTAAATAGCAAATATTTATACTGCGTCAATCAAAAACTTTGGTATGTTTTTTGCTGTAACTATAATCAACAATTGCCGAGGAAAAAATAAATTCAGAAGGAG
>CAYTBC010000008.1:0-52642 GCA_964435765.1 uncultured Desulfosarcina sp.
CTGCTTGTACATTACCATATCGGCCTCGTGCCACCACGCATCGGTCATTATTATTGTTCCGCCATCCAGATGGATTTCATAATATTTTTGGTTTTCAACCGGCTCAAAGCCCTCGGCGGCATTTTGCACATTCGTTTGGGCAGGCGGGGAATTTATCTGAATGTGCCCGATTCCATCCGTTTTGGCGGCGAGGTCTTTTCCCAATTCGGTTTTCAGTTTCTCCATGGCTTCGGATGCCATGCCTATGGATCTCGGAGCGATTTTGTCCATATTTAAAATGAAATAAACCGCCAGGCAAGAAATTGCGATAAAAAAGCAAAAAACGCCGAATAACGCCAGCCTGCCGAAGAAGGATTTTGGCGGCGCGGAGTAGACCCGGAGATGTTCAAACTGAACGGATTTACCGCGGCCGGCATTATGCGCAGTACTTGAAATGCTGCCGGCCTGCGGCGAATTTTGCGGTTGGTTCGTTCGGCCGTGAAAAGTTGGTCTTGGGTGCGAAGGAGAGGTTGAGGTTCTCAAACGTTTGCTTTGATCAGGGTCGAAATAGGCGCGCAAATGCTTATAGGCCTGGTTTATTTTCTTCAATTTAACCTGGGCTAACTGCTCCAGGCGGGAGTTGCCATGGAAACGATCCGGATGCCAGATCTGCACCAGATCCCTGTAAGCCTGTTTTAGCTCTTCAGGGGAGGTGACGCATTCAAGTTCCAGAATTTCCAAGCACTGTCGCGTATCCATCACTTTGACTGGTTTCTAAGACAGGTTAATCAATTGTTCAGAGCTGTAAATATCAAACCTCGTCTTTATGAATCCATTAGTAGCAGTACTCTGATTCGAATGTCAAGAATTTAGAGCAGATAGAATGTCCCGCGCTTTGGGTCCGCAATTAAACAGCAGATCAAAGGCTGAAAGATCCGGTATAAAATCGCCCCACAGCTGCGGGTAAACCGGGGTGCGGGGTTTCACCCAACGAAGCTCGATTCCGGCATTCTCGAAAAGATCGGCCTTAAGATGTTTGGCGGCCGCAGCCGGCGCCAAAAACACGGCTGCATCAAAACAGCGGCAGATTTCAATCAGCAGCTTATCAGCGCCGGCCTTGATATTCAGTTCGGACAAACGCCTGATTTCGGTGTCCACCCCAAGGTTGAGCATCAGATGCCGGATAATCGTCAGGTTAAAATCAATGAGCCGATCCGACCCGGCTGTAAACAGGCTTGCCAGAAACGGCAGATGTTCGCTGAAATAAGGCGCATTGGCATAGGCATGCTTCAAAGCGGCCAGATGTTTATAGGTCCAGCGGCTGTCGTGACAGATCCGGACCTCATCGATTTTTTGCAGCCCCAGGCCTTTTTTCCGGACGGGAACCGTCAACCACAACGACCCCTGATCGTTTTTAAAACGGTTGCGGGTGATCCAGGTGGTTCCCCGGGGAAACTGGACAGAATCCAGAATTACGAGTACATCGGCCCGACGGGCTTTGCTGAAAAATCCCGCAAATGGCGCAAAATATGGCCGACTGGTTGAAACGATCATTGATGCTTAGTTTATTTCCGTCCTTTTGCGCTTTCATCCAGCACTTTTCGCACCGTTACCGCCAGTGCGCTCATCACGATGGGTTTGAGGACGAATTCCTTGATTCCGATGGCATGGGCTTTTTCCTGGGAAATCCGCTCGCTGTAACCGGTGCAGAGGATCACCGGAATATCGGCGCGGATTTTCATCAATTTGCCGGCCAGCTCATCTCCGGTCATGTTCGGCATGGTCATGTCGGTGATAACCAGATCGAATTTTTCAGGCTGGGCGATGAACAACTCCAGGGCTTCGACGCTGCTAGTGCGCGTGGTGACATCGTAGCCCAGCCGTTCCAGAATCTGGTAGCCCAGATCCACCAGCGCCTTTTCATCGTCGACGAAGAGAATTTTTTCATCTCCGGTCGGCATCGCGGCTTTGGGCCTGATCTCCGTGTCCGCTTCGCGCTCAATAACCGGCAGAAACACATTAAAATGAGATCCCTGCCCGACGCTGCTTTCCACTGTGATCGTGCCGCCGTGACTCTTGACGATCCCCAGAACCACAGCGAGCCCCATACCGGTTCCTTCCCCGCGTTCTTTCGTGGTGAAAAAGGGATCAAAAATACGGTCGATTATTTTTTTCTCCATACCATGACCGGTATCGCTCACCGCCAGTTTAATATAGGTGCCGGCCGACAAATAGGGATGCTGTTCGATAATGCTTCCATCGAGATCGACGTCGGAGAGTTCTACGATCAGCTGACCGCCTTTTTCCCGCATCGCATGGGCGGCATTGGTGCAAAGATTCATCATTACCTGATGGATTTGGGTCGGGTCCGCCAGGACCGCCGCATTACTGCGCAGGTTCGGTTCGATCTTGATGGTCGTCGGCAAGGAGGCCCGCAGCAGCTTAAGGGTTTCGATGACGATCTGGTTTATTTTGACCGGCCGTAATTCCTTTTCGGTCTGCCGGCTGAACATCAGAATCTGATTTACGAGATCCCGGGCCCGATTTCCGGCCTTGAGCACCTCCTTCAGATTCGTATACTCGGAAGAGTCATCGTCAACATCCGCCAGCACAATTTCAGTATAGCCGATCACAGCCGAAAGGATATTGTTGAAATCATGGGCAATGCCGCCGGCCAGGGTGCCGATGGCCTCCATTTTTTGCGCCTGCTGCAGCTGGGCCTGGATGCGGAGGCTTTCTTTTTCAAGATCTTTGATGCGGGTGATATCGGTTGCAATCTGCAGGCGGACAATTCGGCCGTCCACCCACTTGATCGCCCGATCGTAGTTAATATACCACTTTCCGGTGATGGGATTTTTGCCTTCCCAGACACACGGGCCGGCCGGCTTGCCTTTTGAATCAAGCAACTGATCATTGGTACAATGGCCGCACGGCCCGGTTTCGTTGCTAAACACCTGGTAACAGGCCTGGCCCACCAAATTTTCTCCGAAGCTTGCGCGCATATGCTGATTGACCAGCAGAATTTCGTATGTTTGCATGTCGGCCACATAAATATCGGCGTCAATACTGTCCAACACCGTCAGAAACCGGACGTGGGAATCAATCAACGCCTTTCTCGAGCGGTTGCGTTCGCTGATGTTGGTGGCAATGATCGCCAACCCTCGGGGCGCGGCCTCCGATCTCAAGGGCGAGACGCTGATATGCACCGGAATCATCCCTCCGTCTTTGGTAATGGCGGAGGATTCGAAGTTTTTGGCGGTTTCTTCTTTGAGGCAGCTGGCGATTTGGGACCGTTGACCCGAGGTAAGATCGAATACATCCTCAATGCGCAAACCGATCAGCTCATCCTTCCGGTAACCCGAATAACGCAGGCTGGCGGCGTTGGCGTACACGATGCGGCCTTTATCGTCGGCGGCGATCGCAAGCTCCTCGACATTTTCAATCATGGAGGATATCAGTGAGAGCTGCTGGGAAAGCTCGTGGTGCTGCACGGCTTGATCCAGCCTGATCTCCGAATCGAAGTGTTCGATGTTGTTGCGGGTGACAATGATAAACCCGGTGTCAATGTTGCCGGGAATGTTGACGGCACCCGGGGTGTAGCCGGTAGCCCGGGAACCGTGATTGAAATCATAAAGCAGCTGAAAGGCCAGATAGGTGGAAGTTTCCCGCTTTTGGTAAAACGCAGCATCGATCACCCCTGATTTTACCAGCTGAAACTGCGGCGCATCGGCATCGACACAAGCCAGCTTGATCGAGCCGGCCAGCCCCATACTTTGCAGCACCTTCGCCACCGCACAGCTGCCTTCGCCGTCAAACCCCACCATACCGGATAGATCGGGGTGTTTGTTCAGGCAATCGGCAATGAGGGTTTCAGCCTGGTCAGGATCCTCAGTCCAACCACCAATCGTATCCAGCACCTCAATGTTGGGATACCGGGAAATTTGATGCTTAAACCCCAGGACGCTGTCTTTCACATTGTCGAGCTCGGCGGTGCCAGCAAGCAAGATCTTGCCGCGCTCAGTGGTCAATTCGGCCAGGTTGTCGGCCATGCTGCGCCCCATCCGGAACCAGTCCGTGCCGATATAGGCATAACGCATGCTTCCGGGAATATCCCGATCGATGCAGATGACCGGAATTCCGCTGGCCATGGCGGCATCGACGGCGGGCACGATTTCCTTATTGCCCCAACCGATGATCATCATACCGGCGACCTTGCGCCCAATCGCATCATACACCGCCTGCACGTACGCTTCGGTATCGCGGTTGTCGGGTCCGCCGATGGATATCTCAACCTTATAATGTTCAGCCAAGCGAAGCAGTATTGGATGGGAACGACCGCTGAAGACGGGATGATGGGCAACCTTGGAAATCCAAGCATATTCTTCCATCTGTGGACCCCTTATCGAACGCGCAATGCGACCCACACCCGCAGGTGCGGACGTCTATATCACTTTTCGCCAATTGCCTTTAAAAAAGTCAGGCGTCCAGACCAAAAGTTCCGAGATTCGGTGAGTCAATAACATTCAGAAATCAAATAAAATATATCATATCAAGCAGCATGAGACAAGTCTCTTGAGGCTGGAAACTAATAGCAAAATAGAAGCCTGGCTTGTTTATATAAAGCGATGACCCAAACCTCCGAACCTTTGAACCCTGAACGGTCTAACGCAGTTCTATTTCCCGGTAAGGCAATCCAAGCGATTCGGCCAGCTCCTTCAGGGCCGTTTCCAGAGCCACCATTTCTCCGCGATCGTTTCGAACATTGATCAACTTGTCAGCGACAACAAAAATCTGGATTTTCCGGGGGGCGAGATACGCTTCGGCCAACCGGCGAAGCTCGTCTGCATCGGCCTTGAAAAAGGCGTCTTGAATTTTATCCAGGGTGTCGAGGGGTTCATTGCGCATGTAATAACGGCCGTATACATTTACCAGATCAGCCGGGGTATCCACGTTGAACACAAAACTGTTTAACGCATCCATGCGTTTCTGCTCAAGCTCATCACCGGGGATGCCTTGACCGAGCAGTTTCATGATTTTAAGCGTTTCGTCGATCGCCGGCACGGTTTTATCCCCCTTGCAGCCGATGTAGCCGTAAAGGACCCCCGCCGACCATTTGTAAGTCTCATAGAATCCGGCGGAATAAACCAGACCCATGTCATCCCGCAAACGGGTATACAACAGCGAATCGCTGCCGCCGAAGACGCTTACCAGAAGGTTGATTTTCCAGTAGTCCGGATTCGTGCGTTTGACGCCGGGCAAGCTCAAGGCGATCTGCGACTGCACTTGGCCGGGTTTGTTGATGAGTGCCAGCACCGGTGCGGTATCCTCGGGATCGGACAGCTCCCGGCCGGGGGCCGGGGTCTGGGGCAAGGCGCCTAAAAATTGCGTCAGACCCGCTGCGACTTCCTCCTGGTCGATATCGCCGGCGACCGCTGCAACCATATTGGACGGCACAAAATATTTCCGCAGAAATTGCTTCAGATCGTCTCTGCTGATGGCAGGAATTGTCTGCAGACCCGCCAGCGGATCACGGCCGTAAGGATGCCCCTTAAAGTGCCAGATGTCCCGTTCGCGGCCGGCAACCGCCCGGGCATCTCCGCCCTGGCGTTTGAGCCCGGTTAGAATCTGGGTTTTAACCGTCTTAAACACCTCGGGGTCAAAGCCGGGACGAGTCATAATTTCCTGCAGGATGCGCAGGCCCGACTGCCAGTCTTTCTTGAGCACTGAAAGATGAATCGCCGACTCCTCCTCGCCGACGGCGACGCTGATGCGAATGCCTTTTTCGTCGAGCAGCAGGGCCAAATCAGCCGGCGAATAGCGCTCGGTTCCGCCCCGGATGATGCTGCCGTCCAGCAGGTCGGTCAGCCCAATCTTGGAGTCGGCGACATCGACTGAACCGGCTTTGACCAGCAGGGTTAAATCCACCAGCGGCAGTTCTCTGTCGGGCAGATAAAACACCCGGGTGCTGCCGATATCCAGGCTGTCGGCCGTTGGATATTCGATTTTCCGGGGGTGGCGCTCAAAGGATAGCGGGTGTTTCCAGCCGACCGGGGTTGGATAGATCGAAATGTTGCTGAAATCCTGGGGCCGCACCCCTTGGGCGGCGCGGCCGCCCGTAATCGAGCGCACCTCGGCGTAGCTCTCGGGCGGGGCGTCCGGCTCACCTCCGGGGATGACGTACACGCTGGTTTGGTTATCGGTTTGGATGTATTTATTGGCGGCTTGAAGGATATCTTCGGCGGTAACCTTGTCAAGCTTTTCCAGATAATTCAACAAATAGCGCCAGCCCACCTGAACCTCGAGCGTCGCCAGGGTTCCGGCCAGATTTTCGTTGCTGCGCAGGCGGTCGATAAAATCCCGTTGATTGAGCTTTTTGATGCGCTGCAGCTCACGGTCGGAAACCGGTTCGGTTTTCATTTTTTCAAGTTCGGCCAGAAGCAGTTCTTCCAGCTTCCGGCAAGCTTCAAGATAGGCCCGGCGTTTTCCCTCAGCGCCCAACCCTTGTTTTTTGACAAGGGGCGGTTCGTTGGGCGATCCTCCCACTACGATCATGCCGCCATAGCGATTGTCGGGATTGTAAGCCCAGGCTTCCTGAGCCAGGCCCTTGTTCACGATATCCTGCTCCATCCGGGCGCTGAGGCCGCTGCTCAAAATCATGGTCATCGCATCCAGGGAGTAAAAATCTTTGGTGTCCATGGGAGCGGCGTGGAAGCCGATTCTGACAAGGGGGGTACGCGCACCCTTCAGGTAGCGGATGCTCTGGCGCGGCCCCTGCTGCACGGGCTCCTGTGTCACCGCCTCGGGAGCGCGTTGACCTGCAGGATAGCGTGCAAAGTAGATTTGGGCCATCCGCCGGGCCTCCTCCAGGGTCACATCGCCGACCAGCACGCAGACGGCATTTGCCGGCGTGTAATAGCTCTGATGAAACGCGGCGGCATCCTGGGTGCTGAATTTCTCCATATCTGATTTCCAGCCGATGGTTGGATTGCGATAGGGGTGGGCCGTGTACGCAGTGGTGTCCAAGTCGAGCCAGGCGGCCCCATTGGGATCATTGATATAGCGAAAAGCCCATTCCCGCTGAACGACTTCTTTTTCGACGTAAAATTCACGCCAGGCAGGCTCGAACAGCTGCTCGCTGACAATGGAAAACCACTGCTCCAGCATGTCGGACGGCACTGAGGCCACATATTGGGTCTGATCTTGAGAAGTAAACGCATTGACGCCCACCGCCCCGTTTTTTCCCAGCTGCGAAGAAAACACCTGGGGTTCATAGATTTTTTGCACTTCCATCCGCAAGGCGTTCATTTCGGCCAACTTTTCATCGATCAGCTCCTGGTCGGGGTTGCGCTTGTTCTGCTCTTCCAGCACGACCTGGTAGGCCGCTTCGATGCGAGCCTGCAAATGCTCATCCTTTTTGAAGTCAAGGGATCCAAAATTTTTGGTGCCCTTAAACATCATGTGCTCCAGCAGGTGGGCGATGCCGGTTTTGCCGGATTCTTCCAGCGCCGAACCGGCCCGTATTGCCAGACGTACTGCAACCTGAGGGGTAGCCGGCCGTTCGACCACCAGAAACAGCATGCCGTTTTCAAGCTGAAAATGCTTGACATCGAGGTTGAGATCGTAAGCTGTAGCGGTCCCGCCAAACGCATGGCCGGCCAAAAGCAGCAGCACCAGTATCGGGAAAAACACTTTATAGACACGCATGATACAAGCCTCCTGTAATTCGTTTGCAAGTTCGGAATTCAACCATTTAAGGTTATCAGAGCGAAATCCCGGAACCTGCTGTTTTTTTTGCTGAAGCCGGGCGGCCGGCCGGATCTGTCGGCCGCTCGCAAATACCGGTAAAGCTATGTCCGAAGCCACCGCTTTGCAAGAATGAATCATTCATTTTTAAAATTGATTTTTGGCACGCAAAATTATAATAAGAATCTAAGCTTCTTCCGAGACCACGCTCGGAAGAAGTGGCCCCGGCGGGGCAGTTATTTATCAATATACCTTGATACAAATAAAATTCAAGTTCAATGGAAGCGTATTGATATGGTTAGTGCAGTTGTAATGGCCGGATACAACAATAGGCGTGAGGTCAAGCGATACAGCCGGATTGTGGCTGAACACTACGGCGAAAAATTCATCGAGGCCGGCTACAAGCCCTTGCGGGAATTTAAGAGTATTTTAAACGGTCAGCAGGTCAGCAAACCCCTGATTCAATATACCCTTGAAAAGCTTTTTGGCAACGAGCGCATCGATGAGATTGTGGTAGTCGGCCACCAAATGCTGCTCGAGCAAAGACTTCGCAGTTTCATTAAAAAATTCGAAAAACCCTGTCGGATTGTCAACCAGAACTCAAAAATACCCGCCGATATCCTCCGCCAATTCAAGATCAAAACCAGAAAGGTCAAATTCAACTCCATCGCCGGCAATTTCATCAAAGGCTATGCCGTCACCAAAGCCTTCCGGGAAAAAAAACACGCCTTATGCATCGCCTCGGATTCACCCTTGACGACCAACGAATTCGTCAATCGTTTCCTGGATAAGATGCAGCAGTATGAGGACGAAGCCGCCATCATTGTACCGGCGATACTTGTCGATGAAAAAAAAGACAAACTCGGCCGGCTGCCCCTGCGCCTGCAAAACGATTCGCAATATCAGTTGCCCGGCCCCAAAGACGAATACGGCCGTCAAGGTTTCAGGCTCTCCGCGCTGATATCAGCCAATCCACACCGTTTTAACGTGAATACGGCCAACACGGCCTACAGTCTCCGCAAGTGCCTGAGTCCCAACGTCCAGATCAAGCTGTTCAAGATTACCCGCGGATTGGGTTATCCCAATGTGTATTCCAAGTATTTTTTAAGAAAGGATTTAAGTATCGTCGAAGTGGAAAACATCGGTTCGGCCCATTTCGGCGGAGGACTTAAAATAATTCCGATGATCGGTGAAGAAGCCACCTATGACTATGACGGTACTGATTTGGAATATCACATGATCAGCGAGATGCTCAAATCGGAAAGCAAAGAGCCGGATCAACGTTTGTCGAATGAAGATTGAAAATTGAATGAACATATTTGTGCCCCTATAGTAAAATCCCCTGACTACACTCCCCCTGAAAAATAGCGATACCTGCCGTGAGCCAAACGCAATAAAAATGCACAGCATAAATTAATTTATCCGCCCGGTCTTCGAGTACCCCGTATTCGTCAGTTTCCAAAGGATACATAACTACCGCAGGGTGCATTTTCTCAAGGCGGATAAATTAGCGGATAAATTAAGACATAACATTTTGGTCATCTCACCGTCATATCTGGGTTAACTTTACAGGCTATATTGCCTCCAACATTGGCCGATTCCGGCAATAATAAAAACCAAGGAGGTATAATAAAATGAGACAAACGGTTAGATTTACAAAGTACGTTGTCGTTCTGGTGATGGTGGGGCTGATGCTCGGCTCCGGTCTTCCAATGGTGCAAGCAGCTAAAAATGCCCCGGTTCGGATGGTTCCGCAAAATTTCAGCGATCTGGCCGATACGGTCAGCCCGGCCGTGGTTCACATTAAGGTTGAAAAGACGGTCGAGGGCAGCGGCCCCGCCTGGGGCCCATCGGGTCAAAACCCCTTCGGCGGCAATGAACAGTTCAAGGATTTTTTCGGTCGTCATTACGGCGAGCAGCGTCAACCGGAGTTCAAGCAGCCGGCCCAGGGCTCAGGGTTTATTATTGACAAATCAGGCTACATCGTCACCAACAACCATGTGGTGGATGGTGCCGACAAAATTACGGTCATCCTCAAAGACGAAACCCAATATGACGCTAAAGTAGTCGGACTTGACCCCGTGACCGATATTGCGCTGATAAAGGTTGATCCGAAGAAAAGCTTGCCCACCGTTCAGCTGGGAAGCTCCACCGATCTGCGCGTCGGCGAGTGGGTGGCAGCCATTGGCAGTCCCTTCGGTTTGGAATATACCGTGACAGCCGGCATCGTCAGCGCCAAGGGCCGCGTGATCGGATCCGGACCCTATGACGATTTCATTCAGACCGATGCTTCCATCAACCCGGGCAACAGCGGCGGCCCCCTGATCAACATGCAGGGTGAGGTCGTCGGCATCAATACGATGATTATTGCCGGCGGACAGGGCATTGGCTTTGCCATACCGGTCGACCAGGCCAAGGGCATCATCGCCCAGCTGAAAACCGACGGCGAGGTTACCCGCGGATGGCTCGGGGTAACCATTCAGGATCTTAAAGGCGACCTGGCTCAGTATTACGGCATCGAAGGCAAAGGCGGCGTGATGGTCGCTGAGGTTGTGCCCGGCGATCCCGCAGACAAGGCCGGGATTCAACCCAAGGATATCATCACAAAGGTCGATGATAAAGAGATCACCAGCAGCCGTGATCTGACCAACCTGGCTGCCAACCTGAGTGTCGGTGATACCGCCGATGTGACGATTCTGCGCGATGGCAAACAAAAGACGCTTCAAGTTAAAATCGGCAAACGACCGTTGACCATGGCTGCTGCTTCGGAAAATCATCGCAAGCAGCAGGAAGGCGAATACGGCTTTGAGGTAACGGAATTAACACCTGAAATCGCCCGTCGTTTCAACATTAAGGAAACTTCCGGAGTCATCGTTGTCGGCGTTGCGCCCAAGAGCAAGGCCGATGCGGCCGGCGTTGAGCAGGGCGACCTGATCATTGAGGTCAATCGTGCCAATGTTGATTCGGTGAAAGATTTCAAAAACCTACTCGACCAGCATAAGAACGGCGACGGCATTAACCTGCTTGTCAAACGCATGAATGCCGGCCTAATGGTGATTCATCTGGCATAGCCTTCAGCCCCAAGGGATTGAAGCTATTCACCCGAACCGGGGCAAACCGATGATCGGATTTGCTCCGGTTCGAAGGATTTTAATTTTACAAGCGAAAATAAGGCGCGATCAATTAAAATGCGATGGAGTTATCTGCCTCCGTTGATGGTATATTTTGCCGCCGGAGTCTCGGGCTTTACCGGAATTATTGAATCCTTTTTCGTCAAGGATCAGCTCGGCCTGACAGCTGCATTTCTGGCAAGTCTCGGTTTCTGGGCCGGCTTGCCCTGGGCTCTGAAAATGCCGCTGGGACATCTGGTGGATCTATTCTGGCGCTGGAAATCAGCGTTCGTTTACCTGGGAGCGGTCTTTATGTCGGCCAGTCTTCTGATTATGGTGGGCCTGACCGGCTACACCGATTGGATGGCCGGCATTTTTGCCGTTGATGCCTGGTATGTTCTTTCCGCAATGCTCGCCCCCATCGGTTTCGTGCTGCAGGATGTGGTGGCCGATGCCATGACGGTCGAGGCGGTCCCGACCCATAGCAAAGACGGCACCCTGATTGAAGAAAAAAAACTGCAAACGATGCATGTGACCATGCAGACCCTGGGTCGTATTGCCATTGTCGCGGGCGGGGCCATGGTGGCCGGTATTGGAGGGTGGCTGGCCACGGTGTTTTCTTATGCAACGATGTATTGGCTTTCACTATTAATTCCATTGATTTCCGTCATGGGGGTGTTGCTGGGTTCATGGATCAGAATGCGCCGCAAAAAGAGACTTATGCGGGAAAATCTTTCCCGGGAACAGATACAGCTGATGTTGGTCCCCCGGGAGCAAACGCTTAAAGTAAACTGGTATATTTTAGCCGGCAGCGCCGCGTTTGTAATTTTCAGTCTGATTTTTGGGCTTTCTGCGATACCGATGAAAGAGGAAACCATTTTTATCGGGTCGGTGGGAATAATCGTTCTTTTGATGGGACAAATCCTGCAGGATTTAAGCCCGGCCAAACGCCGTGAAATCATTAGCCTGGCCGTGATAATTTTTGTTTTTCGAGCCATGCCCACAGCCGGCGCCGGCGCCGGTTGGTGGCAGATCGATGTGCTGGGATTTGACGAAGCTTTTTTCGGCACCCTGCGTCAGATTGCCGCATTGCTGGCTATTGCCGGCATGTTTGCCCTCCGCAGCTGGATGGCAAAGCGTCCGATTCCTTATCTGGTGGTGTTTCTGTCCGTATACGGTGCGGTTATGATGACGCCATTTATCAGCATGTATTACGGCCTGCATGAGTGGACCGCAGCCACATTCGGCTTCGGCGCGCGCACCATCGCCATGGTCGATACCATGGCGGATTCGCCGCTGGGCCAAGTTGCCATGATTCCCATGTTGGCTTGGATTGCCAAAGAAGCACCTAAAAATCAGAAAGCCACCTATTTTGCCGTGATGGCCGCCTTTACCAATCTGGCCCTTTCGGCCAGCCAGCTGGGCACCAAGTACCTGAACAAAATCTTTATCATCGAGCGCGGCCGCTATGATGAACTGGGTGTGCTGATGATCGTGGTCGCCTTGATTACCTTGATTCTTCCGATTCTGACGGTGGTTTTGTTAAAACCGGCCAGGCCCGGTAGAGCAATTAAGAACAGATTGATTCCAGGTCTTTACTTTCGCACGAAAAGGGTTATAATAAAACATCCTTAAAAAATTCAGGCGGCAGTCAAGGGGCTGTATTTGAGATGTTAAAGCTAAATTAGGCATGCGCTTTCTATTGTACAACATACGCTACGCTGCGGGAATTGGGAGGCAGTTTCACCTACCGGTCCCATATTGCGGCTATTTTAAACACACCAACGGAAATCTGAAAAATATTCTGGATTTCATAAAATCGGTGAACCCCGATATCATCGGGTTGGTCGAGGTGGACAGCGGATCGTTTCGCTCCCAGAAAAACAACCAGGCCGAAGGCATTGCCTGGGAACTGCAGCACGATCATATTTATCACTCAAAATACCCGGCGAAGTCCATAGTCCAGAGGCTGCCTTTGCTGAATAAACAGGGCAATGCAATCCTAACCAATCAGGAGATCCTGTCCCAGAAATTTCATTATTTACGCAACGGGGTCAAGCGTCTGGTCATCGAACTGGAGCTGGCCGATCTATCGATTTTCCTGGTGCACCTGTCGATTAAATTCCGCCATCGCCATTACCAGTTGCAAGACCTTCACAGCATTCTAAAAAAGGTCGAAAAACCGCTCATCCTGGCAGGTGATTTCAACGTTCTGTGGGGCGACCGGGAATTGCAATTATTTCTGGCGGCTACCGGATTGGAAAACGCCAACCGCAACGGTCAGCCCTCCCACCCCAGCCGGGCACCCCGCCGGCAGTTGGACTACATTTTTCACAGCCCGGAAATCAAGGTCACCGGATTCGAGATTCCCAGGGTTAAATTCTCCGACCACACGCCCCTGGTGTGCGAGTTCGACATCGCCGCTTAACTAATCATCAACCTTCGTATAAAACGGCCAAAATGGTTGCTTTGTCACTTTTGGCTGCAATGTGATGGGGGGTTGTGGACAAGTAATAGGCGCTGTCACCGGGTTCCAGTTCGAATTTTTCGTCACCGATCTCCAGGACGACAATCCCGTTCAGCACAAAAATGAATTCTTCGCCGTCATGGACGGAAATCTCCTTGTCGGGGTCCTCCTCGAGCTTGACGACCAGGGCCTCCATGTGACGCCCCTTCACATCGGGGGCCAGGCTCTTATAAGTATACACCTGTTTTTTGCCGGTCTTGGCGGTCGAGCGGGAAATGATTCGGCGTTCATTTTTGCGGGTTATCGAATAGAGCTTGTCGCCGACGCCTGATACCAGCCTGCCGAAGGCGCTGTCCAGTGCTTTGGATAATTTGATCACGGTGCCAAGCTGAGGCTGCGCTTCATTTTTTTCCAGGCTGGCTAAAAATTGAACCTCGAACCCGGTCAGTCTGGAGAGTTCTGCCAGATTTAGTCCTTTCTCTTCTCGTATTTTTCGGATGCGTTGTCCGATGTCTTCCACCCCTCTTTGGGGCTGCGCCTGGATCTCGCCGGTCAGACCCTCAAAAAAATCAATGTCCATAAAAGGCTTGCGAGTATTTTCTTCCATTTTATCTCCCCTGAAATTAATCTTCTTTTTTATAGAATTGGAATTACAAACATCTGGCACCGATATGGCGTGCGATCACCACCCGCTGGACCTCGGAAGTCCCTTCGCCGATATCCAGCAACTTCTGGTCTCTGTAAAACCGCTCGACATCATATTCTTTCATCAGTCCGTAGCCCCCGTGAAGCTGAACTGCGTGGTTGGCGCAGCGATACATGACTTCGGAGCAGTACAGTTTGGCCATGGCGGCTTCCTTTGAAAAGGGCTGCGAGTTATCGCGCAGCCAACAGGCTTTATACAGCAAAAGACGCGCGCATTCGATTTCCATCGCCATATCGGCCAGTTTAAACGCATTGGCCTGAAAGGTCGCGATGGGCCGGCCGAACTGCTCCCGCTCGTTGCTGTATTTGATCGCCATATCAAAGCACCCCTGGGCGCCCCCCAGACCCATGGCTCCGATCGAAAGACGCCCGCCGTCCAATGTCTGCATCATCTGGTGAAACCCATGGCCCCGTGGGCCTAAAAGGTTTTCTTTTGGAACCCGGCAATCCTCAAAATAGAGCTCACTGGTATTGGACGCCCGCCACATCATTTTGTGGTGCATCGCCTTGGCGGTAAAACCGGGGGTTCCGGCCTCCACGATGATGCAGGATAGCTCGGCACGGCCATCATCGCGCATACCCGTACGAGCCAGAACCGTCACGCCGCTGGTAATGTCGGTCGCGCCGTTGGTGATAAAAATCTTGCTCCCGTTGATTACCCACTCGTCACCATCCAGGACCGCCGTCGTAGCACTGTTGGCGGCATCCGATCCGGCATTGGGTTCGGTCAGGCCAAAACCCCACAAGGCCTCACCCCGACAAAGCTTGGGCAGATACTTTTTCTTCTGCACTTCATTGCCGAAATAGAAGAGCGGTCCGATACCCAGCGAGTTTTCGGCCGCCACGGTGGCGGCATGGGAGCCGTCGACCCGGGCGATTTCTTCAACGGCAATGATATAGGACAGGTAATCCATCGCCTGGCCGCCGTAGGCTTCAGAAACAAAAACGCCGAACAGACCGAGCTCGGCCATTTTCCGCATGGTTTCATAGGAGAACTCCTCTTTTTCGTCCAACTCTCTGGCAACAGGCTTGATCTCGTTTTCAGCGAAACTGCGGACGGAATCTCGCAAAATCTCATGATCAGTTGAAAGGCTAAAATCCATGCTGGCTCCTTGTGCTTGGGGTTATTTCACAATTTAATTTGACGAAAGCCCTGTACCTGTCATATTTATGGGTAATTTATATGGAGATGTCCTGATATTGTCAACGTTAATTAATCCGCCCTGAAAGATGGCATATTCAGGGTTGAAATTTGTTCAACGTAAATTAAAAAATGTTGTTATATCTGAGCTCAGCGGATTAATTACTTTATGCTGCGCATTTTATTTGGCGCTAGGCTACTACGGGGTAGAAACCTGAAATCTGTTCTCAGGAGTCTATCTAGTGTTTTCTGACTTCTGCCATCTGGAAAAAACCATGCCTGAATTGCCTGAAGTTCAGACCATCGTCGACGATCTCAATGCCGCGGATCTGATCGGCATGCCCATCACCGCTGCCCGGGTTTTCTGGCCGCGAACCATAGCCGAGCCCTCGCCCAGGCTATTCTGCAGCCATCTGAAAAATCATAAATTTACGGCCATCGTAAGGCGGGGGAAATACCTGGTCTTTAAGATCGACAATGGGTCCACCCTGCTGCTGCACCTGAGGATGTCCGGCCGCCTGCATCTGGTTTTTTCCAATACGCCCCGGCACAAACACGAACAGGTGATCTTCAGCTTCCTCGACGGCAGGCAATTGAGATTTCACGATACGCGCAAATTCGGACGCATCCACCTGCTGGATGATCCCGCCAAGATTTTAGACCGCCTCGGGCCCGAACCGTTGACCAAGGACTTTACGGCCAAATTACTGGCCGAACGCCTCCGGCAGCGCAAACGGCTGTTGAAACCGCTCCTGCTGGATCAAGGATTTATTGCCGGACTGGGCAATATCTATGTCGACGAAGCCCTGTGGGATGCAAAACTGCACCCCAGCCGCATCGCCGCTTCGCTGTCAGTGTCCGAAACTAAAGCGCTGCACCGCGCTATTCCAAAGGTTCTCAAGACAGGATTAAAAAATCTGGGGACATCGCTGGGAACGGGCGAGACCAATTTTTATTCGGTGGCCCGCCGTCGGGGCCGCAACAAAGACGATTTGAAGGTATTTCGCCGCACGGGTCTGCCCTGCCCGCGCTGCAAAGCACCCATCCAAAGGATCATCGTCGGCCAGCGCAGTACACATGTATGCTCAAACTGTCAAAAAATTTAAAAGCTGGAGCAATGGAATGCTGGAGTGTTGGGAAAGGATTTCAATCTTTCTTACCTTCCATTACTCCACTACTCCACTATTCCATTACTCAATAAATAATTGATATAATATTAGATACTTATCACAAATGAACGTTTATTGGAGTATAATGAGGTGATCCATGCCCACCGCTGCTTGTGGAATCGACTGCGACGTCTGCAAACTCAATCTGCTGGGAACCTGCTCCAGCTGCGGGCCGGGTGCCAGTCTGCAGGCTGAGAAAAAGCTGGCCGTCCAGAAGCAGTTGCTGGGCGACACCTGCTCGATCCTGGCCTGCGCCCGCATGAACCGGGTTTCATATTGCATGCGCGACTGCAGCCAATTTCCCTGCGACAACTTCCACACCGGCCCTTATCCCTACAGTAAAGGATTTTTGAACATGCAAGCCAGACGTTTGAAACAAAGACCGCCGGCTTATGCCCCCGACGGCTCGCGCGTCAGCGTGGCTGCGGCCTACTGGGATGAATTGCAGCAAAAAGATGTTGCTGCACTTTGCAATCTGACTCTGTTTACGCCGTTGTCATCCACTCAGCTGCTTTTCCATTTTTTGCAGGCAGATGTGATGGTGGACCTCGCGGATCGCTGTTTGAAGCGTCAGGATAATAGCGGCTGGCAGAAAACAGATGACCCGCTGCTCGAACTGGTGACGGTGCTGTACCTGATCAACGTCAACGGCATCTACCCCATGGGAAGGGATATTGTCGGCGTAAAGGATTTGAAGGAGGGCCATTTTTTCCAGGGGCCCCATGCCCTTAAAACCGACCCTCTGCTGAAACGCTACGGCCAGGATTTGAAAGGCTTCCGGCAGGCGGCTGAATTCCTGCAGGGTGAAGCCCGGGACATGGCAGATGCCGCCTACAAACTGCTGCCGTTTCCGCGGGTGGCTTTATATTTCCTATTGTGGCAAGGCGATGCGGAATTCGCGCCGCAAATGACCGTGCTTTTTGACCGATCCATTGAAAAGGTGCTAGCCGCGGATGCGATCTGGGCTCTGGTTAACCGGGTATCTACAGCGCTGCTGGAGGGACCGAAGGTGTGAATTCGGAAGTGGGAATTTTTCGATTTGGGATTTTGGATTGCGGCTTGACGATTTAACGTATGATCAAAGACGTTCAACGCTATGCGCTTTGCGCTATGCCCTGTGCTTTTTGACTTGCACCCTGTGTGTGTCCATGACCACGAATTAGGCTACTGATAGCACACTAAAAATTACAAATACCCGTATAATTTTCGGGCGTTATTTTCAGCAGTTCATCTTTGACGCTGCGAGAAACATTCAATGATTCAATAAACTCGGCAATGGCTTTTTGATCGATCACCCCATGGGTGCGGGTCAGGGTTTTGAGGGCCTCGTAGGGTTCAGGATAGTTCTCACGGCGCAAAACTGTCTGAACGGCTTCGGCCACCACCGCCCAGTTTTTTTGAAGATCGGCCTGGATTGCGCCGGCATTTAAAATCAGTTTGTTCAATCCCCGCAGCAGGGATTTTAAACCGATCAGGGTGTGGGCCACCGGAACACCGATGTTGCGGGTGACGGTCGAATCGGTCAGATCCCGCTGCAGTCTGGAAATCGGCAGCTTGGCCGCCAGGTGCTCCAGGAAGACATTGGCGACCCCCAGGTTGCCCTCTGAATTTTCGAAATCGATGGGATTGACTTTGTGCGGCATGGTCGATGAGCCCACCTCGCCTTTTTTGATTTTCTGCTTAAAGTAATCCATCGAAATATAGGTCCAGATATCGCGGTCAAAATCGATCAGAATGGTGTTGATCCGTTTCAGGTTGTCGCAAAAGGCCGCCAGATTGTCGTAATGCTCGATCTGGGTCGTTACTTGCGAGCGGCTGAGACCCAGCGTATGGTTCACAAGCTTGTCGGCAAATGCCGGCCAGTCGATATCCGGATAGGCGACGTGGTGGGCATTGAAATTGCCGGTGGCGCCTCCGAGCTTGGCTGAAAAGGGAATGGCCTTAAATTGCTCGGTCTGGACCTTCAAGCGCTCGACAAACACATAAATTTCCTTGCCCAGACGGGTGGGGGATGCCGGCTGACCGTGGGTGCGGGCCAGCATGGACACATCTTGCCATTCGCGGGCTTTCGCCTGAAGGCATTGAACGGCTTCCTCCAAAACCGGCCCCATCACTTGTTCCCAGGCCTGTTTTAAGGACAGAGGCGTGGCCGTGTTGTTGATGTCCTGGGAAGTCAATCCGAAGTGGATGAATTCTTTGTATGGCGCTAATTCCAGCCCATCAAATTTTTCCTTCAGGAAGTACTCCACCGCCTTGACATCGTGGTTGGTAATTTTTTCGATGTCTTTGACCCGGCAGGCATCATCCCGAATGAAATTCCGATAGACGTTTCTGAGCGCTGCAAATTTTTTTTTATTCACCCCTTTCAGTTGGGGCAGCGGCAGCTCGCACAGGGCGATAAAATACTCCACCTCCACCAGCACCCGGTATTTGATCAAAGCACCTTCTGAAAAATAATCCGCCAACTGTTGGGTGGTACGCCGGTAGCGTCCGTCCACCGGGGAGATTGCCTCTAATGATGAAAAATCCATGATATTTGCCTGTCTATCCGTATTATTCTAAAACAGGTATGTCTGGTTTAAAGTGCCTAACACAATTCCGTTGGATGCCGGAGGAGTATAGGTGAAGCCGGTTTGGGT
This sequence comes from uncultured Desulfosarcina sp., assembly GCA_964435765.1. Taxonomy (GTDB): domain Bacteria; phylum Desulfobacterota; class Desulfobacteria; order Desulfobacterales; family JAFDCJ01; genus JAFDCJ01. Next base: position 18,954 of record CAYTBC010000008.1, read on the forward strand.
GTCAAGACAGGAAACCTTGCAGACGGCACGGTCATGCAGAAAACGTCCAAATTTCAATATGGGGTGTTAACTCGAGCGGACTAATGGCGGTTGAAAACCGCTTCCACAGAGGTTCAGGTTCAATCTGCAACTTGGAACACAGACAGATAAAAATTTTTAACCGTTTTTGCCTGGGTGGAAGTGGCGTACCCCGTGCAGGAGAATACGGGGCGGCAGTTTTTAAAGACAAGACCAAAATTGAAAATTCAGGCGAATCGGGGTAAAATGAAATGGATGTTGACGCTTGCAGGTGGTCGTTTGGTAAATTTGGCAAGATTCAATCTGAATTTGAAGATTCTTTAGAGGGGAAAATACAAGATCCCCGGGGGCAGCAAACCGGCACCCACAATCAACCGACCGCTTAATCGGGTTCTCGATTCGGTTAAAGCCCCAGAAGAAATTGCTTATGAAAAAAGTATTTATAATAATTCTGGTTCTAATCTGCGGCGGTATCGGATACTTGGTCTATGACTGGCATGTCAAGACCACCATTCAGAATGACGACCAGCGCGTCACCTTATATTCGTGGACGGATGCAAAAGGCGCCAAACACTATACCAATACCCAGCCGCCGGATGGCGCCCGAAACGTTGAAGAAAGCAGGGGCTACAAATATGTCGAACCGCCCCTGGCAATGAAGATAAAGAACCAATCCGTTGAACTGTATCAATGGATCAAAGCCAAGATATTTACACCCAAGCCTAAAAAGCCAAAGCGGAAAAAAAAATGACCCTCGGCTTAGGGTCGGATAAATCTCAAATCAAAAAACTCAAATTCAACCAGAGATTAGCTATTCAGTTCCAGTTTTTAAAGTATTTGTGGAATGCAACACTAGCCCACCACCGAAAAGCTGCTCTCCTGATTTATTTTCCGCAGCCGGGAATAAAAGCCCGCATTTAAAACATGGCCCGTATATTTGCCCGTCAACCGAATCGGCTCCCGGTCGTGATCGCATCCATTCTCACATGAATCTATCAGTTCTGCCATCAGCCGGCCGACAACCGGTGCGTTTTTGAACTGATTGCCGCTGGTACCGATGGCCAGGTAGTAGCCTTCCAGATCAGTCCGGTCATAGATTGGAATCCAGTCATCCGACACATCATACAGATCTGCCAGCCCGCGGGGCTTATCGGGTATCCCTAAAGTGGGGATCCTTTGGGCCAGCCGATAGACCTGGGCCCGCCACTGGGCCGTGGTCACTTGCCGGTTAAAATTGTCCGGGTCTTCAATCCAGATCTTCGGATCGCAGGCGGGATCCTGGCTGCCGACCAAAATACAGTTTCCGACTTCCGGCAGATGGTAGGTGGCGTTGCTAAAATCCGAGGTGACATAACCTTTTTGTTCAAAATCGAATCCCTTCGGAGACGGAACGACATGCACCTCGTGTCGCAGAGGCCGAGTTTTGATCTGCAGGCTGTTTTGCACACCGGCCATACGGTTGACTATAAATGAATGCGGCCCGGCCGCATTGACCAGCAGTGGCGCCTCAATCCGCTGTCCGTCCTGGAGGGTGATTCCGACGATCCCGGCATCGGAACGGCGGATTCCAACGACCCGGCTTTTGAATAGAAACCGGCCGCCCCTGGATTCAGCCGCCGCCTGCAGGTTATGGGCGGCAAGCTGAGGATCGTTGATGTAGCCGCTGGAAGGGGTGAAAATAACCCGGGTAAGTTTTCCGGCCGGGGCATCGAAAAAATGGTCGTCCTCCGGTCGCCGGGGAGGTGAAAAATCGAAATCAGAGTAAATGGGAATTTTTTGCATGACCAGGTCCAGGTCCCACAGCTCAAACTCCACGCCGACCCGGGTCAACAGGTCGAGCAGTTTCTCGGATTCATTGCCCAGCACCAGACCGCCGGTATTGTTAAATCTCGCCATCCCCCTTTTATCGAGGACACCCACGTAATCCGCCCAATTTTTCCAGTGATAATAGCCTTCGTAGGCCATGGCCACTCCGTCCCAGGTGGAATAATGGGTGCGGATCCCGGCCGATGAACTGCCGGTGGAACCCTGCCCGGCGGCCAGCAATTTATCGATGTTCAGGGTTTGGTATCCCTTTTTGGCAAGTTCAAAGGCTATGGCCGCGCCGATAATGCCGGCTCCGATGATAACGACATCCACTGTCTTGCGCATCTGTGGCCTCCGGGAGCAGCTCCTAAGAATTTGATTTTCGTTTGATTTTTCTAAACAATCATGCAACCGTTAGTTATTCGATTTTGGCATGAAAAACAATACCCGTAATGGGTAGATCAAGCATACCGCCAACCCATGAAAATTGTCCTGGCAACCTTTGGATCGCGCGGCGATGTTCAGCCGATGCTGGCCCTCTCTCTGGCCTTGAAGTCAAAGGGCCATGAGGTTCTGCTGGCGGCACCGCCTGAAAAGTCGGATTGGGCCGGGCAACTGGGCTGTCCCTTTGCCCCTCTGGGAAGCGATGTAACCGCCTTCATCGATGGGATGAAAAATGCCCATACGTTGGCGGCTGCCTTTCGGTTTGTGTCCTTTCTGCGTCGTGAAATCGATGCCCAGTTCAAGCGCTTGCCGGAAATGATGGCCGGCGCCGATCTGGCAATCGGTTCATCACTGGTGTTTGCCATGGCGACGCTGGCAGAATCCATGGGAATGGCCTATCGCTACATCGCGTTTGCCCCTCAGCTTCTGCCGTCAGGCTATCATCCGTTCCCGGCCTTCAAACATCAGCGCTTTCCAAAATGCTGCAATCGCATGACCTGGCAAATGGCCGCATCGCTCGATAAATTCAATCTCACCCGGCTGATTAACCTAAGGCGCCGGCAACTGGGTTTAAAGCCGATTCAGGATGCGTGGCGCCATGTCATGGGGCAGCATGTTATCGTGGCTTCCGACAAGGCCATTTCCAAGGTTCCCCCGGACGCCGTTGACCCAGCCTTCACCCAAACCGGCTATATGCATTTAAGGCAGCCGGATCAAAGCTTGCCGGAACTGGAGGCTTTTCTGGCAGCCGGCCCGCCGCCTTTTTATGCGGGATTCGGCAGCATGCCGAAACAGGATCAAATTCGCACCCTTGCAACGGCGGTTGAAGCGGCACGCTCATGCGGTCAGAGGGTCGTGATCGGCAAATTCTGGGAGGAGCCGTCCGGATTTTTGAATTCGGATGACATTTTTTTCATAAAAAAGTATCCCCACTTAAAGCTTTTTCCGCGCATGGCCGCCGTGATCCATCACGGCGGTGCCGGCACCACGGCTTCCAGTGCAGCCAGCGGCGTACCCCAGATTATTGTTCCCCACATCCTGGATCAGTATTATTGGGGGCAGCAGGTATTCCGGACCGATCTGGGGCCCAAACCTATTTGGCGCGCCGGATTGTCTTCCAAGAGGCTAGAGGCGGCAATCCGGGAATGTTTATCCAATCAATCCATTCGACGAAAGGCCCGGGACGTCGCGGAGATAATCAAACAACAGGATGGTCTGGAATTAACGGTCAGTGCCATACTAAACCATTATTGAGATAAAGCTCAATTCCGTCAACATACCACAACCAACAAACAACACGCACCCAAGGAGAAAAATCATGCGACTGGGAATGCACACTTACAGATACCACCACGGCATCGCCGAGGATTGGGCCGGCTTTCAATTGCCCTGGCCCAGGCAAATGGACATATGGCAGTTGATGGATTACATGGTGGAGATCGGCCTGGAAGGACTGCACCTCGACGATAAGGCATTTGACTCCCTGGATGTAGCCCATTTCAGCAAAGTTCGGGAGTATGCCGCCGAGCGCCATCTATATCTTGAATATAACTTTGCAATGCCCAGCAAAAAATATGATTCCAGTGTGCAGCACGATATCGAAGAGGGGATTGCGATCGCCCAAGCCATTGGGGCCGATGTGGCCAAAATGGGAGAAGGCGACCTCGACATGAAGCGCGCCTATAAACTTATTCAACAAAGCCCGGAGGTGAACCGAATTAACATCGAGCTGGATTTGAAATGTCCCATGGATAACATGCAGGCAGCCCTGATGCTTATCTGTATTACAGGCTTCGGGTGTTTGCTTGCGGCATCGGACACAGCCGATGATGAGCATGGGCGTAGAGGGTATTTCGAGCGGGAGGACCAGCACAGCCTCCCTTTTTGGGAAACCGACAATGAAGGCAACGAAACCGCAGGCCAAATCGCCGCATGGCTTCTGCTTGTGGCGAACTTGCCGGTAGCCTTAAGTATTCTAATAAAGTGGATGAATCGATCTATGCCTCTGGGAGCCGCGTTAAAAAAATCACTTGCCAATCTTAACCGAATGCAGAAAAAGTCCCTCATGTGGCTGCATTATTATCTGAATCTTGCGATCCTGGGCATCGCCCTGTGGCACTGGCTGGCTTCGCGATGCAAGTCTTCGGCCCTGCCGGAACTGGGGCTGATGGCGGTGGTAATCTTGATTACTTTGGGCTTCCTCATGAAATTCAAGTCGTGCCCCAACGCCTTTAGAAAAAAACGTTTATCAGATTCATACGCAACCAGCGGTTAGCAAAATCTGTATCATTGCCCTTAGATATTGAAATTGATATTGACACCCAAGCATCACCCATTTAAAATAGGTCCACCTTTCGACAGATAAGTTCAGCTGCACTATTTGTCATTGCGACTCACCTCAAAGACGCTCCAGCACCACGGGGGGGTTCAAGCCCCTGATTTGGGACTTTTGACCCGGTTGCCGGATATTGGCATCCCAGGCATTCTGGGGTCTGGGTTTGCCAAAGGTTTGTCAGGAGATTTTTTATTATAATGACTCCAATGTTAAGCCACCACTTCCGGTAGGGGACCCGGAAAGGTTTTACCGACCCCCCGGGGAGAAAAGAGTTCACTTTCAGTCAATACAAGGAGGTACAAAATGAAAAACATCCGGCTTATACGTTTCGCTCTATTTTTTTCGGTGATGTTCAGTCTGGCCATGATAATTTCAGCGCCGTCCGGTGCGGCCCAAAACAAAACCCTTGAAAACCTCATGGCCGCTTACAACGGTGAGAGCAATGCTCACGCCAAATACCTGGCATATGCCGAAAAGGCCGATACAGAAGGCTATGGCAAAGTGGCCAGCCTGTTTCGTGCTGCGGCCAGCGCCGAAAAAATCCACCTCACAAACCATGCCCGGGTGATTGAAGGCATGGGCGGAACCCCCAAGGCGGATATCAAACTGCCTGCCGTCAAATCCACAAAGGAAAATCTGGAAGATGCGGTCAAAGGCGAATCCTACGAGCGATCCACCATGTATCCGGAGTTTATCACCCAGGCGGAAAAAGAAAATAATCCGGATGCGGTCCGGACCTTTACTTATGCCAAAGCAGCGGAGGCCGAACATGCCAAACTCTATCAAACGGCTCTGGCCAACCTGGCTGAGTGGAAAGCACCTAAATCGAATTTTTATGTGTGCCCGATCTGCGGCTATACGGTGGAGGGCAAACCCTCATTTGCAGCCTGTCCGGTCTGCGCCACCCCGGCAACCTTATATCAGGCGGTTGTTTAACAGGATAGCCTGATGGGACCTGTCGACCGCAGATCGGTCGGCAGATCCCATCGGCAGGAAATCCGTTCCGGAGAATTGCGGTCGTCCTGTAAAAACCAGTTTCTTCGAAAAACCGGGTTCGGAAGTTGGCACCTGCACTTGCATAACCAGAAAGTGTCACGGAGTTTCATGAAATGATCGACTCAAGCATTTCTTTCTTCTACACACTAATAAACCAGTTGGGTTACCGTCATCCGTTTCATCCCACCCAGGTCCATTTCCCTGTAGGCTTGATTTTTGGCGCCTTCATTCTGGCCGTAGGGGGGAAAGTGCGCCATCAACCCATGCTGAGCCGAGCGGGTTGGTATTGCATGATTATTGCCATGATATGGATTTTACCCACGTTCATTACAGGTTTTATGGACTGGCGGCACTTTTACGCCGGGGCATTGCTCTTTCCATTCAAAATGAAATTCATACTGGCGACGGTGCTGGTGATTTTACTGGCTGTTGGAGTCTTTATCGGTCTCCGCCGGGGGGCTGAATCAAATGGTATGGTCGCCGTATATGCACTCTGCCTGTTGACGGTGGCTGGTCTGGGATTTTTTGGCGGAGAACTGGTTTACGGGGAAAAGGCCGCACCGGCCGGCGTAGAAAACAGTCAGCTCAAGGATTACCAACCGGGCCGGGAGCTTTACAGCGCCAACTGCGGCGGGTGCCACGCCAATGGCGGCAATGTGATCAAGCCGGAGCTTCCGGTGAAGCACTCGTCTAAAACAGAGGATTTCAGAACATTCCTGGCCTGGATAAGAAATCCCAGAGCTCCCATGCCTGCCTATCCGAGCCAGGTTCTTTCCGATCAGCAGGCCGGGGATATGTATCAGTATATTATCCAAGTGCTGAACAGGCCCTGACGTTCTCCACAGGACCCCGGCTGACGAAACAGATCCGACTGAAGCCCTATGAGTATTTTCAATTCCTGATAGACAAACTTCCCCGCGCTGAATCCAAAGACGATTACAAAAAACTGCTGCCGCAGGGCATCGACCCCGACCTGCTGGCCATCTCTTAACCAGTGCAGTTTATCAAGCGCTTAAATAGCAAAATTGTCGATCTTTGCCACTTGCATAAGTCCTTTTTCAGGCCTTAAAATTTAAAAAAACGCGGCCAAGTTCTCTAAAAAAAACTTCGCTTCCCAACGGATAGATCAATGGCCAAAGCTAAAGACGAGGAAAGGTTCCGGGAATATTTTAGCAGTTGGTATTCCTCGCACCGGTGAAAGAAAGTGCATAGCCGGCCAGGGCCAGCGTGCTCATGCTGCCTATGATAAAATAAAGCCAGTTCAAGCTGGAAAATGCAAGGACAGTGGTTCCGATCATGGGACCCAGCGCATTCCCCGCAAATCTGCTTGAATTCAGAAACCCTATCACGCGTCCGTCCAAATCCGCTGCGAAAGTCGAAAAGACTAATGGTATGACAGCGGCAATCATTGCCGTCTGAAGCATGCGAAAAGCAACGAAACTCGTAAAGCCGGAACTTAACGATAACAAGAACTGTAAACCCGTTCCCAGGATACCAACGGTAATGATCAACCTGTAACTCGTTATCCTTGCAGCCAGTCTGCACAGCAAAAAGGTCCCGACCATTGCCGTTGCCGTGTACAACATCACAACCACACCAGCCGATTTTAAGGCCATGCTTTCTTCCATATGGTATCCCTGGAAAACATTCGGAAGGACGCTGGGCAAGAACATCAGCTGGACGGTTGCCGTGAAACAAAGTCCCCATCCGATGAAAGTTTTTCGGTTCATTGCATGTTTTGTTGAAGCAGGTGTTTCTCTTGATTCATCTGGCAACTCCTGTACATAGAAAAAACAGAATACTACGGTCACAAAGACGAAAGCGGAGGCACTTATAAAAGCGCCGCTGTAACCCAGAGTTGTGGCAGCCAGCGCTCCTATCGGTGGGCCGATCAACTGTCCGAGTGTCATGGAATTTTGATACAAACCTATATCTCTTGATACCCATTCCCTGGATGACGACCCAGAAACAATAATCAGGCCGACTGTAGAAATACCGCCCAGTATTCCCTGGACAACGCGAAGGACAAGCAGAACAGGAAGACTTGAGATAAACCCCATCAATAGGATGATAACGGTATGAGAAAGCAATCCTCCTATAAAAAGGGTTTTGGGACTGAGACGGGAGGTGAGCGACCCCCAAAAGGTAGACGCGAGCGCGGCAGCAAAGCTTGGTGCTCCCAAGATAAATCCCACCCATATCAGCGTCTCTTGAGAGGAATAGAGGCTGATGTCATGAACAAAAAAGGGAAGGAACACCATGACGAAATTGAAAGAAAAGGCTATCCCAAATTGTGAAAGGGAAATGAATAGAACGTTGCGATAGTTTCTTTGATACATCTAATACATTCAAGGCGGACTATAAATATTCGATCTTTGATCCAGGAAATAAACTTTTCACTGCCAAACATCAACGGCGGGTCTTTGCCATCCAGAACCGGGGCAAGATCTTCAGCCTGCGTCTGAAGCATAAACTGTTTATAGATATGGTAATGGGTTGGAGCAATCTAAATAGAATCAGGGGCTAAAATGCTTGGTTTAAGGGATACGAACCGTGTTGCCGTTATCGCAATCAGCTGAGTTGTCCCCGTAGGTCCGGCCAGCGGAAGCCAATCGATAATCATAACTGATTTGGCCCGTGGCAGAATTGATCTTCTGTCTTTCATCCTGCCCAATCCAACCCTCCCAGAGTATTGTTTCGTTGGCTTCATCTTCATCCAATTCGGTTACATACACATAGGTTCTTTCAATCGTTGCCTCCAGCCAACACCATTTGTCCTCGGCCGAAACGACAGACGGATAATACATAACGGCGATTAACAGTAAAATGATTACCAGCAGGTGTTTAAAAAAAGTGTTCATGAACTCCTCATCGAAGCTAATGGTTATTCGAAATCATATATACCAATTCTTTTAATTTATTAAATTTTACCCCGAATTCAGGCATTTATAAGTTGATTTTTTTAGGTTTGATAAACACGAAAAAACCCCAAAACAGCACAAAGAACAGGACGACAGAGCTGACGATCAGCAGCCCTAAAGGATCGATCTGCGACCCTATGGTGCCACCCAGGCCGAAGAAGGAAAACCCCATCATGATGAGCAGCCAGATAATGAAGCTCAATGCGATATCTGCAAAAATTGCGCTCAGAAAAGCCAGGATCAATCTACGTTTAAAAATCATTCTGCGGCTGCCGGGGTTTTCATCCAATGTATAAAAATTCTTCTTTTCTTTTTTAACATATTCCTCCCAGCTGCATTTTCTCCAATCCCCGTTGAGATATCGGTCCAGCTTATTCATCGGCCTCGGCTGCCACCGGTCATGGTAGGGAGGTGAAAAAGTAAAACCCAAAAGATTTGATCTTCTTACGCGTTCAACGTAGTCGCCGCCATCCATGATATAATTTATGGCCGATCTGATCTCTTCTTCAGGCATTTCGGCTTCCATTAAAGCCGCACAAGCGATAAACAATCCTTTTAATGCATCCAAGCTTCACTCCTTCTGAATAGCAAATTGTCGTTCTTTTTTTTAATCGATTCGAATATAATCAGAATATTAGGATTCACAACCCATCGCAAAAGATTACATTTTTACCTTTGCGTTTTGCGGGTCATAGGGCGGTTTAAGATGGATCCTGATGGGAAACATTTTTCCTTCCACATTGATTTCGTATTGGCCGGACAGGATCCAAGCCTCATCAGAGCCTTCAGGATTCTTCAGGTAGCACATCCCGATGGCGCAGCCCAGCAGGTGGGAATAAGAGCCGTGGGTGTTTGTGCTGACCGGTAGGCCGTTGCAGTAAATCGGCTCGTCGTGGTAAATCAGCGGTTCAGGGTCCGCGATGGTAAAAACGACCAGTTTGCGTTTGACGCCGGCTTCCAATTGCTGCCGTAATGCATTGCGCCCAATAAAGTCGCCCTTGTCCATTTTGACGCAGAATCCGAGACCGGCCTCAAACGGCGTATCGTCCGGTGTAATGTCGGCGCCCCAATGCTTGTAGCCTTTTTCCAGGCGCAGTGAGTCCAGCGCATGCAGCCCCACCAGCTTGAGGTTATGCTTTTCGCCGGCGGCCATCAGAACCTCGAACACATTATTTGAAAATTCAGTCGGGATGTAAAGCTCCCATCCCAGCTCACCGACAAAGGACATTCTGACGGCCAGGGGTCTGGCATAGGCCACATCGATCTCCTGGGCGCTCGCAAAGGGGAAGGCGTCATTGGAAAGGTCGGCATCGGTTAACTCGGCCAGCAGTTGCCTGGAATTGGGCCCCATAATTGCCAGCATGCTGTAGGAGGAGGTTACATCCGTTAAAACCGCATGGGCATCTTCGGGCAGATGCCGTTGGATCCAATCAAAGTCACGGGTTCCGGTGGCACCCGGGGTGACGATAAAATACTTATCTCGCGCAAGCCGGGTGACCGTCACATCCGCTTCGATGCCGCCGCGCGCATTTAACATCTGGGTATAAACCACCTTGCCGGGCGGCACATCGACATTGTTGGCACAGATGTGCTGAAGCTCTGCGGCAGCGTCGCGGCCTTGCAGCAGGAAGTTGGACATGGAGGTCAAATCGTAGACGCCGACATTTTGGCGCACTGCCATGTGTTCGGCCGCCGAATAGTCAAACCAGTTCTGCCGTCCCCAGCTGTACTCATAAGCGGCTTCAACGCCCGGCGGCGCAAACCAGTTGGCCCGTTCCCAGCCGGCCACCACCCCGAAACAGGCCCCGCGTTCTGCCAGCCGGTCGTGAAAAGGTGAACGGCGGGCGTTGCGGGCGGTTTTGGACTGTTTAAAAGGCCAGTGATCAGCATAAAGATTTCCCACGGCTTCGGTGACGCGATCGGAAAGATAACGGTGGTTCGCCTGCCAGCTGTGAAAGCGCCGGATATCCACCGCCCACAGGTCCTCTTCCGGATACCCCTGATCCATCCACTGGGCCAGGGCCTTGCCGGCCCCGCCGGCGCTGGTGATTCCCACCGAATTCATCCCGGCCGCCACAAAAAAATTTTTAACGCCCGGCGCCTCTCCCAGCATGTAAGCGGTATCGGGTGTAAAACTTTCGGGAACCGTCGTCAGGCTGTTGACTTCGGCGTCCTCGAAAGCAGGGACTCTGTGGATGGCGTTTTTCATGAAAATTTCAAACTGGTCCCAATCTTCCTGCAGCTGGGTATAGGCAAAATCTTCGGGGATGCCTTGTGCGCCCCAGGGTTTGGCCACCGGTTCGAAACCGCCCATTAGCAAACCGCCCATTTCTTCCTTGACGTAGATATAGCCGTCCATATCCCGCAGGTAGGGCATGCCCTTGTAGGTGCCCTCGATGGGGTTGGTGCTCAAGTGCATGTGCTCGGCCGCGTGCAGCGGGATGCCGACCCCGACCAGTTTCCCGACCTGCCGGGCCCACATGCCGGCGCAGTTGACGACATATTCGCATTGAATCTCGCCGTGGTCGGTGCAGACGGCGGCAATGACGTCTCGATTCAGCTTGATGCCGACAACCTTTACCCCTTCGATGAGCTTGGCACCGGACATGCGCGCACCTTTGGCCAGGGCCTGGGTGGTGTCCTCGGGATTGGTGTGTCCGTCGTTGGGTTGGAACCAGGCGGCAACCAGGTCTTTGGTGTTTAACAGGGGAAACAGCCGGCGGGCCTCCTCCAGGCTGATTTCTTCCATTTCGATGCCGAAGGATCGTGCCATGGCCATGGAGCGGTCAAACTCGCTTTTACGCGCCCTGGTTTGCGCAACCCGAATGGAGCCGGGCCGTTTGTAACCGGTGGGCTGGCCGGTTTCTGCCTCCAGGCGCGCGTACAGATCGGCGCCGTATATGGCCAGCTTCGTCAGGGCACTATCCGCCCAAAGCTGTCCCAGCAGGCCGGCCGCCGCCCAGGATGTGCCGGAAGCAATTGTTTTGCGCTCCAGCAAAACCACATCCTGCCACCCGATCTTTCCCAAATGGTACGCCACACTGCAGCCGACAATCCCCCCGCCGATGATCACCACCCTGGCATGGGCAGGCACTTGCTTGGACATAAAATCCTCCTCGAATGAGCCGACCGCCGCTCCGCCGGAGCGGAAGGCCCCCCATTTTCGCTAACCAATTTTTCAAATGTCAACACGTTAAATTTTGATACTTTGGCGGAGCTGTGCTATTGTTTACGAAACACCTATTCGAGCCTTCGATATATCTTGATCGATACTCGATGTGTATTCTCATTCGCCACCATATTCCGATTCCGTCTTTTTTAACAAGCAAAAATTTGCAAATTCAACAAAATGTCATTTTCAGACGATTTAAATAATATTCCAAAGACTTCCGCCGCCAAAGATCCCATCAGCACCCACCGCGCTTGGGTGTATGGCGCCTGTGCGCCCGGATACGGCGAAATTTACGCCGGCGCGCGCCTTCGGGGCTACGCCACCCTGATTTTGTTCGTGTTGTTTTCGGCCTGGTTTACCTGGAACCTTTATGTGATCCTCAGAAGCATCGTGGGCCAGATATTCGACAACCTCAACGGCATGACGCCTGTTGTCCTGCCGAATCTGCCTGTCGCCTCCCTCGCGGCCTCTTTTTTCGGTATATATTTTCTCTGGCTGTGGGGCATGCTGTCGGCTGTCGATGTTGCAGTAAGGCAACGCCAAAAAGCCGGGCACCCTCCCCAGGCCAGTGTCGGGTGGGCGGCTGCGATCTCGTGGCTCTGTCCGGGAGCCGGCCAGATTTACACCGCCGACCGTCGATTTGGATTTATTCTTTGGGGAGCGTATCTTCTGGGGATAGTGCTCATCGTTCCGGCCTACCTGCAGTTTTTTAAAAGCATCTCCGAATTTGCCAAGAGCGGACAGCTGCAGCCAAACAATCCCTATCCCGTCATTGAATTGATTCACGGGCTTATGGCCCGAGTAAACTATAGCTGGGGCAAGCTCTCTCAAGACGCCGTCAAGTATGTTGCCGTCGCCGGCACCATGGCCGCCTTGAGGCAGGGTCCCCTCAAAACTGAAGTAAAATGGTTGCAGCCGTCGATGGCCCGCGGTCTTGCCCTGTTCGCGCTCGGCTGGCTCTGCCCGGGTGCGGGCCAACTTTTGCAGGGGCGCAACCGGGTCGGCTGGTCTTTTGTCGCCGTCTATATCGGCAGTAAACTTTTGATCGGCCTCCTGCTCGGTCGGGACATTATAACGGTGCCGACCGCCGATACAATGGCCTGGCTGCCCGTGCTCGTCCAGTGGGCCGCCATGTTCGAGGCGCCGCTGGCGTTTACCTACCTGAAAAGAGGTGAATAGTTATTAGGGCTGAGTAACGAGGACTGAGGTCTGAGTTAAATATAATTGGGACGCTGGAAGCAGCAACAAGCTCAGTCCTCAGCACTCAGCACTTTTTCATTTGACTGAGCCAACCGCTGCCGCAGGCGGGTGTAGCGCTTGCGGGTTTTATTGTTGTTGACCCCGATTGCGAGGGCCTTGCGGCTGCCCACCATGACCACCAGTTTTTTCCCGCGGGTGACGGCCGTGTAGATCAGGTTGCGCTGCAGCAATATGTAGTGCTGGGTCACGATGGGAATGATGACGGCCCCGTATTCGGAACCTTGGGATTTGTGGACGGATACGGCATAGGCCGGTACGATTTCATCCAATTCACTGAATTCATAGGCCACATCCCGGCCGTCGTAGGTGATCGTGACTTCCCGCGACGGCCAGTCAATAGCGGTTAAACGGCCGATGTCGCCGTTGAAAACTTCCTTGTCATAATTGTTCCTGATCTGCATGACCTTATCGTTGACGCGGTATGAGCGCTCGCCGCGGGTAATGCCGCCCTCACCGGGATTCAGAGCCGCCTGCAATTGCTTATTCAGGTTGCCGGCGCCGACCACGCCGCGGTGCATGGGTGTCAAAACCTGGATCTCGTCAACCGGATCGAAACCAAAGCGCTGCGGGATGCGGGTTTTGCTCAGCTCCAAAATAATGCTCAGCACCTTTTCAGGATCTTCCTGTTCGATAAAATAAAAATCGCTGCGCGGGTCGGATGCATCCGCCGTATTAAAAGACGGCATCGTGCCTGCATTGATTTTGTGGGCATTGACAATGATCTTGCTGGCTCTGGCCTGTCGAAAAATTTGATCCAGGGTCACCACCGGCACCGCCGAAGAGGCAATGATATCATTGAGAACATTGCCGGCGCCGACCGAAGGAAGCTGGTTGACATCCCCCACCAGGATAAACGTGGCAAAGGCCGGGACGGCCTTGAGCAGGTGATGCATCAGGACCGTATCGATCATCGACGCTTCATCGATGATCAGTACGTCACAGTCGAGCGGTTTGTCATCGTTGCGCTGAAAGCCGCCCTTTTGCAGGCTGTATTCCAGCAGCCGGTGAATGGTCTTGGCAATAAACCCGGAAGTTTCACTCATCCGTTTGGCGGCCCGACCGGTGGGTGCGGTCAGCATGATTTTGGAGTTAAGGCGAGCGTAAATTTTCAAAATGGCGTTGATGATGGTGGTTTTCCCGGTTCCGGGACCGCCGGTGATCACCATGACCTTGTTTTCAATGGCCCGGCGCACGGCCTCGCTCTGCTTGTCGGCCAAGGCAATGGCAAGCTGCCCCTGAACCCAATCGATGGCCTTGAATGAATCAATATCCCGCATGGATTTGGGCGCGTTGATCAGCGCCTTGATGCGCCGGGCGATGCCCGTTTCACACAGGTAAAATCCGGCCAGAAAAACAGCTTTAGAATTATCTTCAACCGCATTGAGCGTGTCATTCCAATTTTCAATGACGATTTTTTCACCCGCAGCCAGCGTCCCGATGGCCTGAACGAGGGCCTCGTGCTCAACCTCCAGAATTTCGGCGCTTTTGGATATCAGCTTTTCATAGGGAAAGAAAACATGGCCCTCGTCCGCCAGTTGATTGAGAACGTAGAGTATGCCGGCTTCGACCCGCATGGCGGCGTCTTTGGCAATTCCCAGTTTGGCGGCGATGCGGTCGGCCGTGACAAAGCCGATTCCGAAAATATCGGTTGCCAGTCGATAGGGATTTTCCTTGACCACACTGATGGAGCGGCTGCCGTAGTGCTTAAAGATTTTAGCGGCGTAACCGGAGCTGACCCCGTGGCTTTGCAGAAACAGCATCACGTCGCGGATTTCCCGCTGGGCGTCCCAGGCGTCTGCGATCATGGCAATTCGCTTTTTCCCGATACCATCAACTTCGGCCAGCATCTGAATGTCTTCTTCGATGATGTCCAGGGTCTTTTTGCCGAATCGGTCGACGATGCGGCCGGCCATAACCGGACCCAGCCCCCGGATGAGACCGGAGCCCAGGTACTTGCGGATACCGTAAACAGTGGCCGGTACTTTGGTTCGATACTCGACCACCTTGAACTGTTCACCGAACCTGGGATGCTGAGCCCACTCCCCTTTCATGTCAAGAATTTCACCGGGCATGGGGGCCATCAGAATTCCCACCACCGTGACAAGCTCGCGGCGGCCGCCCACCTTTACCCTGGCGATCGTAAAGCCGTTTTCTTCGTTGGTGAAGGTGATGCGCTCGATTTGGCCGTTGAGTTCGGTGAGCATTAATTGAACTTGCCTTTTTGGGTTACCTGCATTTTTTTACCGAGGGCTGCACAACCACAAGCTCAAGCGCCTGAATGATATTAAGCCGGCCCCTATATCTTATGCGCTTTTCAACTCACGAGGCTATCCATTGCCGTCACACCCAACCGGGCACGCGCGTATCCGATACCTCTCCCGGTATGTAGCATTTGATGTCGATCACCGGCGATCCGTCAAGGGCGTCAATGTCTGCAATTTCAATTTGATTCCCTTTGATTGCAAGAATCCGGCATAAAGTAAGGGCGATAAGGTTGGGCCGCAGCGGTGAGTGGGTCGCAAAGACGCCGGTTAGCGGATTGCGGGTGTCTTTGCGGGGGTGAACCTGCAGCGTCCTGCGGTTTTCGGCAGTGTCGTTTTGATGGAACCAGTAGAGCACATAGATGTGGGAAAAGCCGTCGAGCCCCAAAAGCGCCGCCCGGTACTCATCATAAATTTCGATCCGGACTTTCTCGTCAATCTCACGGATAATACCGACCGGTTTGAGATAATAAGCTTCTGTCATTGAATTCCTTTCCGGATAAGGGTTCAGGGTTATAAGAGTTAAGGTCAAAAGATAAAGGCTAAAGCTAAAAGGTTCGAGCGAATAAACTCCGGGTGTTTAGTCCTTAACTTAACGGTAAAACCCTTCACCACGCATTCGCCTTGCGCCGGTTTCACCTTGCACGCCCAACTCGCATCCCGCACCACGTAACCCGTACCCCGAATCCCGCAACCCGCAACTCGCAACGCGCAACCCGCAACCCGCACCCCGGCTTAATCCTCGTGCAATTCTTCTATATCCGCATAATAATCCAAGGCCTGCGGGTTGCTCAAGGCATCCTTGTTGAGCACCGGCTGGCCTTCAATGACTTTTTTAACCGCCAGTTCCACCTTTTTCATGTTGAGCGTGTAAGGCACGTCCGGGGTCGTCAGAATTTTGGCCGGGACGTGCCGCGGGGAGGCGTTGGCCCGAATGGTCTGCCGGATTTTTGCTTTCAGCGCTTCGGTCAATTCAAAGCCGGGAGCCAATTTAACAAACAGGATCACCCGCACGTCGTTTTTCCAATTCTGCCCCACCACCACACTGTCTTCGATCTCATCCATCTGTTCGAGCTGGCGGTAGATCTCGGCGGTCCCGATGCGCACCCCGCCGGGATTCAAGGTGGCATCCGACCTCCCATACATGACAACCCCGCCGCGTTCCGTCACTTCGATGTAATCGCCGTGCCGCCAGATATTGGGATAGACGTCGAAATAAGCACTGTGGTATTTTTTCCCCTCCGGGTCATCCCAGAAATAGATGGGCATGGAGGGAAACGGCTTGCAGCAGACCAACTCACCCTGCTGATTGATCACCGGTTTGCCGTTTTCATCAAAGGCATGTACGTCCATGGCCAGGCCCCGGCATTGCAGCTCACCGGCATATACCGGTCCCATGGGATTTCCCAGAGCAAAACAGCCGTTGATGTCGGTGCCGCCTGAAATCGAGGCCAGCTGCAGATCGGCCTTGACTTCATTGTAAATAAACTCAAACCCTTCGATCGAAAGCGGCGAGCCCGTGGAGAGTACGGCCCGCAATGCGGCCAGGTCATATTCCGAGCTCGGTTTCACCCCGGCATTCTGCAAAGCGGCAATGTATCCCGCGCTGGTGCCGAAGACCGTAATTTTTTCATCCTGGGCCATTTCCCACAAGGCGCCGGCATGCGGATAAAACGGATTGCCGTCAAAAAGCACCAGGGTGGCACCAACGGCCAGTGAACTGGTCAGCCAGTTCCACATCATCCAGCCGCAGGTGCTGAAATAAAAAATCGTGTCTTTCCTTCTTAAGTCCGTATGCAGCATCAGCTCTTTGAGGTGATGAACCAGAATACCGCCGGCGCTCTGAACCATGCATTTGGGCAAACCGGTCGTCCCCGATGAATACATAATGTAAAGCGGATGATCAAAGGGCAGCTGCTCGAAATCAATTTCGAGGCCCGCTAGGGGCGATTTAAACTCTTCGTAGTGAACGGCGTTGGGAACAGCGCTGATATCCGGCTCCTGCTCGGTGTAGGGCACCACAACCACTTTTTCGATGGACGGCAGCTGTTTTAAGATGTTCGCGATGCGCTCCAGGGAATCAATGTCTTTACCTTTAAATGAATACCCATTGGCGGTAAATAAAACTTTGGGTTTGATTTGGCCGAAGCGGTCCAGCACGCCTTTGAGGCCGAAATCCGGCGAACACGAAGACCAGGTTGCCCCCAGGCTGGTGGCCGCCAGCATGGCAATCATGGCGGCCGGCATGTTGGGTATGAATCCCACCACCCGGTCGCCGGCCTCGACCCCCACGTCCTTCAATGACCGGGCCAGACGCGCCACTTCATCATAGAGTTCGGCATAAGTCATCCGGATGGGTTCCCGCCCTTCCCCTTTGAAGATCAAGGCCGCCTGGTCGTCCCGCCAGCGCAGCAGATTCTGTGCGAAATTCAGACGTGCCCCTTCAAACCATCGGGCGCCCGGCATTTTGGTGACATCGTCGATAATCTGATCATAGGGTTTTGATGCGATGATGTCGCCAAATTCCCACATGGTCGCCCAAAATTCCGGGATGTTTTCGACCGACCAGTCGTAAAGCTGGGCATACTCGCTGATATGTTGGCTGTACTTTTCATTGATGATGTTCACAAAGCGATGCATGTTGGTATCTTTAATCTGCTGCTCCGAAGGCTTCCACAATAGTTTCGCCATGATCATTCTCCCCCGTCTAAGTTTGAAATTAATACCCCATATCGGTTTTTTACCGCCATCTGTATTCATTAGTCAAGAACCGGTCTGCAAAAAACTGCTCTACATAGAATTAAAATGACTGGAAGCCGCAGCCTTACTCTTGGATGATGATACCGGCTGAAAACAAACCGGTCCAAATTTTAATGCTTGCAGGGTTTAAGGATTTCAGCTATCAATATGGACCGTTATCAATTTTATTGACGGGTTCTTAAAAATATATAGGAGTGAAAGCATGCGAGTAGTTGAATTGAGATCCGACACCATGACCCGGCCGACCCCCGCGATGTCCCGGGCCATGGCCGCAGCCGAGGTTGGCGACGATGTATTCGGGGAAGACCCGACTGTCAACAAGTTGGAGGCGATGGCCGCCGAACGATTGGGAAAGGAAGCGGCCTTGTTTGTTGCCAGCGGGACCATGGGCAACCTGGTCAGCTTGCTGGCTCACTGCGGCCGGGGGGATGAAATTATCCTGGGAAGCCTTTCACACACTTTTTTCTTCGAACAGGGCGGCTCGGCGGCGGTGGGCGGGATTCATCCCCGCACGATTCCCAATCAACCCGACGGCACCCTGGCCCCGGCTGACATCGAAGCCGCGATCCGGACCGACAATGTTCACTTTCCGATCACCCGGTTAATCGTGTTGGAAAACACCCAAAACCTTTGCAGCGGCTACCCCCTCGAGCTGGATTATATGCAGGCCGTGGGCGCAATCGCCCGACGCCACGGCTTAAAAATCCATGTGGACGGCGCCCGCTTTTTTAATGCAGCGGTGGCGCTGGGCGTTTCGGTTGACAAATTGGCCGGCGAAGCCGATTCGGTATCGGTATGTTTGAGCAAGGGTCTGGCGGCTCCGGTCGGTTCGCTGGTGTGCGGCAGCCGGGACTTTATTGCCAAAGCCCGACGGGCGCGCAAGCTGGTCGGCGGCGGCATGCGGCAGGCCGGTGTACTGGCGGCCGCCGGCATCGTTGCCTTAACCGAGATGGTCGACCGCCTGGCAGACGACCATGCCAACGCACGTAAATTGGCCGAAGGCCTGGCTCAGATGCCCGGCCTGTCCATCGATCCATCGGGGATCAAGACCAACATCGTCTATTTCGGAGTGACCCGCGAGGACATAACCGCCGAGCAGCTGGTGGCCCGACTCGATGCCCAGGGCGCCCGCATGCTGCCGGTGGGAGCGGGCCGCATCCGGGCCGTCACCCATTACCACATCAGCGCCGAAGATATCGATTATACCCTGGAAGTATTTTCGAAGATTCTAGAGTAAATATTCGTTATTCGCTTTTTGGAGCTTCTTTTTTCGATCAAACCACTCGAATCCGGCGGCCGTAGGTAGGCCTTTGATGGCGGAACACCTGAAACCATTATTACCAAATCGTCTGGGTATAATTTGACCGAATATCCTGGTCCGCTGAGATGAAGCCTTGTTTGGCGATGGCAGCTTCCGCTACGAGCAGCCGGTCGAAAACATCTCTGGTCCAGCTTATTTTCAAAGCTTCTTCGACAATTTGATTCATTGCAATTTCCGATATTCTTAGTTGAATCGATTTTCCCAAGCTTTTAATAATTGTATCTGCCCTCACTTTAAGGCGGCCGATTTCAAATAGGTATTGCAGTTCCAATCGCACCATTGGAGAGACATACAGGTCCGATTCGTCAATCGCTTTCTTCGCTGCATCAGTGATTTTATCCACCAAACCGGCATAGAGCCAAACAGCAACATGGGTATCCAGGTAGACTAAAGTTTCTCTGGTTCGTACCATTCCGCCACCTTCAGATCAATCAGTTCATCCGGATTGCCAACAATACAATCATGGGATTTAAGATTTTCCAATTTGCTCTTTTTCGCTTCCATCACGATCTTTAACCGGTGTCCTTTTCTTTCCAATTCAACGGGGTTGCCGGTTTTAATAACCTCATCTACTATTTTAAAAATATTGTTCCTTAGGGCCGTAAGAGATATCGGGACCATTTGATTGCCTCCTTTAAAACCTACTTACAATAACGCTATGTACATATAGTATAATATGCACTGTACATAATGCAAGCAAAATAAGGAGTTTTCAGCTATGCGTTGGAAGGTATAAAAGCTTCGCTTCGTTGGAAAAGAGACACCCTCAAAGAGCTTTTGGCTCAAGATGCACCTTGCTTGAGGTAAAAAACCCGCTGCAAGTCAGCGGGTTTTTTTGTTAAGTAGTGGGCTATTTACAAAGCCGTCAGTGTTTGAAACTGCGCTGCCCGGTATATACCATGGCCACGCCGGCTTCGTTGCAGGCTTCGATGGACTGGTAGTCGTTGGCGGACCCGCCCGGCTGAATGACAGCGGTGATTCCTTCCCGGATACCGACATCGACTCCGTCCCGGAACGGGAAAAACGCATCGCTGACCATCGCGGCCCCGATCAGCCCGCCTTTTTCCATGGCCACGCGCCGGTCAAACTCCGCTTTTTGATCCGCATCTTTCAAATCATTGTACGGAATGCCCAGACTTTCAAAACTGTACCGATCGGCCAGCTTACGATAGGCCTTGTCTCTGGCAATTTCGGCCACACCGACCCGATCCTGTTCACCGGTACCGATACCGACCGTGACCAGATCTTTAACATAAATAACCGAATTGGATGTGATGCCGGACTCCACCAGCCAGCCGAAAAGCAGATCTTCATATTCGCGGTCGGTGGGCGCGCGGTTGATTTTGTAAAGGTTGCCCTTGTATTCGCATTCGGCCGGCTTGAGGTCCATTTTGCTGCGGCTGGCCGGCACAAAAGACCACTGGGCGATGATGCCGCCGTCGATCAGGCTTTTGAATTCCACACAGCGCTGCCCGACAAAGGATTGCAGCCTTCCGATGTTGGCGATTTTAACCACCCGCAGATTTTTTTTGGCGGCAAAAACATCCATAACGCCGGGTTCAAAATCCGGGGCGACTACAACTTCGGCATACTGGTCAGCGATGGCTTCGGCCGTGGCCTTGTCCACCGTTCGATTCAGAGCAATACATCCGCCGAAGGCCGCCACCCGGTCGGCCATGTTCGCTTTGAGGTAGGCATCGACCAGGGTGTCCGCCAGCGCCACACCGCAGGGGTTGTTATGCTTGACGATAACCGCCCCGGGTTGGTCGACAAAATAACGCAGGATGTTCAGGGAATTGTCCGCATCAGTGATATTGGTTTTGCCGGGGTGTTTGCCGGATTGCAGCAGTTCGATGTCGGATGCCAGATACTGGCCCGGCTGAATGGTCTGGGTTTCCCCCAAAACCAGGTTGCCGTTGACCATCCGGTAAAGAGCGGCTTCCTGACCCGGATTCTCGCCGTAGCGCAGTCCTTTCTGAACATTGTCGATGGTCCAGGTAACTTTCTCGTAAAAGAGGGTTTGCCGATTATTTCCATCGACAAAGCTGATCTCCATCCGAGGGGGGAAATGATCATCCATGATGGTACGATACATTTTTTTTAGATCTTCAGCCATGTGGATTCTCCTTTATGAATGAAAAAGTGCTGAGGACTGGGCTTGTTGCTGCCACCATCGTCCCACCTCTATTTAACTCAGTCCTCAGGTCCTCGTTTCTCAGTCCTGATAAGCGTTTCCTTCCTATCAAGCTGGTCGCTGCGGCGGCCGGCGTAGCCGCCAAGCGTCTAGTAGCAACTAGCAACCTCCGCAAACTGCCTAGCGCCTAAAAAATCGGCAATGGTCCGGTCATAGTCGGCCGTGTGGGCAAAAGCTTTTTGAGCCAGGCGGTAGCGCAGGTCCAAAGACAGGGCGCCGTGGTTGGCCTTCAGTTCGGAGATGATCATGGTATAATCGGCAGGGTCCACCACCGAAGCCACCCGGATGAAATTTTTGGCCGAAGCTCTGATCATGCACGGGCCGCCGATATCGATGTTGCCCCGGGCCTGTTCAACTGTGACATTCGGCTTTGATATCGTCGCTTTGAATGGGTACAGGTTCACAACCACCATGTCGATGGGGATGCTGCCGGTTCGCGCCAGGTCACCCTGGTGCGCCTCATTGTAGGTTTCAGTGAGAAGCCCGAGGTAGATTTTGAAATCCAGCGTCTTCACCAGACCGCCCTGGGTTTCGGGCTGCCCGGTGTAATCGGAAACCTGAGTCAAATGGCTTCCCGCGGCATCGCCCAGGAGTTCCTTGAGCCTTGCATAGGTGCCGCCGGTTGAAAATAGTTTAACTTCGGGGTTGACGTCCATCAACTCCGGCACAAAGCGATCCAGACCGCTTTTGTCGGACACGCTCATCAACACATGGCGCACGGTTACCCAATGGTCGATCTTGTCTACGATATTCATTGCCATAGTTTTCACCTCTTTCCATCGTGCTCCTCTAAAAATCGATTAAAAAATTCTTCCATTATCAAGTGGCGGTCGACGGCTAATTTTTGACCTTCCCGGGTCAAAATGCGATCCTTGATTTTGCAAAGCTTAACTTTGAACTCCCGGTAGCCGGTATCGTCCATCGAATAGGGCTTGCCGGCTTCAATATTAGCCTCGGGACTGTGCAGGCGGGCGCCCACTTCTCCGGCAAATAAAAAGGCCCGGGCCACTCCCACCGCACCGATGGCATCAAGTTTGTCGGCATCAAACAAGACCCGGGCTTCTGATGTTTGCGGCTGCTGGCTGTCCCGGAAGCGATGGGTCCGAATGCAATGCAGGATGTTTTCCTTTTGGTCTGAGGTCAGGGGCAGCTTTTCCACAATGGCCGCCGCCAGCCGGGCACCTTTTTCGGCATGACAGACGGCACCCTGAGTTTCATCCTGAAACCTTCGACCGATGTCGTGCAGGTAGGCGGCAACCAGCAGCACGTCCATGTCGACGCCTTCGGCCGCACCAATCCGCCTGCACAACCGGCACACCCGCAGGGTGTGATCCCAACCGTGGCTGCCCCGGGCTCCCAAAAAATATTGGCGGGCTATCTGTTCTACCGTGTCGAGCATAATGCTGTAAAGAAAAATTGAAGATTGCCGATTGAAGATAGAAGGGGTTCGATTCGTCCCTGAAGTCCAAAGGCATCTTGGCTGCCTTGGCAGCGAATGATCAACAAATTCATTGGACCATACAATAATTCAGGCAAGCCTGGCAATAGTCAATTTGACAATGAATTTGAGTTCCGGGGAGGAATTGAAAACCCTGTACGACTGTGTGCAACGCAATCTACGCAATGTAAGATTTTGTACAAATTTATACAACCATCAGTTGGCGGCCAAGGATATTTGACTCGGTCCCAGAGCCTCTGAACCTTTGACCCCTGAACCTTGAACATTTAAACAGAGACAAGGAAGACAGCATGCAACTTTTCCGAAACTTGTTATTGATCTGTATTTTAACTTTCCTGCCGATACGGGTTTCGGCCGAGTCGGATCTATCCGGATGGGGCCAGGCCAAATGGGGGATGACCCATGCGGAAGTTAAAAAACATTATGAATTGGGTCCCTGGGAGCCGGGTTCTGCGCCGGCCTGCAAATTAACAAAAAATATCAGAATCTGGGAACAGGATTTTGCCGTGGCGCTGTATTTTGATGAGCGATCCGCCAGTGGAAAATTATTTAAAGTGGTGCTGGTCCATTTTAATGAATTTAGCGCCGACGCTGCCTGGATAGCCTCCATTAAAGATCTCCTGGTCGAAAAATACGGCAATCCGGCGTCGTTTGAAATCAATGGCGACCTGAAAGTAAGCCGTTGGTTAAAATCCGACGGACATCTGAAATTGACGACCTTGACCGGTAAAACCGTGATGTGCGCCATGGAGTATGTCTCCGTGGGTCTGGAGGTTGATAAGCTGTGAGGAAATAAATACGCGATTCTCTATCACGAAAACACGAAAGTTCGAAACCTCGAAACAATAAAACAGCGAAATTTTATTGGTTTGGCCGGTTTCGGTCATTGATTATTGTGATTTGGGATTTATTTGGTATTTGGTGCTTGGAATTTGGAAGTTATACCTTGCCGGCTGTGCTCTGTGATTAGTTTTCTGCCTCCTGAGATTTGATATGGAACCCGCCTGGTTATCCTGAAGTTTCATGCGGGCTATCAGCGGCCTAAACTATTTTAAAATATTGCCGATATACACGGTATGGACTATCCATTTTAAAAGGCCTTCCTTTCGGGGCGGGTATTTGGAAAAATAATCGTGGACCCGCAAAACTACATCCGAGTTCGAAACTCGCAGATCAACTACTACAAAAAAGTTTCCCTGTATTACCAGACAGGTAAAAATTCCTTTAGCTTGTACAAACCGGCAGGTTCCGGTCTTCAAGAATTGCGCATCCGCCAGCAGCTGCATCCCACGTTGTACATCCAGGAAAAAGACCGGATCGTTGCGATCCGGGAAATTCAAAAAGGATTTAGCAAGCATATTGCCGACAGCATTAAAAGCGGCAACGCCGTCAACGTCAAGGCAACCCTGTGCGACCTGGTTGAAGAGACCCTGGCCGAACCCCGCAGCGGCACCTTGCAGGCGTTACCCCAAACGGTAGACTCTCTGATTGCCGGGTACTCAAATCATCCTGACATTTTAAAGACGTTTGCTTCCATTTCCTTTAAGGACTACACAACGGTTATTCATTCCGTAAATGTGATGGCCTTAACCCTTGGATTTTGTATTTATTCCGGTTTCCCAACGGCTAAAACCAGAAAATTGGGGTTGAGTGCGCTGCTGCACGATGTCGGCAAAACCGAGATCCCTTCATCAATTTTAAAGGCCCCGCGCCGATTGAGCCCCGAAGAGTTTAAAACCATGAAAACCCATCCGACCATCGGCCATGAAATCATCCGGGAAAAAAATAAACTCGGCGGCGTGGTCGCCCTGGGCGCTTTGGAACATCATGAAAAATTGGACGGCAGCGGATATCCCAAAGGTATCTGCACTATTTCATATGCCGGCCAGTTGCTGGGGATCATCGACTGCTATGAAGCTCTCACCAATGAGGACCGGCCCTACCGCAGAGCCCGCCAACCGCTGGAAACATTAAAATTTCTCAAAGATGATGTACAAACCGGTAAATTTAATCGGGATATTTTTGAGAAATTCTGCTACAGTCTAATTTAGAAGCAATTCCTGAAAATTAAAAATGACGGATCATCTGAATAAACCACTAGTTGTAATTGGGGTTCTGTTTTGTGCACTAGCCTTGTCCGGTTGTGAAACGTTGCGTTACTACGGCCAGGCAGTCCAAGGCCAGTACAGTATCCTCAACAAACGGCAGCCGATTTCTGAAATTATCGCCGACCCGGAATCCTCGGAGTTTCTTCGGGAAAGACTTGCGTTTATACTAGCCGTGCGGCGATTTGCCGATACCGAACTGCATTTACCGGTCAAAAACAACTATCTCACCTACGTGGATCTCCATCGGCCTTATGTGGTCTGGAATGTCTTTGCCGCACCGGAGTTCTCGCTGGTGCCCGTCACCTGGTGCTACCCGTTGGTGGGATGTGCCGCTTACCGCGGCTATTTCTCGGAAAAAAACGCGCAGAAGTATGCCGGGGAATTAAGCAGGCAGGGGCAGGACGTATACGTGGGCGGGGTGACCGCTTATTCGACCCTGGGCTGGTTTGACGATCCGGTCTTAAGCACCTTTATTCAATATTCCAAAGCTTCTTCGGCGGCCCTGATATTTCACGAACTCGGCCATCAAGTTCTTTACGTGAAGGACGATACCGCATTCAATGAAAGCTTTGCGACGACAGTGGAGCAGGAAGGGCTGCGCAGGTTGCAGCTTTCCTCGAAGTCCTCCGATCTTTACAACGATTATTTGCTTCAATACCGCCGCCGGCAGGAATTTATCCAGCTGATTATGAAATACCGGAAGATGCTGGAATTGCTCTATCAAACGGACCTTCCCGCGCCGGACAAAAGGGAAAAGAAGGCATCCATATATTCTGAACTGCGGGAAGATTTTAATCGCCGCAAAACAGACGAAGCGGATTGGTCTGCTTATGACCACTGGATGGATCAGCAATTAAACAATGCCAAAATCAGCAGCGTGGCTGCATATCACGATTTTGTGCCGGCCTTTCAGAAGATGCTGGCCGAAAAAAAGGGCGATCTGAATCAGTTCTACGAAGCCTGCCGGGAGCTGGCCCAAAGGGAACCGAATGAAAGACATCGCATATTAAACACATACACGGAAAAATAGAACGGATGCAGCCGCTGCCCAGGCATTCAATCTTGACAGGGATGCTCGATTTTCCTAAACTTTAGCTGAAACCGTACTCGATCAACTTGAGGTTTGACATACATGTACGAAAACTTTTTCGGTTTCAAAGAGAAGCCTTTTAAACTGGTGCCAAATCCGGACTATCTTTTTCTGAGTAAAAGCCATGAAGAAGCACTGGCCCATCTGAATTACGCGCTGTCCCAAGGTGATGGGTTTGTAGAGATTACCGGTGAAGTGGGAACCGGCAAGACCACGCTTTGCCGCGCTTTTCTTGAAAACCTGAATGACGACACCATCGCAGCCTATATTTTCAATCCCAGACTGGGCCCCAAACAGCTGATAAGAACCATCAATGACGAACTGGGCATTAAATACGAAACCGATAATATCAAAGATTTAATTGATCTTCTCAACAATTTTCTGATGCTCCAAAAGGCTCGCCGCAAAAAGGTTATCGTACTCATTGACGAGGCCCAAAACCTGAGCAAAAATGTGCTCGAGCAGCTGCGGCTGCTGTCGAATCTGGAAACCAACAAGGAAAAACTTCTGCAAATTATTCTGGTCGGCCAGCCCGAACTCAGCGACATTCTGGATTCCCATGAGCTCAGGCAACTGGGCCAGCGCATTACCCTGCGGTACCATCTCAGCCCGCTGACGCCCAGAGAAACCGTCGACTACATTCAATACCGCATCAATATCGCCGCCCAGAAATCAGGCATTAAATTTGACCGGGTTGCATTTCGCAGGATATTTCAATACTCGCGGGGAATACCCCGGGTCATCAATATTGCCTGCGACCGGGTGCTGTTGACGGCTTTTGGCCTCAGCAGTTACAAAATCACGGGCAGCATCGCGCGCGATGCCATCCGGGAGCTAAAAAGCCGGGGCGCCTCCAGCGGATTCGAATTCGTCACCTGGAAAAAAGCAATCATCCTAGGCGCCGCGCTCTGCGTGGTTCTGGCGGCGATAATTTTTCATCAGCCATTAAGGCAGACGATCGGTATAATCTTCCAACAGGCGCCGGACCCGAAGCTTGAAGCGTCAACATCCGCAGATGCCGCCTTACAATCTGCCGAAGAACCCGCGGTGGCGATTCCCCGCGAGGAGCGTCTTGATCCTGACCCGAACATCGATCTGAACCCAACCGAAGATTCGGAGCAAATGGCTGCCGCGGATACCGATCCGAGCGTTGACGGGGATTCAGCACAGGATGCCGGCGGCGAAAGCGGTCCCCAAGCTTCTATTCAGCCAACGTTGCCCGCCACCGCTTCCCGGCTGGAGTCGGCGGATGCGGCGGCGCCCCCCGAACCGCTGAAAGCGATGAAACTGGCGGATTACCTGACGGCCATGGATATCCGAGCATCACGGTTTGCTGCCTTAAAGTATGCGATGGAATTGTGGCAGACTCCGATTGAAGTTCAACCCTACCTGAACAGCCTGGATGATGATGAGGCCTTTTTCCGCCTGACTGCCAAGCCCAAAGGCTTGTTTATCCATCGCCTTGAGACGAATCTGGACCTGCTCACGCGTCTGAATCTGCCCGCAATCCTGGAATTGTTTCCAACCGGCAGTGAGGAGCCCGGGTATTTGACCCTCGGCCAAATAAATGGCGACAAATATACTTTCGGCGGGCCGGGCCATGACAAGGCCGTCGTGTCGACAGCCGGCGAAATCAATTTATACTGGTCCGGCATCGCCTATGTCCCGTGGAAAAATTTTCTCTCCATATCGGGAATCATTCCCAAACATTCAAACCCGGACTCCATCATCACCCTTAAACTGCTGTTGCATGAACTGGGCTTTAATGATGTCCGGATTAACGCTGAATACGACAACTGGACGCGCCGGGCGGTCGAGGAAATTCAGGGGAAATACGGCATACCCGTGGATGGATTTGTGGGGCCGCTGACCAAAATGATATTGTATCAGGAAAAAAGCACTTTCGCGATGCCCCATTTAACAAATTGAATCCAGCGGCCGTTTATACAAGGAAGAAAAATTGAGTTCTATTTTAAAAGCCCTGAAGAAAATAGAAGAGGAGTCCCCTGCACCCCAGACATTTCCAACTTTATCAAAACCTATTGATCCGAAACAGGCACTCAATGCCGGGACCCGAAAAAGACGGCGCCTTCGCAGATTAATCACTTTCGGCTTTATCCTGCTGGTGATTGCGGTTGCAGCGGCCATCCTTTTCAGCCGGCGGCAGTTGATTATCGCAAAGGTATTGACGGGCGGACATTCCGGCAATGTTACCGCAACGGAGGCGTCAAAGTCGGATAATTCAAATGTTTACAGGGCCAAGATATCCACCCCGGCCGCAAAATCGGCCCAAAAGCCGCCTCTAAAAACCCGACGCTTGCCCCCCAAAACCTCATTGACCCAAACGGGCGGCAGCGAAACAAAATTTCAGGCCGACGCGCGCGCCAATCCCCCAAGTCCCACCAGCGGTCAACCAATTCCGAAAACGTCCGGTTTCGAGCAGTCCCCCAAGGCGGGGTTCAAGGCACCGGTTGCCAAACCTTTGAAAGAGACCCTGCCGCCTAAGGATGCAGCCTCTCTGCCTCCAGCCATTTCTCCGGAAAGGCCGCCGCCGGCGGCACCGGCAGCCCGAACAAATACAACTCCCGCGGCCAAACCTCGGGCAGCTTATGATCGCATCGACGATTCCAAACTGAAACTGCAGGCACTGGCCTGGTCTGACAATGTATCCAAACGGATAGCGGTCATCAACGGTCGCATTGTCCGGGAGGGAGAATCTGTGGATGGTTACCGGGTTGTCGAAATTCGCAAAGATGTTGTCGTGGTCAACGAAGGCGGCAAATCTTGGCTCCTGGAATTCGGCCTGCACCAGTAGCAGGAGCCTCTCAACCGGCAACGGAGCATCCGCCGCCGACGGGTCAATCGGCTTCTAATGTTGCCTCCCACAAGTACCCGCACGAGGATTCCTCCGGGTTCCCATCCCGCCGCCCGCACCGGATATGAGCAGGCGAACTAAATTTGAGAACTTTGGCGGCAGGGCTTTTTTGTTGAAAAATGAATTAATCAATAAATAGTCATTACAATAGGTTAAACTCATTTTCGACCCGGTTTCACAGACGAACGCGATTGACACTATCGCCGTTTTTTTTTATAATTTTCATTGTACAGCAAGACCTTTGATATTGGATAACCGGGTTTTCAATTTACAAAAACGAACCAGGTCGTCTTGGGGGCAAGGTGGTTCGGTTTTTTTTTGTCCCGACCCGTTTGTCCAGGCCTGTTTGATCGGATAACATTGAAATGGTGCTAAAAAAAATTCATTTTCCAACTCTTGTACTAGTAGCGGCTACCGTTACACTGATTGCCGCCAATGTTTTGTTTGATGTGGATTTATTGCAGCCGCTGGAGCACAAAGTTTATGATGCGATGGCCGGTTTGCGCCGGCGCAAAGATGCCAAACAGGTTGTTGTCCTGGCAATAGACGATCAAAGCATCCAACAAATCGGGAGCTGGCCCTGGCCCCGTTCCTACCTGGCCGAAATGGTGCGGTTGTTGACCGGTTATGATACCCATACGCTGGGAATCTCACTGCTATACCCTACCCGGGAACTCAACCCCGGACTGCATGAAATTGATAGCATTCGAGAAATACTGAATGAAAAACCGTCCAAGTCCGAACGCAAAAAATTGGCTAAAATTAACGACGTTCTGGCGGAAGCCGAAAAACGGCTGAATCATGATGATCAGCTGATATCCGCCGTGCGGGCCGCCCGCAATGTGGTGCTGCCGCTGCGATTCACCCTCGACGGCCCAGCCGACGACCCTTCCGGGAATCTATCCCCCTGGCTGCAATTGAATTCGATTGATTTGGCCGCCGAATCCGGCAACCGGAAGGCCGGGAGTGAAGACACCCAACGCTTGCGCGGAATTTTCAACCATCACGAGATATTAGCCAAACGGTTGACCGAACCTTACGATGATCTGTCGACCAAGGCCGGCGCACTGGGGCACATCAACCTGGTCGGCGACAGCGATGGGATCGTGCGCGATGTGCCGTTATTGATTAGCTATCAGCAAAGAGATTTCGCATCCTTTGGTCTGCAGGTGGCCAGAAAATATACTGGCGGGCGTTTACAGGAATTAACGGCCGGACCGAACGGAATCAATTTAAGGCACCTGCAAATCCCCACCGAAAAAAATCACCGCATGATCATTGACTACAGCGGTCAGAAAGCCAATATCCACCGGGTCTCATTTGCCGATGTCATCAACGGCAAAGTTGATCTGAATGAATTCCGCAAAAAAATCGTCCTGCTCGGGGTGACCGCCGAAGGTTTAGCGCAGCGATTCAATACGCCGGTGCAATTAAATGTATCCGGCCTTGAAATTGAAGCCAGCGTTGTTGAAAATATCATCAACGGCCAATATATCTCCCGGCCTTCCTGGGCCTTTATTCTTGAAATCCTGGCCCTATTGTATGTCGGCTTTTTTCTGTTATTTGTCATCCCCAAAGTCACACCACGGATCGGGACGCTGATTCTAGGAATCTTTTTGGTCACCTGGCTCGGTGCCAGCGTCATCTTGTTTGTCGCCAACGGCATCTGGTTGAAAGTTCTAGCGCCGGTCATTCTTGCGCTCATCGGCTATGCCCTGGCCAGCCGCCGCCGGCACCTGGCTGAAAAGCAGGACGAAAATGTCGAGCTCAACAAAAGCCTCGGTCTGGCCATGCAAGGCCAGGGTATGCTGGACATGGCCTTTGAAAAATTTTTAAAGTGCCCGATCGAAGATCAGGCCGTGCAAAAGCTGATGTACAATCTAGGGTTGGACTTTGAGCGCAAACGCATGACCAGCAAGGCCCTTGCGGTTTATCGCCACATTTTGAAGGCCGGCGCCTTTAAAGATGTCAAAGAACGAATCAATAAGTTGATCTCAATCGATAATACCCTTACGATGTCGGCTGCCGCCGCCAAAAAGGAAACCTCTTTCTTATTGCAAAACGGGAACACCAAGCCCACACTAGGACGGTACGAAATCCTGCAGGAACTGGGACAGGGGGCCATGGGGACGGTTTACCTCGGCAAGGACCCGAGTATCAACCGGGAGGTCGCCATCAAAACGGTGACTTACGCGGATATCCCGGCCGATGAATTGAGCGATGTCAAAGCACGGTTTTTTCGAGAGGCCGAGGCCGCCGGCAAACTGTCGCATCCGAATATCGTTACGATCTACGATATGGGTGAGGATTATGACATGGCCTACATCGCCATGGAGCTTCTCAAAGGAAACGAGCTAACCCACTATTGCCGGAAAGGCAGCCTGCTGCCGGTCAAAAGAGTTTTAAAGCTGGTGGGCGCGGTGGCTGAGGCGTTGGGATATGCCCACAGCCAGGAGGTGGTGCACCGCGACATCAAACCGGCCAACATTATTTTGGTGGAGGATGACCAGATCAAAGTTGCCGATTTCGGTATCGCGCGGGTCATGTCTTCATCCAACACCCAGACCGGTGTCATCTTCGGCACCCCCAATTACATGTCCCCCGAACAGGTGGCCGGCAAAAAAGTAGATGGCCGTTCGGATCTTTTTTCGCTGGGGGTGGTCTTTTACGAACTGTTGGCCGGGGAAAAGCCGTTTAAAGGGGACAGCATGACGGCACTTTTGTACGCTGTTTCCAATACGGAATACGTCCCGCTCAAGGAGGTCGCTCCCAAAACAGCGCCATGCTGTGTGGAAATCGTCGAAAAGATGCTGGCCAAGGGGGTTTCCAAGCGGTATCAGACCGCAGCGATGGTCGTCAAAGACATCCAGGCCTGCATGGAGGTGCTAGGCTGAAACGGATTAAAAAAAGTGGTAAAGATCTCGGCCGGAAGTACCGATAGTAATAACCAAGACCGGCCTGCCGATCGGGACGCTGCCTGGTGGTTGATATTTGAAACGCTTAATTTAGGCTCTATTTAATCCGTAATGGAGGTACCATGCTGAAAATTTTACTGAAGCTGAAGGACAAGGAACTCAAGACCCTGGAAACCGATAAACAGGAAATAACGATCGGACGCAATGAGAATAATGACATCCATATCAACAACCTGGGCGCCTCCAAAGTTCACGCCCGGATCTTTCGGCGCGCCGGTGAGTATATTATTGAAGACCTTAAAAGCACCAACGGCACCTTGTTAAACAACGAAAACATTATCACCGCCAAACTGACCGGCAATGATGTCGTCACCATCGGCAAACACGACCTTTTCATCTCCACCCGCCAAAGCAGAGATTCAAACCCGGGTATCGGAGATGCGACCATCAGAGTCAAACCTTAATTTGCCGGCAACCCCATAAACGGCGGGTCAAAAACCTGCCAACCTGCAACTTTTTTTCCGCCGCACAACATGGACGCTATCAGAAGGGGCTTGACCTCCCGGCGGCAATTCAATTCCCGCCCACGGAGGCCGACCCACACCGGCAAAGGCCGAACAGGCGAGCCGGCGTCAATAAAACATATTCAACCTCCTGAAGCAACATTTGCTTGTGTTACTAGAAAAACTTTCGTATAATACAAGTAACCTAGTGCAGAAGGAGGCGGGCCCATGAAAATGTATTCGATCGAAATTGATGAAAACATCTGGCACTTTTTGCAGCAAAATGCCGAGCCGTTTATCGACACCCCCAATTCAGTGCTGAACAGACTCTTGACGAACGATGAGGCCCAAAAGGATGGGTTGAAAAAAGGCGAGTCAATGTCCCTTTATTCAATACCGACGATCAGTATTGAAGGTTTGCCCAAATCCTTATCACAGATTCTCGAGGTTGTTTATGAAATGGAGGTCAACGGCTACAGCCGAATCCAAGCCACCAACCGCGTGGCCAAAAAACGCGGCACCGCCCCGCAAACCATTACCGATAAATATTGTCGCCAGCTGGGCAAACGCGCCCACGAAATCGATGAGTTGTTGACCGAACCGGGGTATGGGCGTTTCAAGGAACTTCTGACCAGCAAATTTTACGGCCACGAAGGCATTATTGACATGTATTTTGACAGCATGATGTCGGATGCGGATGATGCCAGCTTTCTCGAACCGGAAGCCAACCGGGAGCCCGGGCTTCTTAGTCAAATAGACACAGCCACCAGTAATAATTGAATATTTAAGGTCCGCCTTCGGCGCAGCATTTAATTTAGGCGGAGCGCGGCGCAGGCGCCTGTGCGGGCGACATCCATAAATTTTCCATTTTCATTCCCGGCTCGGCCGGCTTTATTTCGCCCCGCTATACTTTTTATAGAGGGGCGAAATCCGCCGCAGGGTGGTAACGACACTTTTTAACGAGGTCAACAGCGCGGTTATATCCGCCTCCGAATTGTCGACGCCAAAAGAGAGCACCAGGGTTCCCTGGGCGTCGGCATGACTAAGTCCCAACGACAGCAGGACGTGGGATGCTCTCAGTGAACCGGTCGCGCAAGCCGATCGGGTCGACACCGCCAGGCCATCATCATCCAGCATCAGCAGGACGCTCTCGCCTTCGATATATTTGATGGAAATCGAAACCAGATTCGGCAAACTGTATAGATCGTGGGTGTTAATGATATACTCATCAATGTAATGGGGCAATTCGGC
>CAYTBC010000009.1:0-244 GCA_964435765.1 uncultured Desulfosarcina sp.
AGATGGGACATTCCAAAGCATCCACGACCTTGGACATTTATGCTCATCTATTTAGCAAGGTAAATCAGGAGGCTGCTTGTCGGCTTGAAAACAACGTTTTTAACACCGGTGGTCACAAAACGGTCACAGTGGATTAAAAAATGAAATTCACAGTCTGTATAAACCCAACATTTTTAGCACATCACACACGCTATCCTTCACAATTTACCAAGGTTGTTTTCTTCAAGTCAGGCCGGTCGGCACT
>CAYTBC010000009.1:254-52264 GCA_964435765.1 uncultured Desulfosarcina sp.
AACCAGTGACTTCTACCGTGTGAAGGTAGCACTCTCCCGCTGAGTTAACCGCCCTGATCGGGTGTTGGATTTTAGATGTTCTTCACAGATAATGGATTATCCTGATTAAATCAAGAAATTTTTTAGGGCGGGCCAAAAATTTCGTCGCCGTCCTTCAGCGGCTTTTGCCGATGCCTTGGAAATTTGCGTCGACCTGCGCGCGGGCATCTTGCGATCTGCCGTCCCTACTCTTTGTCTTCCTGATTCTCCTTGAGAATTGCTCCCGCCTGATCGGATCCGTTTTTTCTCAAGGTGTCCCGGGTCGTCGGAGTTTCGTCCGAAGGGGCAGGGGAGAACTGAGCCGGCTGGGTCTCGGGTCCCGGCGTTTGCCGGTGCTCGAATCCATTTTCTGAAGCGTCGGAGCTGTCGTCAGTTTCATAGGCCTCTTCGGACTCGCTGGCGTCATCAAAATCGTTTTCATCATCGAGGTCGGATTCAATATCGGCTGCATGGCCGGATTCGGAGAGGGAAGCCCCGAGTTCTTCGATCTCTTTGGGGGTTGGAAGGTCCTTGAGGTCTTTGAGATCGAACACTTCCAGAAATCGCTTGGTGGTTGCATAAATCAACGGGCGGCCTGCCAATTCGCGGCGACCCAACACCCGGATCAGTTTGCGCTCCAGCAGAACACGCAGCACACCGCCGCAGTCCACACCCCGCAAATGCTCAACGTCGCTGCGGATGATGGGTTGTTTGTACGCGATGATCACCAGCGTTTCTAAAGCCGCTTTGCTGAGCCGCAGCGGCCTGGGCTGGACGTACAATCTGATCCATTCGTTATATTCCGGGCGGGTGCGTATCTGATACCCGCCTGCGACCTCATCGAGGAAAAATCCGCCGGGGCGCTGATCGTATTCGGCCGCTAAAGCGGCTAAGGCGTCACGGATATCTTTGTTTTCCGCGGGGGTGAGGATTTTTTTAATCCGATCGATCGAGAGTGGTTCATCCGCCACAAACAACAGGCTTTCAATGATGTATTTGATGTTGTCCATTTATAAAAAAATGCCTAAAGATAGAAAATCCGTATGATTCCGGTATGCAGGTTCTGGACGATCCGGATCAGGGTCAGTTTCACCATTTCAAGGATAGCCAGAAAGGTGATGACGATCTCACGCTTGTCCGGACTGGGCGAAAACAGCTCCGTAAAGGTGAGGGATCCCTTTTGTTCGAGGGCATCGACTATCTGCGAAATCTTGTCTTTCACCGATATTTCATCGGCCGACATCTCAACCCGGTGATCGTCCGGGATTCTTTCAAGCATTTTTTGAAAGGCGTCGATCAGCTCGAACAATCCGATTTTTATGAACTCGTCATCCGAATCGGTTATGAATTCATCTCGACTGGGATTTCTGACAAACGTTTTTTCGCCGAGCAGATTTCGTTCTATCAACTGGTCGGCGACCGACTTCATCTGCAGATATTCGAGCAGCGGCCGGGTGAGTTCCATGCGCGGATCCTCTTCCGCCTCCTCTTCATCGTCACTATGGACCGGCAGCAGCATGCGCGATTTTATCTGGGTGAGGGTGGATGCCATCAGGAGAAAATCGCCGGCAAATTCAATATTGAGCACCTGCATCCATTCGAGATATTGAAGGTATTGTTCGGTGATCAGCGCAATGGGGATATCGTAGATATCCAGTTCATTTTTCCTAATCAGATGAACCAGCAGGTCCATGGGACCTTCAAATACATCTTCAAGTTGGACCTGGTATTGTTTTTCCGTCATAGTGCTGTTAGATGACGCCTGCACGTAATGTGTGTTTGAATCCATTTATAGAACTGTCGTGAAATTCCAAATAACAAATAATATCCAATGACCCAAAAAACAAATTCGATATGATTTTGCCTTTTTTTACAATCCGGGCACGGATAACACGAATACATATGGTATTCTGCTGCTGTCGCAGAACGAAGAAATCCACCATCGGTGGAAATAATTACTTTTAGGCAATCTGTGTTCATCTGTGAAAATCTGTGTCCTAAATTTAGATCTTTACCGCCGCCCGAACGACTTCCATGGTTTCGCAAGCCGACAGGCGGGCTTTGTTGCTGCCTGCGATCATAATTTCTTCAACCATTGCAGGGTGTTGTTCGTAGTAGGCGCGCTTTGCACGAATCGGTTCGAGGGCGGCGATAAGGCCCCGGGCCATGATTTGTTTGCATTCAACGCACCCGATGCCGGCGGTACGGCACTGCTCGTCGATTTCTTTAACCGTTTGGGGGTCGGTGTAGAGTTTGTGAAAATCATACACGTTGCACACATCCGGGTTGCCGGGATCAGTGCGGCGGGCCCGCTGGGGGTCGGTTATCATCTGCGCTACTTTTTTGCTGATTTGCTCGAGACTGTCCGACAAAAAGATCGCGTTGCCATAGCTTTTGCTCATTTTGCGTCGATCGATTCCCAGTATCTTGGGGGTTTCAGTTAAAATCAATTCCGGTTCCGGAAACACATCGCCGTAGAAGTAATTAAAGCGCCGGGCGATTTCCCGGGTAATTTCCACGTGGGGCGCCTGGTCAACGCCCACCGGAACCCCGTAAGGCCGATAGATAATGATGTCGGCGGCCTGCAGCACCGGGTAGCCTAAAAATCCGAAGGTGGACAAATCTTTATGGTTAAGTTCACTGATCATTTCCTTGTAAGTCGGGTTGCGTTCCAGCCAGGGCACCGGCGTGATCATCGAAAGCAGCAGAAAAAGCTCGGCATGCTCCTTGACCAAAGACTGGACAAACAGCGTGCTCTTTTCCGGCGTGAGCCCGGCGGAGAGCCAGTCAAGCATGATTTCCCTTCTATTTTGCTCTATTGATCCCGTGTTCTCGTAGTCGCTGGTTAACGCGTGCCAGTCGGCAATAAAAAAAAAGCAGTCATATTCATCCTGCATTTTAACCCAGTTTGCCAGCGCACCCAGAAAATTGCCCAGGTGCAGAGGTCCGGTCGGCCGCATCCCACTCAGAATTCGTTTCTTTGGATTCATGAAATTTTGTTTATCCTCCCATGTTGGCGTCCAATTCCAAATGTGTTCCTATGATTGGAAAATCCATTCTTATACCAGATTCCGGCGCATGTGAAAATAAGAATCGTTAATTAACCGCCCGGACAATGTCAAAACAATTTCGTCAGTCTTAAACCGACTACTTTATTCGTTCACACCAGATGCTGCTGCTTTTCAGGGCGGCGTATTCAGGCCAAGTCCTTTGCCCGGGAGATGTCAAAGTCGAAACTAACTTTCGCAAATCTGAAAAATTATCTATATTTAATGACATATTGCGGGTCCTGGGCCGGTCTTAATGCGTTTCGATATAATGGCGGGCAAAATCGATTTCGTCATCTTTGGTTTTGAGCCGGCCATCCAGCTTGGCCTCCAAGACAGCTTGCAGGATCTGCCGGTAGATCGGACCGGGCTTGAGCTTCATATCTACCAAATCCCTGCCCCTCAGCGAAATATCGACCCGCCGCAGATTGGTGAAAAAATGCGATATCGCCTTTTTGACCTTCGGATGCCTGGCGGCGGCCATCATATAAACAATCAGCTCGCTTTTGAATCCGTCAAGCTTGCGGAACAGAACGCTGTCCGACACCGGAAGATTCCTGTCAAGCCATGCAATGCATCGGTCGGCCTCAAACCTGTCGACACAGAACATTTTCCGATATTCCGGCGCCAGTTCAAAACGGTGGCATATTTCCTCCGACTGGCAGTCGTCACAATGATATATCAGCGCCATAAAATAAACGACCCATCTTTCATAGAATTCATCCAGAAAAAGCAAATCATGCCAGGTCAGCACCTTTTTAACCGAATTGAGCATCGCAATGAAAAACTTATCCAACTTAACGGAAGCATGTACCACTTTCAGCAGATCAAAATCATTGAGCCGAATGACGGCGGCCACCGGGTTTTCCTCTTCCAGGATGAGCCGCAACTCGTTGAATACCCTTTTGCCGCTCAATCCTCTGAAAAAATCCATGTTGATGGCGTTGGCAATCAAACCGGCGGTTAACTTGCCGATGGTGAATCCGAAACGCTGTTCGAAACGGATAGCGCGAAACACCCGGGTGGGGTCTTCGACAAAACTCAGATTATGCAATACGCGGATGATTTTTTCTTTGATGTCTTTGCGGGCGGCAAAAAAATCGATCAAGGTGCCGAATTTGTCGGAGTTCAATTGAATCGCCAGGGTATTGATGGTGAAATCCCGTCGGTAAAGATCCAGTTTGATCGAACTCATTTCCACCACCGGAAGCGCGGCCGGGAACTTATAGTATTCCATTCTGGCCGAAGCCACGTCGATCTTGAAATTGTTCGGGAAGATAATAA
Organism: uncultured Desulfosarcina sp.; assembly: GCA_964435765.1. Taxonomy (GTDB): domain Bacteria; phylum Desulfobacterota; class Desulfobacteria; order Desulfobacterales; family JAFDCJ01; genus JAFDCJ01. The sequence goes on from CAYTBC010000009.1 coordinate 4,604, forward strand.
CGGCCGTGCCGAATTTTTCATGGGCATGGACGCGAGCGCCCACCATTCCGGCATATTTCCTGGCGAAAGCAATTCCTTCGCCTTCAATGACAATATCGAGGTCCTCATCGCTGCGGTATAAAAACAAATCCCTGACAAACCCGCCGACGGCATAGGCCCCGTAACCAGCTTCATCCGCCACTTCTCCGATTTGTTTTAAGATGTTCATCAGATCGCCCGACAGGCGCTCCTTCATAAATCGGACGACATTGCGGGTGTGGGCCGGGGCCGGTTCTTTGAGATCGGGAAAATTTTCCGACTTGGGCTGCGTTTGCCGCACCAGGATGTTGAGAAGATCCGTGCGGGTTATCACGCCTCGGATGGTGGAATTTTCCATAACCGGCAGAATACGCTGTTTGTTGTCGATGATTTTTTCCTGTATTTCCATCAGATCGGCATCCGGTCCGACGGTAGCCACCTCAGTGGTCATGTAATCTCTTACTGCAACCCGGCCCAGTTTGTGATGAATCACTTTTTCGATCACCTGACGCGTAATGTAGCCGCAAAGAGTCTCATTGGAATTTATTTTTTCCGTGACCAGCAGCGCATTGATGTTATAGCGAGTCACGAGTTCCCTGGCTTTGAGACAGGATATATCGGCGCGGGTGCTGATGGCCGGTGATGACATCAGATCTTTGGCCAGGCGCTGGTTTTTGATCCTGCTGTGGAGGATTTCCAGCAGTTCAGTTTCAGTCTGTGCCAGGGTTTTTCCTTTAATGGATGCGGCGGCTGCATAGGGGTGGCCGCCGCCGCCCATAGACGTCAGAATGACGCCGACATCCACCTCGCTGATGCGGCTTCGGGCCACCAGGTAAATTTTGTCTTCCATGCGCGCAATCGCAAAAATGGCATCAAGATTTTCCATTTTGACCATTTTTTGCACTAGAAAAGCAAAATCCGGCATGTATTTTTCCATGGTCACGCTGGTGACGACAATTTCGAAGCCGTTGATATGGTAGCGCGTGACTGCCTGGATCATGTCGTTTAGCAGCCCGACCTGCTCAGGACTCAATTCCCTGGCAATTAAATCGGAGACAATATTTAAATTGGCGCCCCGGGATAGCAGAAAGCCGGCGGCCAAAAAATCTCTTTCGGTTGTTGACGGAAAGGTGAAAGAGCCGGTGTCTTCATATATTCCCAGACACATGATGGTGGCTTCGTCAGGCGATATCGCCACCCCCTTCTCGCGAATAATTTCGGTCAAAATTGTGACATTGGCGCCGGTATTGCCGTGAACCTCCACCTTGCCGGTGATATCGTTTGCGGAGGCGGGATGATGATCATAGATGTGAATTTCGATATCGGATCTTTGCAAAAGTTCACTGAGACTGCCGATGCGGCTGGGCTGCCGGGTGTCCACCAGCACCAGCCGTTCTACTCCGGAAAAATCGATGTCATTAACATCCACCATATTGAACAAGTAGACCATCGAGTTGATGAAAAAGTTTTTTAAATTTTTTTCCTGAGAGCCCGGAAAGACAACCAGGGCATCGGGATAAAGCTTTTGGGCGGCCAGCATGGAAGCCAGTGCGTCAAAATCTGCATTCACATGGGTGGTTATGATGGTGAAATTATTATGAATTTTTTTTCCTTTGGGCACAGCTTTGTCCTAAACTCCAGGTGAAGAATTGGCACGATCAAGCGGGCAGACCCACTTTCGGCGTCCGCATCTCCGCTTGTGGAAAGCTCGGTGGGTGGCTATGCGGCGCCGGCGGCCCGTTCTTTTTGCTTTTCCGTTTATCGGGAATAGGTTATCATATTTAAAAAGGTATTGCCAATAGCATAATGCCGGAAGCGATCGGTTCTATGGCATTGAAAATATAACTGATATTGCTTGCTGTGAAAGATACCGGCATTTCGCATCCCCGGAAAAGTCATCAGATGATTTCAGTTTGATATAAATAAGGTTAAGTTTTTTTCCTCTCCGGCCGATAATGGTTCTGAATATTATGATGACGCTTAAGACGCTTGCCGAACAAAGCTATTGAAAATTTTAAGCCTGCCGTTATCCCGGCCGATTTTCAACGCGTGGGAAGGAACCGCCGGAAATTGCGTCATACCTAAAATTATCAGGGAGGATTTGATCATGCCAGTTTACCAATGGGTGGGCAAAAACCGAAAGAATGAAATCCAGAAAGGCGAAATTGATGCCGTCAGCGAAGAAGCTGTCAAGGCCCAGCTGATTCGCCAGCGGATTACACCCACTAAAATCAAGCCTAAACCCAAAGACCTCTTTGAAAACGTGTCTTTTTTGCAGCCCAGGGTCAAAATGCATGACATTATTCTTTTTGCCCGGCAGTTTTCGACGATGATCGATGCCGGCTTGCCCATCATTCAATGTCTGGACATCCTCTACAGTCAGCAGGCCAATGCAACCTTCAAAAAAATGCTCAAAGCCATTAAGGAGTCGGTTGAAGGGGGGGCCACCCTGGCCGAAGCACTCAAGAAATTTCCCAAACAGTTTGACGATCTTTTCGTCAACATGATTGCCGCCGGTGAGGCCGGCGGTATCCTGGATGCCATTTTGCGAAGACTCGCATCCTACATGGAAAAAACGGCGAAACTCAAAGCCCAGGTGAAGGGGGCCATGACCTATCCCACCGTTACCCTGATTATCGCCATACTCGTACTGGCGGTTATTCTGGTGTTTGTCATACCCGTTTTTCAGGAGATGTTTGCTGATTTTGGCGGTGAGCTGCCGGTGCCGACCCAGCTGGTGGTGGCAGCCAGCGAAATGGTTAAAAGCAAAATTATTTACATCGTCATCGGTCTTTTTCTATTTATCATTGCTTTTAAAAAATTTTACAGCACCCAAAGGGGCCAGGATGTGATCGACGACCTGCTCTTAAAAATTCCGGTTTTCGGGGAATTGCTGCGCAAAGTAGCCGTCGCCAAATTTACCCGGACAATGGGGACCATGCTGGCCAGTGGAGTGGCCATTTTGGAAGCACTCGATATCGTTGCAAAGACGGCGGGCAACCGCACGGTTGAAAAAGCCATCTATAACGTACGCACCGGGATCGCCGAAGGGCGCACCATGGCGGATCCGCTGCAGGAAAGCGGTGTGTTTCCGCCCATGGTCTGCCAGATGATTGGGGTCGGCGAGTCGACCGGGGCGCTGGACGCCATGCTGGAAAAAATTGCCGATTTTTACGATGAGGAAGTTGATCAGGCGGTTGAGAACCTGACCGCCTTAATCGAGCCTTTCATGCTGGTGTTTTTGGGTGTCACCATCGGCGGATTGGTGGTTGCCATGTATCTTCCGATCTTTAAAATGGCCGGCGCTATTAGCTGAGCGCTCCTAGAGCAATCGACATCAAATGCCGCAAAGTACTATTTTTTTGCGGCATTTTTTTCATACTCAATATGGATAACCCGAAGCCAAAATCCGATGGTGATATCCGAGACAAGCTGAAGTGGCTGATGCTTTTTCGGGTCCTGTTTTCATCTTTGTTGCTGGGCTCCACCATCGTTCTGCAGCTCGGGGAAACCCCGCCGCCCGTCGGTCCCTCGCGGATTATTCTTTACGGCCTTATTGCGGCCCTCTATTTTCTGTCAATTTTTTATGCCCTGTGGTTATACCGCATAAAGCACCTTGTCCTGCTTGCCTATGCGCAGATTCTAATCGATACCCTGGTCGTTACGGTGATATTGTTTGTCACCGGCGGTTATTCAAGTATTTTCTCGTTCCTCTATCTTGTTGTGATTATTTATGCGAGCATTTTACTACCTATTCGAGGAACAATTGTCATCGCGGCTATCTGCGGTATCCAGTTCGGGATCATGGTGGATCTCGAATATTACGGCGTCATTTTGCCATTGGACACAGCGGATGTGCTGCTTGCATCGGCCTACCCGGGCAATCGGGTGCTATTTAAAATTGTCATCACCATGTCGGCCTGTTTTGCCGTTGCCTTTTTGAGCAGTTTTTTATCCGAACAGGTTCGAAAGACTCGAAAAGAACTGCGGTTCATGGAGGAGCATGTCAAGCGGGTGGATAAGATGGCAGCCATCGGGGAGATGGCCGCCGGGCTGGCGCATGAAATCAAAAATCCACTGGCGTCGCTGAGCGGCTCCATCCAGCTGCTCAGAGACGACCTCCCCCGCGATTCGGATCATGACCGCCTGATGCAAATCGTCTTGCGTGAGGCTGACCGTTTAAGTTCTCTGGTAACCAATTTCTTGCTCTATGCCCGGCCGCCGACTGGTAAAGTCGAGGCCGTTGACCTTGCTAAGCTTGTAGCCGACATCGTCGAGCTGTTTGAGAAAGATGCCAATAACGATGGACGAATAACGACGACCCGAAATATTCATTCCAATATCTGGGTTTCAATGGATCCTGTTCACTTGCGCCAAATTCTATGGAACCTGCTGATAAATGCGTCAGAAGCCATCGCGGGTGAGGGCGCCATCCATATCGAAATGTACGCAACCAAAAACAAGCGGGTTTTTATCAAAGTTGCGGACAATGGTTGCGGCATGTCTGAGGAGAACCTTAAACATATTTTTGACCCCTTCTATACCTCCAAAGCGTCCGGAACGGGCCTCGGCCTGTCCATCGTTCACCGTATTCTTGAATCCTATGACGCCCTGCTGGATGTCGAAAGTGAACTGAACAAAGGGACGACCTTTGTCCTGCAGTTCAAACAGACGCCGCGGCCCGCCTGATATCTTTTCCAACTTGATCTTGACAGTCCACCTCAAATGGGCTACTTAAAAAAATTTGAATTTCGATTAGCTAGAGGGTTCGCCCCGAAACGATTACCCTTGTGTTGTTGGGGGCGCTTATCTTAAAAATATGACCGGATGACCGGTTGTGCATTTTTAAATTGACTGATGGAAACCATGGAAAAATCCAGTGATATTTTGCAACGGCGCAAAGAGAAAATTGAGGAATTAAAAAAAAACGATATCAACCTTTTCCCGAATGGATACCGGGTGTCCCACACTGTGCGTGATATTCAAAATGTTATCGAAAATTCACCGCAGTCCCTGACAGAGGATGCGCCGCCCTTTGTTACGGCCGGCCGCATGATGGCGATCAACAATTTCGGCAAGAGTGCCTTCATCCGCTTCAGGGATCGCACCGGACAGCTTCAGGCTTATGTGAGAAAGGATCGCATCGGGGATCAGGCCCATCTTCTTTTTAAACAACTCGATATCGGCGATTTTGTTGGGTTAAAGGGGAACCTCTTTCAAACCCGGACCGGGGAATGGACGCTGCTGGTTTCAGAGCTGCACCTGCTGTGCAAAGCCACACGGCCGCTGCCGGAAAAATTTCACGGTTTACGGGATCCGGAAAAAAGATATCGACAGCGCTACATCGATCTAATTATGAACGCGGATGTGCGGGATATTTTTGTCAAACGCAGTCTGATCATACAACAAATACGCAAGTTTTTTCTCAGCCGTGATTATCTCGAAGTTGAAACGCCCATGATGCAGCCGATTCCAGGCGGGGCCGAAGCCACTCCCTTTAAAACCCATCACAACGCCTTGGGGATGGATCTTTATCTGCGCATCGCTCCAGAGCTCTATTTAAAGCGATTGGTTGTCGGCGGATTTGAAAGAGTTTTTGAGATCAACCGCAATTTTAGAAATGAAGGGGTCTCCACCCAGCACAATCCGGAATTTACCATGCTGGAGTTTTATCAAGCCTACGCCACCTACACGGATCTCATGGATTTAACCGAGGAATTGATCAGCGGGGTCGCGCGCCGGATAAACGGGTCGGCCAAGATCAGCTACCAGGGCGAGACCATCGACATGTCCGGAAAGTGGCGCCGCATGTCGCTTTTTTCCGCGCTGGCGGAATTGGGGGGTATTGAACCGGATCTGCTGAATGATAAAGCCGGTCTGCTCGAATTTGCTTCCCGCAACGGCATTCAGGTTACCAAAACCGGTCAACTGGGCAAGGTTATTACCAAGCTTTTCGATGCCTTGGTGGAGCCCAAATTGATTCAGCCCACATTTATCACCGGCTACCCGGCGGAAGTTTCGCCGTTGTCGCGGCGCAGCGATCAGGAGCCTGATCTGACCGAACGGTTTGAGCTTTTCATTGCCGGCCGAGAAATCGCGAACGGGTTTTCGGAACTCAATGACCCGGTTGATCAGCATCAACGTTTTTCCCAGCAGGTCCAGGGCCGCAAGGCCGGGGATGAAGAAGCCCATCGAATGGACGAAGATTACATTGAGGCGCTGGAGTACGGAATGCCTCCGACCGCCGGTGAAGGTATCGGGATCGACAGACTGGTCATGCTGCTCACCGATGCAGCCTCCATCCGGGAAGTGATTCTCTTTCCCCACATGAAACGAAAAGAAGCAGCAGACTAGAGCAGAAGGCAGAAGACAGATGACGGAAGACGGATGACGGATGACGGATGACAGAATGTTGTCCGTCCAACGTTTAAAGAAAGTCAACTGCACCCAATAACCACTAACGTACAATCAATAACCACCCCATGGGATTCGAAACGTTTATCGGCCGCCGGTATCTTCGGGCCAAGCAAAAGCAGGCATTTATTTCTTTGATTACCATTCTTTCGATCGCCGGAGTGGCCGTTGGGGTTATGGCCTTGATTGTGGTCATTGCGGTGATGACCGGCTTTGAAGCCGATCTGAAAATCCGTATCCTGGGAGGCCAGCCGCAGGTCATGATTATGCGCCACGGCGGCGGCTTTACCCAATATCGTCAGGTTCTCAAAGAAGTTGAAAAAACGCCGGGTGTGGAAGCCGCCACGCCGTTTATTTACGCTCAGATCATGCTTCGATCCAAAAACAGCGCCTCGGGAGCCGTTTTGCGCGGCATCGATCCCGACACTGCCGGGCGTGTTATGAAAACATTGCAGGGGGTTGATTTGCCGAGCGCTACCGACGTTCGTTCCTCGCCGGGTTCCGCGCCTAATATCCCCGGTATTGTGTTGGGGCGCGAACTGGCTAAAAATCTCGGAGTGGTTGAAGGGGATGTGATTTATTTGATATCTCCCCGGGGCATGATATCTCCCATCGGGCATATGCCGGCCATGAAACAATTTAAGGTAACCGGTTTTTTCGAGTCGGGCATGTATGAGTATGACCAGACATTCGCTTACATCAACATTCATGACGCACAGGAAATTATGCGCATGGGAGACTCCGTGACCGGGCTGGATGTCCGGGTTGACGACGTATACGAGGCACGCCAGGTTGCCCAGAGAATCACCGACAAACTCGGCTTCCCCTATTGGGCACGGGACTGGATGCAGATGAATCGCAATCTTTTCAAAGCGCTGAAACTGGAACGGCGTGTCATGTTTGTTATTTTAACCCTGATCGTTTTAGTTGCAGCCTTTAATATCGCCAGCAGCCTCATTATGATGGTTATGGGAAAAACCAGAGACATCGCCATCTTAAAGGCCATGGGGGCCACCGAGCGCAGTATTCGAAAAATATTTGTCTTCAACGGAATGGTCATTGGTGCCATCGGCACCGTCATCGGCCTGATGTCAGGGATTTTGATCTGCACGGGCCTCAAACATTACAATATCCACGAACTGACCGGTGATATTTATTATTTTACAACAACACTGCCTGTCAAACTGGAATTTGTCGATGTCGCTTCGATCATGGTTGCCGCCTTGCTGATTTGTTTTCTGGCAACCCTGTATCCGGCGTGGCAGGCGGCCAAATTAAATCCAGTTGAGGCAATCCGGTATGGTTGACAGCGGTTGGTTGTACTAGGGAAATGATGCAGCTAGAGAATCAGGAAAAAGGCTTCGGGGTATCAGCAAGCGTGATCAGTCTTCGCCGTTTGTGCAAAAGTTTTACCAACGGCGGGGCCAGCATTGATATTCTCAAGGACGTTGATTTCGATCTGGCGACCGGTGAGACGCTCGCCATTGTAGGCGCCTCGGGGATTGGAAAATCAACCCTGCTTCATATTCTCGGCACCCTGGATCGGCCTGACAGCGGAACCTTGTTGTTTAGGGGCGAAGATGTGTTCTCCTTCGACGATCAGTCGTTGGCGCAGTTTCGCAATGAATCCGTAGGCTTTGTTTTTCAATTTCATCATCTCTTGCCCGAATTCAGCGCTGTTGAAAATGCGATGATGCCGGCCCTGATTAAGGGTACAAGCAAACAAAAAGCGATTCAGGCGGCGGAGGACATCCTGGTCAGGGTCGGACTGAAGGATCGATTGCACTACCGCGTGGGAAAGTTGTCAGGCGGGGAACAGCAGCGTGTGGCCCTGGCCAGAGCGCTGGTCTTAAAGCCTGTCATTCTCCTAGCGGATGAACCCACCGGAAATCTGGACAAATCCAACAGCGAAGATATTCATGCCCTGCTGATGGAGTTGAATCAGGAATTCTCGATGACCCTGGTTGTGGTCACTCACAACACCGAGCTTGCATCTTTTATGTCCCGCCGTGTAACGATTGCCGAAGGAAAATTGATGGGTATGCCATAGCCGGTCAACCGAAAATCATCCAACTCAACGGCACCGTGGCATTTCGGAATTAACCTGGGCAGCGACCCTCCGGAAGCAACCCTGCCTGCTCCGGCGCGAGTCCAAGGCGCTTTTTGCTCAAAAGCACGAATCGAGCTGCATTCGTAAAGGATTATATGATCAAACGTGCATGGCTAATCCTTTTTTTATCAGGATTTCTGCTGACCGGCATTGTATCTGCGCAACAGATTGTCAGGGTAGTCATATTACCTTTTGAAATTCACGCCCAGGAAGATCTGGCTTATCTGCAAAAGGAAATCCCCAACGCAATTAAAACGCAGCTTGAACAGGAAGGGGCCAGGGTGCTGATCATCGATGAGGCGTCCCTTCAGGCCCGCAAGGTAAAAACCGACAGCTTGGAAGGTATTCGCAATTTAAGCATCCAAACCGGGGCCGAATATGCTGTTTGGGGCAGTTTGACCTGGATCGGTCAGAATTTTAGCCTGGATGCCAAGCTGCTTGCGGCAGGTGCCGGTGAAATGCCCCAGGCATTTACGGTTGAAGGTGAGGGGATCGAAAATTTACCCGGGACATTGAAAAAATTAGTCAATGAGCTTAGCCTGAAGCTCTTTAAACGCGATAAAATCATCGAGGTCCAGATCAAGGGCAATAATCGCATCGAAGCCGATGCCATCCGGAGGGTTTTAAAAATCCAGGCCGGTGACATATACAATTTAAAGTCGGTCAGCGACGACCTGAAAGCCGTTTACAAGATGGGCTATTTTGATGATGTGCGGGTTGAAGCCCTGACGGAGCCGCAGGGTAAGATCATCACTATCACGGTGACCGAAAAGCCGACCGTGCGCAATATCAGTATTGAAGGCAACACCTGGGTCTTTGACGATGATAAAATCAAGGAGGTGCTTACCCTGCACAAGGGGTCCATTGTCAATATCAATACCATACAAAATGATATGCGGCGAATTGAGGAGCTGTACAAGGAAAAAAACTACTACAACGTCAAAGTCAGTTTTAAAATATTGCCCCAGAAAAATAACCTGGCCGACGTAGAATACATCATCGATGAAGGGCAGAAGTTTCACATTAAAAAAATTGAATTTGTGGGCAACAGCGCCTATTCAAGCAGCAAGCTGAAAGGGATTCTGTCCACCTCCGAAAAAGGCTTCCTGTCTTTTCTCACCAGTTCCGGTGATCTCAATCAGGAGCAGCTGAGCCAGGATACGGCCAAATTGACTGCTTTTTATCAAAATCACGGCTACATCCAGGCCAAAGTTGCTGAACCGGAAGTCAATTTTGAGAAGGATGGAATCACCGTCACCTTTCGCCTGGCGGAGGGTCCGCAATTTAGGGTGGGCAATGTGACGATGGCCGGCGATTTAATCATACCGGAGATACAACTGCTGGAAAAGGTCAAGATTACCTCGGAAGAATACTATAACCGTGAAACCCTGCGGCGAGACGTGATCACCTTGACGGATATCTATTCGGATGAAGGTTTTGCGTATGCGGATATCTCGCCCAAAATTAAAGAGGATCATGAAAATTTAGTCGTTGATATTACCTTTGAAATCAATAAAGGCAAACAGGTATATTTTGAAGAAATTACCATCGCCGGCAACACCAAAACCCGGGATAAGGTGATCCGCCGTCAGCTCAAAGTTTATGAACAGGAGCTTTATAGCGGCAGCCGGCTGAAGCGCAGCGTGAGAAATTTATACCGTCTCGATTATTTTGAGGACATTAAAGTCAACACCACCAAAGGCAGTGCCGATGATAAAATGCGGCTGCGCATCGATGTGACCGAAAAAAAAACCGGGGCTTTCAGTTTCGGTGCCGGATACGGCAATGTTGAAAGCTTGTTTCTGACCGCCTCGGTTTCCGAAAGAAACCTGTTCGGCCGCGGGCAGGTCCTGGCCCTCAAGGGACAATTGGGAGCCAAGACCCAAAGATATACATTGAGCTTTACCGAGCCGTGGCTTTTTGACATCCCCCTGTCGGCAGGCGCCGATATATACAGCTGGAAATATAGCTATCCGGACTACGACAAGGACAGTTTGGGCACCAACCTGCATCTCGGGTATCCGATTTTTGATTATACGCGGGGCACGCTGACCTACACCTACGATATTGCGAATATTAAAAATGTCAATGTGGATGCCGCAAACTCCATCAAGCAGGATACCGGGGAAAACATTAAAAGCAGTATCGAGGCGCTTATAAGGTTTGATTCAAGAGACCAGCTTTTTCATCCGACCGAGGGTTCCATGCACAGCGTCTCATATGAATTTGCCGGACTGGGCGGAACTGTCGGCTTCAACAAGATCATCGGCGAAACCGGCTGGTACTTTCCACTGATATGGCAAACCGTCGGTGTCTTGCACAGCAAGGCCGGCTTTGTCAAACAGATTAAAGGCAAAACCTTGCCGGACTACGAAAAGTTTTATATGGGGGGCATCGATGACTTACGTGGATTTGACCTGAAGGATTTGTGCCCCCAGGATGATTCGGGTGCCTGTGTAGGGGGGGATAAATTTGTCCAGTTCAACGCCGAAGTCAGATTCCCGCTGGTGCCCCAAGCCGGTGCCTACGGGGTTGTTTTTTTCGACACCGGCGATATTTATTCTAATGATGAGGACATTCGGCTTGACAGTCTGCGGGAAAGTGCGGGACTGGGAGTCCGCTGGCTGTCACCCATGGGACCGATTCGCCTGGAATATGGCTGGATTCTGGACCCCAAACCCACCGACTCCAACTCGGGAAAATGGGAATTTTCCATGGCTTCGGCTTTCTAGCTGCGCCGCACATCTGTGCCCGGCAGCCTGCCAGTGTTGGCGAATTTCGCGTCAAACGGCATGTTTTTCTTGCAAATTAGCTGCGTTTCTATCATTTATAAGATGCCGACCCAAATCAATCATTAGTCGCAGGTGATTTAATTCAGAAAGGGGGGATTTATATGCGGGTTCTTAAATTGTCTGGCACCGTATTGTTTCTGGCCTTGTTTTATTGCGGTAATATTGCATTCGCCGCCGATGTCGCCAAAATGGGCGTCGTCGATTTACAAAAAATTCTTGAAACCTCCATCGCCGGAAAATCAATCCAGGCTGAGCTGAAACTTCAGAAGGAAAAAATGGAGTCTGATTTAAAGGAAAAAGGCGCTGAAATTGAAAATCTCAACAAACGGCTTGAGCGCGAATCCATGGTGATGAGCAAGGACATGCGCGAAGAAAAAGAGCGGGAACAGCGCATCAAGATCAACGATTTTAAAACGCTTCAAAAAAAATACCGTACCGAATTGCAGAAACTCGAGGTCAATTTAATGAATCAACTGCAAAGCGATATCAAGGAGCTTGTGGAAACCATTGGGAAAAAAGACGGTTATCTTCTGATTATCAATAAATACAGCGTCCTGTATTCTCCCGGATCGACCGATATCACTGAAAAACTCATCAAGCAGCTCGATGCGATGACTGCCAAGAGAAAAAAGAAATAGCGAAGCTTCATAAATAGGGTGGTGGTATTCATGGAGGTTTCTTTAGCCAAAATTGCCGAGATGGTTCAGGGAAATATCAGCGGCAACTCAGATTTAATGATGGGTGGCGCCGCACCCTTTGAATCGGCCGGCAACCGCGAAATTACTGTGGCCGGCAATACCAAGTTTCTAAAAAAAATGGATGACTGCAAAGCCGGAGCAATCATTGTGCCGCGCGACTATGAGAACCCGGGACGCAACTTGATCCGGACGGACAACCCCATGGTGGCATTTGCCAAGGTACTGCAATATTTTTACCCACCGGTTCAGCCGCCGACCGGAGTGCATCCCAGTGCCTGCGTCGGGCAAAAATTCGACTGCGGTCGGGATGTTTCCATTGGTCCGCTGGTGGCCATCGGTGACCATGTTACCGTGGGTGAGCGGGTGTGGCTTCATCCGGGCGTTGTCATTGGCGACCGTGTAACCCTGGGCGACGACGTCATCATTTACCCCAATGTCACCATTCTGGCGCGCAGCGTCATCGGCAGTCGGGTGATCATCCATTCCGGCACAGTGATCGGAAGCGACGGTTTCGGCTTTGCGTCGGATGGAATGGCCTACCACAAATTGCCCCACACGGGAATCGTCCAAATTGATGACGATGTTGAAATCGGAGCCAACAATGCCATCGACCGGGGCACGTTCGGCAAAACCCATATCGGCCGCGGGGTGAAAACCGACAACTTGGTGCATGTCGCCCACAACGTCACGGTGGGGGAAAATACGGTTCTGGTTGCTCAGGTCGGAATTTCAGGCAGTGTCACGATTGGAAAAAACGCTATTCTGGCAGGGCAGGCGGGGATTGCCGGCCACCTGACCATCGGCGACCATGCGATCGTTGGACCCCAGACCGGCGTGGGCAAATCGGTGCCCGCCGGGCAGATTGTATCTGCCGGCATACCGGAGATGCCGCATCGGCTCTGGCTGCGGGTGGTGCGCTCGATTCCCAAACTGCCGGATATTCATAAAAAACTGTTGGGGCTGGAAAAAACACTTAAAAACATAGAGGCGAAATTGGGTTAAAATATGGAGTCAGCATACGAGATTCAGGAAATTATGGAACTATTGCCGCATCGGTATCCGTTTTTGCTGGTCGATCGGGTTATCGAGCTGGTGCCGGATGACAGGATCGTGGCCCTTAAAAACGTTACCATCAATGAGCCTTTTTTCCAGGGACATTTTCCGGGCAAACCGGTTATGCCCGGTGTGCTCATCATTGAGGCCATGGCCCAGGCCGGCGGCATTCTTGCCTATCAGACCATCCCGGCGGATAAACGCAATCGACTGATATACTTTATGGGCATGGACAAAGTCCGGTTTCGCAAAATGGTCGTTCCCGGAGACCAGATCATTTTCGAAGCCAAGATTTTGAAATTCCGGTCTAAGGTAGCCAAAATGTCCGGAACCGCCAGCGTGAATAATCAATTGGTTGCCCAAGCCGAGCTGATGGCGTCTTTTGGAGAAAATTTATGATACATCCGACTGCTATCGTTGATTCGAAGGCTGAAATCGATGCCAACGTGCAAATAGGTCCGTTTTCGGTTGTCAGCGATCATGTTTCGATCGGTTCCGGCACGGTTATCGGCCCCCATGTTATTGTTGACCGCTACGTGTCCATAGGGCCGGATTGTCATATTTTTCAATTTGCATCCGTGGGGGCCGAGCCCCAGGCCGTCAAGTTCAAAGGAGAAAAGACGTTTGTGAAAATTGGACGCGGCACCGTGGTGCGCGAGTTTGCCACCATTAACCGCGGAACTGAATTCGGCACGGGGGTCACCGAAATCGGGGAAGATAATCTATTGATGGCCTACTGCCATGTGGCCCATGACTGCCGGACCGGCCGCAAAGTGATCCTGGCCAACAATGCCACCCTGGCAGGCCACATCGTCATCGGGGATTATGTCACGATCGGCGGACTGGTGGCGATTCACCAGTTTGTCAGAATTGGTGACTATGCTTACGTCGGCGGGAAATCAGGGGTGCCGAAAGACATCCCGCCGTATGTGATCGCCGCCGGCGACCGGGCTAAACTTCACGGGCTCAACCGGGTGGGGCTCAAACGCCAAGGGTTTACCGAAACTACCGTAACGGCATTGAAAAAAGTTTATCGAATTTTTTTTCGCATCGGGATAACCCTCAATGAAGCCATCGAAAGAGCCCAGGCCGAAGTCGATCATCTGCCCGAAGTTAACAAATTTATTGAGTTTATCAAATCCTCCCAGCGGGGTATTACCCGCTAACAATTATGGTAGTGGGCGGATTGTAAAGAACCCCATCTTGTATTCGCTCTGTGAACATAAATGTGACAGGATTAAGAAGGTTTCAGGTGTCAGGTGTCAGTGAAGATCCAGATTATTCCTGACACCTGAAACCTTTTTTTGGGGCCGGCAGTTCGAATTTATTTTCCCACAGGTGGAATAATTGGAGCGTATGCTCAATGAATGAAACTCGGGTAGCAGTGGTTGGGGTCGGGTACCTTGGCAAATTTCACGCTCAAAAATATGCCCGCATGGAAAATGTGCGGCTGGTAGGGGTGGCCGATATTGATCGGTCGCGGGCGGAAGATGTCGCCGCCGGGATCGGCTGCCGGGCTTTTACGGATTACCGCGATTTTTTCGGCGGCATTGATGCCGTTAGTATCGTGGTGCCGACGGAGGCGCATTATGCCGTGGGCCTCGAATTTTTGAGGCGCGATGTGGATGTGCTGCTTGAAAAGCCCATGACAACCAGCCTTGAGCAGGCGGACGAATTAATCGACGCCGCGGCATCCAGACGGCGTATTTTGCAGATCGGCCACTTGGAGCGGTTCAACCCGGCCGTGGCCGCGCTCAAAGATATTGTCGATCGTCCGATGTTTATCGAAGCCCACCGCTTAAGCATCTTTAAGGACCGCTGCACCGACGTCAGTGTGGTGCTGGATTTAATGATTCATGATATCGATATTATTATGAGCGTCGTCGGATCCGAGATTCAAAGCATTCACGCGGCGGGGGCGCCCGTCATTTGCAAACATGCCGATATTGCCAACGTCCGGCTGCAATTTAATAACGGATGTGTGGCCAACGTCACCGCCAGTCGGATTTCGACCAAAAATCAAAGAAAAATTAGATTGTTCCAGAAAGATGCTTACATCGCACTGGATTTTGCCGGTCAGGAAATTACCCTGATTCGACGCAGCGAGAATCGGACCGCCTCTCCGGGGTTCGGCATGGAAATCAAGCGGTTGTCTTTTGCCGAAACCGATGTGCTGGAAGATGAACTGAGCGCTTTCATTCAGGCTGTTCGCACCCGCAGGGAACCCCTGGTCTCCGGGCACACGGGCCGTAAGGCCCTGGCCGTCGCCTTGCGTATCATGGACCAGATCGATGCAGCCATTGGGCAGTATCTGCATTAGACCCGCAGTTACTTCTTTGGTGTTTTTATGGCAGAAATGAAATCGAATTCCAATCCTCCCTGTGTGGTCGTTATCGCCGGTGAAGCCTCGGGTGATCAACACGGTGCGAAGCTTGTCGCAGCCATGCAAAAAAAACACCCCGGACTGTTTTTCTGCGGCGTCGGCGGACCCGCTCTCCGTCAGGCCGGTGTGCGCATTGTTTTGAATGCCGCCGAGGTGACGGTCGTGGGAATCACCGAAGTGATCTCAAAAATTTACAGCATTTTAAAGGGCCTGGGTATCATCAAGAAACTCTTAAAAAGCCTGCGGCCCGATCTTGTCATTCTCATTGATTTTCCCGACTTCAACCTTCACATTGCCGGTGTCGCCCAAAAACTGGGCATCCCCGTGCTGTATTACATCAGTCCGCAAATATGGGCCTGGCGGCGGGGCCGCATCAAAAAAATTAAAAGACGCGTCGATCACATGGCGGTGATTCTGCCCTTTGAAGAGCAATTCTACAGAGACCACCATGTCCCGGTGACATTTGTCGGCCACCCCCTGTTGGACGATTCGCTGCCGGCAGCCGAACAGGCGCTCAAAGATGGCATTCAATATCCGCCCGTTATCGGGCTGGTACCCGGATCCCGCGAAACTGAGATCATCAGACTTCTGCCGGTCATGCTGGAAGCGGCCGATATTTTGAAGCAGCGGCTAAAACATGTTACATTTATTATCTCCCGGGCGCCTTCGATTAAATGGCAGCTGATCGACTCAATAATCGCAAACCGTCCAGGATGGGACGACGTCGAAGTGGTGTCTGACGGAGTGGAGAAGGTGTTTGCAGGCTGTGCGGCGATCATCGCCGCATCCGGCACCGTGACGCTTCAGGCGGCCATTTACGGAACCCCCATGGTGATTGTCTACAAAGTTTCCCGGATCAGCGCCTGGCTGGCCAGGTTGTTGGTCAAGGTGCCGCATGTCGGCCTGGTTAATCTGGTCGCCGGCCGGAGACTTGCACCCGAGCTGCTGCAAGATCAGGCCAGCAGCGAAAATATTGCCCGGGCGCTTGAACATATGCTAAAAGATGCGGACGAGCTGAAGGATCTCAGACAGCAGCTGATTGCCCTGCGGAGTTCGCTGGGGAGCGCGGGTGCATCTGACCGCGTGGCGGAGCTGGCGCTGGGGATGATCCGTAAGTGATTGAATATTTTCGATTGAATATTGAAGATTTAAGGTATTCGATCATTTCAAATAGACAGGATGCCATAATTTTAAGCATCTTATACAATTTAGGCATTTCATTCGATTTTTACAATTAACCTATCGCCATGGCTTTTTTAAAACTACCTAAACTGAGTGAACGCCACATTGAACTGCTGTCGTATGTCAAAGACAGCTGGTTTAAGCTGGCGGCCTCCGCCGCATGTTCCGGGGTCGAGGCGGGTATGACCGCGCTGTCGGCCTGGCTGGTAAAGCCGGTGGTGGAAAAAATATTTGAACAAAAAGACGACCGCATGCTGATGCTGATTCCGGCTGCGGTGATTGCGGTTTTCCTTATAAAAGGCATTGCCGCCTGCGGGTCATATTATCTTTTAAACCATGTCGGCCAAAACATCATCATGCGGTTAAGAAATCGCCTTTTCAATCATATGCAGGATCTGCCCTTGGCATTTTTTCAGCGGGAAAAGACCGGTGATCTGATGTCGCGCATCACCAACGATGTCGGCATCATCTCGTCCATGTTCACCTCGGCGGTTACCGGTCCAATCCGGGACTGTTTTGCCATCATCGGGCTGCTGTCCGTCACGTTTTTCCTGATTCCCAAACTGGCTGCCTATGCGTTTATCGTTTTACCGATCGCCGCCTTTCCCATCTTTCATTTCGGGCGCAAGGTTCGGCGGGTTCGCTTAGGGGCTCAGCGGGCCCTAGCGGATCTGAATGCCTTTTTGCATGAGACCCTTTTCGGCAGTAAAATCGTCAAGGCGTTCGGCATGGAAAATTACGAAAAAAGGCGCTTTGCAGATCTTTCCCGTAAAATTTTCACGCTTGAAATGAAGGAAACCAAGGTTAGAGCGATATCCTCGCCCGTGATGGAACTTTTGGGCGGTTTTGGAATCGCGTTCATCATCTGGTACGGCGGCCATCACGTTATCGACGGAACCTATTCGTTCGGCACCTTCATGTCGTTTTTAACATCCGTCGCGTTGATGTATGAGCCGCTTAAAAAATTAAGTAAAGTGAACAATTCCATCCAGCGGGGTCTGGCTGCTACGGACCGTATCTTTGAGATTCTGGATCAACAATCAAATATCCTTGAAACGCCCTCACCGATAAAAATTGTGCAGGCGCCGCATCGGATCGTGTTCGACCATGTGTCCTTTAAGTATGACAAAACCATGGTGCTCAAGGACATCAACCTGACGGTTGCAACCGGCGAAATCATCGCGCTGGTCGGCATGAGCGGCGGCGGAAAAACATCGCTGGTAAATCTTATCCCACGCTTTTATGATCCCACGCAAGGCTGCATTTTGGTCGACGATGTCGATATCCGGCAGATCTCGATCAGGGATCTGCGCAAACAGATTTCCATCGTAACCCAGGAGCCTATCCTGTTCAACGACTCCGTTCGCAACAATATTGCCTACGGCAACCTGGATGCTCCCGAGCAGGCCATTATCGCGGCGGCAGAGGCTGCCTATGCCTACGATTTTATCATGAGCTTTCCGGATGGGTTCAACACCTCGATCGGAGAACTTGGGGGACGGCTTTCCGGCGGTCAAAAACAACGCCTGTGCATCGCCCGGGCCCTTTTAAAGGACGCTCCGATACTCATCCTGGATGAAGCGACTTCATCGCTTGATTCCGAGTCTGAAACCCTGGTGCAAAAAGCGCTGGCAAATTTAATGAAAGGCCGTACCACCTTTATCATTGCCCACCGCTTGTCGACCATCGGGTTTGCGCACCGCATCCTGGTTATTGTCGATGGGCGAATTGTGGAAGAAGGCCTGCACGACCAGCTGCTTGCCCGCCGGGGGGAATATTACAAGCTCTACCAGATGCAGTATGCCGACAACCGGCAGCAGAATTCAGAAACGGAAGCCTTCGGGACCGGCACCCATGCGAAGTCGATTCTGGAGTAGATACGGTTTGCTCAACTGGTTGGCATCATCATTGGTCCCGGGGCACTATGAAATTTAATTCCATCACCAATCGATATATCTTAAGGGAGATGGCCGCGCCCTTTCTTATCAATATTCTGGTGTTCTCCTTTTTGTTCCTGATGGCCAAGATGATTGAAATCACAAATTGGATCGTCAATTATCATCTTAATTTCTGGTCGGTGCTGGCCTTGATTGCGTACATGATGCCCTGGCTGCTCATATTCATTATCCCCATGTCGGTCATGTTGGCGGTCTTGCTGACCTTTTTGCGTTTATCCGGCGACAACGAGATCGTTGCGCTGAAAGCCTGCGGTTTAAGCATTTACGGTTTGCTGCCGCCGGTTCTGATTATCGGCCTGGCAGGCCTTCTGTTGACCGGATTCATGACCCTGTACGGGGCGCCGAAAGCCAAAACCGCCCTTAAAGAGATGGCCGTGAAAGTAGCCTCTTCCAATATCGACATCGGTTTAAAAGAGCGAACTTTCAACGACGCTTTTAAAAACGTGATGCTGTATGTGAACGAAATTGATCTGAAGAACAGAAAGCTGATCGACATATTTATCGAGGACAAACGCCGGCCGGATGTCGTCAGTACGGTAATTGCGCCGGAGGGAAGACTGTTCAGTGATCCCGAAGACTTAATGTACCACCTGGTGCTTTTTAACGGCACAATTCATCAGACCAATGTCAAGGAGCGGTCTGCCAATTCGATCCGCTTCGATACGTACAAATTGAGCCTTGATCTGCAGAAAGACTTCAAAAGCGCTGGAACGGCATACAAAACCCGGCAAGAGATGTCCCTGGCCGAATTGCGCCGATACATGAAAGAATGTCCGACCAAAGATGAGGACTATTATGATGCCATGATCAACCTGCACCGCCGTTTTTCGATTCCAGTGGCCTGCCTGTCCCTTGCACTGCTCGCATTTCCATTGGGAATCCAATCCAAATCCAGCAAGCGTTCCTACGGATTGATATTGTGCCTTTTCTTCTTTTTGCTGTATTATATCATGTTGACGGCCGGCTATGCCTTTGGCGAGAACGGAGACTATCCCCCTCAGATCGGCATGTGGATGCCGAATCTGGTGATGACCAGCCTCGGACTATACTTCCTTTATCAAACGGTTCGGGAGCGCACCCTGAAAAT
This sequence comes from uncultured Desulfosarcina sp., assembly GCA_964435765.1. Classification (GTDB taxonomy): domain Bacteria; phylum Desulfobacterota; class Desulfobacteria; order Desulfobacterales; family JAFDCJ01; genus JAFDCJ01. The sequence continues at coordinate 24,299 of CAYTBC010000009.1, forward strand.
CGAGCTCATCGGACGGCGGGTTCGTAGGTTTCTTACCCGATTTAGCCGTTACCAAGAACCGCAAGGGTAGGTCCTAATCATGTCCATCCTCGATCGATATCTCATAAAAGAGATTTTAAAGCATTTCGCAGTCGTTCTGGTCGCAGCCGCCGGCATTTATCTGGTTGTCGATTTTTTTGAAAATATCGACAACTTCATGAATGCCGGTTTACCGATTTTTCAGATGTTCGAGTTTCTTCAATACAAACTGGCATTTATCGTGGCCCAGATCATGCCCGTCGGACTCCTGCTGGCTGTTTTGATCACTTTCGGGCTGATGAATAAAAACAATGAGATCATTGCATTAAAAAGCAGCGGTATGAGCATCTACTACTTCATCCGACCGATATTTGCCATCGGGCTTGCTTTCAGCATTATCCTTTTTTTCCTGTCCGAAATGGTCGTGCCGATTACCATCAGCAAGGCCAATCAGATCTATCGCGTGCAGGTCAAGAAGTACACGCAGACCGCGGATCAAAAAGACATCTGGTTTAAGAGCTACCGCTGCATCGCATTTATTTCCTACTTTAACCCCAAACATAAAACCATCTCCGGCGTCACTCTGAATTATTTTGACGACCGTTTCAGGCTGGCGCGCCGGATTGATGCAGCGACCGGCGAGTACCGGCAGGGTCACTGGACCTTGCATGACATTATGGAGCAGGTACTCAATAAACGGACCGGGTCCTATGAAGTTAAATTTCAACCGCAGATGGTTGAGGAGATTGATTTTTCGCCGGAAGATCTTCAGCGCGTGGCGAAAAAATCCGAAGAAATGAGTTTCAGTGAGCTGCGGGAATACATCCGGGAGGTTGAAGCGGAGGGATACGACGCCACCCCCTACCGGGTGGATTATCAGGGTAAATTTGCTCTGCCGGTCGCCTGCCTGATCGTTGCGATCATCGGCGCCGGCATTTCGGTCAGAAGGATCAGCCGGTACGGCCTTTCGGTGAATATTGTCCTGGGAGTCGCCGTGGTGTTTCTCTACTGGATAATTCACAGCTTTTGTATGTCGTTGGGGTACGGTGCCATGCTGCCCCCCTATATTGCGGCCTGGGTGTCTGATTTGATTTTTGCCTGCTTTGCCATATTCAATCTTTTAAACGCGGAATAGGATGTTGCAGCTAAAAAAAAGGATCGAATCCGTTATGCACGCACCGGAACGCCCTCCGGATTTTTTTCTGGCCGCGGCGCTCTCCATGGCTGCCATATTTTACGGCGGCGGGCAAAAACTGCGAGAGTTCTGCTACCGGCAAAAAGTTCTACCCTCCCTCCGGCTGCCCTGCAAGGTGGTTTGTGTCGGCAACATTACGGTGGGCGGCACCGGCAAGACTCCCATGGCTATGTATGTCGCCGGGGTGATCAAACAGGCCGGGTACAAGGTTGCGGTGGTCAGCCGCGGATACAGGGGTGGGGCGGAAAGCAGCGGCGGTGTCGTCAGCGACGGGCAATCGATTTTTATGGGGCCTGATCAGGCCGGCGACGAACCTTATCTGATGGCCTGCCACCTAAAAGATATACCGGTTATTGTCGGGAAAAACCGGCACGCCGCCGGAATGCTGGCCCTGACCCGCTTTGAACCGGATGTCATCGTGCTCGATGACGGTTTCCAGCATCTCAGACTGAAAAGAGATTTGGATCTGGTTCTGTTGGATTACGCCGATCCTTTCGGCAACGCCCGACTGCTGCCCCGGGGAATTTTAAGGGAGCCGATCGCGTCGCTGGCGCGCGCCGCAGCCTGCGTCCTGACTCGCTGCAGGACGAATGCGGATAGCGCCGCCGCGCTGGATTCGATCAAAAAGCATGTGCCCCAGGGCCGGGTCTTTACCTCTTCGCATGTCCCGTATTTTTACAGGATCGCAAGGGGGGATCGGATCGCCTGTGAACCGGCCGCCGGTATATCTTCAACGGCAGACATCGGTGAACCCGAGCATACGAAGATATTCGGCTTCTCCGGTATTGCCCGCAACCAGGATTTCCAGAGCACCGTCAGGGAGCTTGGATTTAAGCTTGCCGGCTTTTTCGAATTTCAGGACCATCATCGTTACAGTCAAGAGGATTTGAAGGCGATATTGACCGCCGCTGAAAATTCAGGCGCCCGATGCCTAGTGACCACCGAAAAGGATGCGGTGCGAATTCCGCCCCGCAACCGTTTGCCCCTGGATCTTTTTATCGTCGGCGTCAGGGTTTCTTTTTCAGCCGGCGACAAGCAGTTCATCTCGTTTCTGATGGACCGCCTGCAGCTTGAAAATCGCGTCCACAGTCCGTCCCCGGACGGCCATCGATAGAAGTTCCCTGCTTTAAAGGGCAACCTAAACCATGGAAAGCCCTCCCCAGCGGTCTGCCTACATTTTCTAACGGTTTTCTCGTTCAGACAAATGACCCAAAAGATTTTGCCCCAATGCTGATGACGCAGTTTACATTTACTTTTTTAAGAGTGTTCTTATTTTAATCTGATCTATGGCTGTAATTCGGTTCGGATGCGGGGTCTTGCCCCCCGTCCTGGTCGAAAGCACGTCTTGCAGTGACAGGTGGCTGATGGACTTTCTTTATATTTCACCCGAGTTTCCGCCCAACTACGCCCATTTCATCCGGCATTTGAATTCGCTGGGTGTTAAGATCTGGGCGGTTGGCGAAGCCGACTTTTATGCCATGCCTGCAAGTCTGCAGGCGGCCCTGAGCTGGTATGTGCGGGCGGATTTAAACAATCCTGATTCGGTTCAGCATGCGGTGGATGCGCTGTTGAACCAAAAATGCGCACTGGGGCATCCGGGAAATTTCGACCTGGTGGAATCCCACAATGAACAGTGGCTGACCCTGGAAGGTTTTATCAACGAAACCTACGGCATTGACGGTATCAAGCGGCCGGACCTGGCGCGGTTGAAGAAAAAATCGGTCATGAAAAAAATTTTTAAAGACCTGGGTCTGCCGGTGGCCGCCGGCGAGCTGATTGCAGACGTTGACCATGCCGTGCGCCTGGCCGGTCGGCTGGGCTATCCTCTGATACTGAAGCCGGATGAGGGGGTCGGGGCCGGTGGTATTTACAAGGCCGAAAATGAGGCTGAGCTGAGATCATTTCTATCCCGGGTCCGGGGGAATTATCTTGTTGAAAAATTTATAGCCGCCGATATCGTCACTTATGACGGTCTGACCGATTACGACGGCCGCGTAGTTTTTGAGAATTCGTTAATCTACGGTGACGGCGTTCTCGAATTTGCCTTGGGAAAAGATACTTTTTTTTATGTCAGCCGCCACATTCCGGACGAACTGCGCACCGCCGGCCAAGCCCTTGTTCCGCTGTTCGATATTCGCAGAAAATTTTTCCATTTCGAATTTTTCAAACTCGGGTCAACCTATATGCCCATTGAAATCAATTGCCGTCCCCCGGGCGGGGCCATCGTGGATATGATGAATTACAGCGTCGATGATGATCTGTATCGAGCATACGCCCGGTTAATCGTAAACCGTACAACCGTGGTGCAACCTTTAAAAAAATATTTCTGCTGCTATATCGGACGCAAGGATCGGCACTACGCCCACAGCCATGAAGACATCCGTTCCACCTACGGGCACCGCCTGGCGGAGTATGACCGGAATCCGGAGCTTTTCCGGCAGGCCATGGGCAACGAACGCTATATTTTGCGCGCACCCACCGAAGCTGAAATCTTTGAAATAGCGGACTACATTTTGAAAGAAGGTTAACTTCATGAACGTTGTTTTTATGTCACCCCATTTCCCACCCCAGTATTTTCGGTTTTGTGTGAACCTGAAACAGGCCGGCGCCCATGTTTTGGGGGTCGGCGACGAACCCTATGACAATATGCGACCGGATGTCCGCGCGTCCCTGACCGAATATTTTCGTGTCCCTGACCTGCACGATTACGACGCCCTGGTGCGGGCCTGCGGGTTTTTTACCCACCGCTACGGCAAAATCGACCGTTTGGATTCCCTCAACGAATACTGGCTGAACACCGAAGCCCGCCTGCGGGACGATTTCAACATCTTCGGTGTGCGCGGCCACCAAATCGATTTCATTCGCCGCAAATCCCGCATGAAGGCCAAATTTCGGGAAGCCGGCGTGCCGGTGGCCCGGGGCCGGGTCGTCCGGACCGAGAGTGATGCCCGCAGCCTGATTCGCGAAACAGGCTATCCGGTGATCGCCAAACCGGATGACGGTGTGGGGGCCATTGCCACCTATCGGTTAGAAGATGCAACGGATCTGGCAGCTTTTTTCAGGACCAAGCCTGATACCGACTATATCATGGAGGAATTTATATCCGGCACCATTTTTTCTTTTGACGGGCTGGCGGACCGCAACGGCAACCCGGTATTTTGCACGGCCCACACCTTCAGCCAGGGAATCATGGAAACCGTCAACGATGCGCGCCACATCTACTACTATTCGCTGCGCGACATTCCCGCCGCCCTGGAAAAGATCGGCCGCGACTGCCTCAAAGCCTTTGAGGTGCAGGAACGCTTTTTTCACATCGAATTTTTCCAGACGGCCCCGGATCAATATGTTGCCCTGGAAGTCAACATGCGCCCGCCGGGCGGGTTTACCACGGATATGTTCAACTATGCCTGTGACATCGACATCTACCGCGCCTGGGCCGAACTTTTGGCGCGCGGTCAGACGGATTTAAACTACACGCGGAACTACCACTGCTGTTATGCCAGCCGCAAGTCCAACCATAATTATGTGCACCGCCATGAGGACATCCTGGCGCGCTACGGCAAGGTTATGCTCCAGGTTGAAAGCGTCCCAGGCGTATTCAGCAGCGCCCTGGGGGATGTCGGTTATATATTCCGATCCGAAAGCCTGGATCAGATGCTGGAAATTGTCAGGTTTATTCACCAAACCGAAGATTCCAACGGATAAAGAGTCGAGTCATAGAGGATTTGGCCCTCAGAGGGTTCAAGGATTCAGCTGCCGCAGCTGTGGATTATCAGAAAATTCCAAATAACAAATCACAAATTCCGAACAAATTACAATGACCGAAATTCCAAAATCCCAAACCTGCTTGGGTCATTGAATAGTGATGGAACAAGGGACGTCTTAAATGCACATTGAACACCACCAATGGTGGAGCAGTCGCCTGAATCGCGATATGGCCCTGAAGGTTTACGGACACTGGGGCAAGCCCATTATAGCTTTTCCATGTTCGCGGGGCCGCTATTTTGACTATGAAGGCATGGGCATGATCGCAGCGCTGGCTGGTTTTATCGACGCCGGCAAAATCAAAATTTTTTGCGTCGACAGTGTGGATGCGGAGTCCTGGTACAATTTCGGCGTTTCTCCGGCAGATCGCAATGCCCGCCACGAAGCCTACGACCGGTACATCGTGGCAGAGGTCATTCCGTTTATCCGCCATCATTGCCGATCGCCCGGAGAACGGGTGATGGCCACCGGCTGCAGCATGGGGGCTTACCATGCCCTTAACTTTTTTTTGAAACATCCGGATGTTTTCAAGGGGACCATCGCTCTGAGCGGTCTCTACCGCCTGGACCGGCCCGAATTTCAGCTGTCCCCACCCGATCTGGCCGATGTCTACTTCAATTCTCCGTTGAGCTATCTGTCCGGGATAACCGATCCCTGGTATCTGGAGCTGTATCGCCGGAGCAGGATTATCGTCTGCGTGGGGCAGGGGGCCTGGGAGCATGAAGCCATCGAAGACACCCGTTACCTGGACCATCTTTTCAGGCAAAAATCCGTTCCTGCCTGGATCGACTACTGGGGCTATGATGTCAATCACGATTGGCCTTGGTGGTATCGGCAGATGAATTACTTTTTAGGACGCCTTTATGGATGATCCCGGCCGCAGGCTGACTGGATCCACAGAAGAAGTTGGGAAGCTGGGAGGCCGGGATGCTGGGAAGCTGAGACCTTAAAGCTTGGAGCCTTCTCAATTCAGTCTGAATCTTTGTGAGGAGAAACGTATGAGCCGTGAAAAAGCGATTGTCCGGGCTGAGGCCCTATTTGATGGCGGCACTTTTTTTGACCTGCTGGCGCGTTGGGTGGCCCACCCGACCGAAAGCCAAAACGAAGCCGGCCAAGATGCCTTGCGCACGTATCTGACCGGGGCGATTGTTCCCTATCTGAATGAAATCGGCTTCAGCTGTCGGGTGGTGGAAAATCCGGTCAACCGCCGCCTGCCTTTTCTGATCGGTCAGCGCCCGGCAGGCCGGGAGGATCTGCCCACGGTATTGATTTACGGCCACGGCGACACCGTTTTGGCTATGGGCGGCCGCTGGCGCGAGGGACTTGAACCCTGGCACCTGACCACGGAAGGCGAGCGCTGGTACGGTCGCGGGGCGGCCGACAACAAAGGCCAGCATGCCATCAACCTGGCCGCCTTGTCCTGTGTGCTGGCCGAGAAAAAACGGCCGGGCTTTAACGTCAAGGTCCTGATCGAGATGGGAGAGGAGATGGGCTCGCCCGGCCTGCACCAAATTTGCGCGATCGAGAAGGAAGCTCTGCAAGCCGATGTACTCATCGCTTCGGACGGGCCGCGCATCGATCCGCAAAAACCGACGCTCTTCGGCGGCAGCCGGGCGGTGTTTAATTTCGATTTGCGGCTGGATCTCAGAGACGGCGGTCATCACTCCGGCAACTGGGGCGGCCTGCTGGCCAATCCGGGCATTATCCTGGCCAACGCCATTGCCTCTCTGGTGGACGCCCGCGGGCAAATCCTGATCAAAGGACTTCGACCCAAGGACATGCCGGCATCCATAAAACGCGCGCTGGCCGAGTTGGACGTCACCGGCCGGCAAGGGCCTGAGATCGATCCGGATTGGGGCGAACCCGGACTTAGCCTGGCCGAGAAAGTTTACGGCTGGAATTCCCTGGAAGTGCTGGCCTTTGAGTGCGGCAACCCGGCAGCGCCCGTCCACGCCATCCCCCCCAGTGCCTGGGCCCGTCTGCACTTGCGGTTCGTGGCCGGCTGCGATCCTGCTGAATTTATTCCGGCTGTTCGACAACACCTGGATGCGCGCGGCTTCGGGATGATTAAGATCGATCCGCCCCGGGAGAGCTGGTACCCGGCCACCCGCATGGAGCCCGACAATCCCTGGGCCCAATGGGCGATTTCATCGGTGGCGAAGACCTGCGGGCAGAAGCCGGCCTTTTTGCCCAACCTGGGCGGAACCCTGCCCAACGATGCCTTCAGTCACGTTCTCGGAATGCCCACCATCTGGGTGCCGCATTCCTACGGCGGCTGTTCGCAGCATGCTCCCAACGAACACCTTCTGGCCCCCGTCGTTAGAGAAGGCTTGCGGATAATGGCCGGGCTTTTCTGGGACCTGGCTGGAAACTCGCCGAAGGCAGCTACCAGCAAGGGGCATCCCGGGTAAAATAATCCGAAATGACCCCCATGAAACGATTATACTTTATGGCATAGTGGCTGAGCCCCTGTTTGACGAAGCCGGCGGAAATTTCCTGATCCTCCTTTTCCAGAAGAGGGGCTCTTGCCTGCCAGGACTTCTCGTCCAATGTTAGAATCTCCTCAATTTTTCTGCGATAAAAATCCGCCACCGGAAGGTCCGAATAAGCGTTGACAAACCACGGCAGCACCCGGCCCACTTTTTTCAGAAACAGGTCATGGTCCCGGCCGAAATAAAGGCAGGAGCCGTCGGTGAAATTTTCCATGGTCGCCATCTTTTCATAGTCGATGTAATTGCCCTCGACGCTCAGTTCGTGGGCCTTGGTGCCGGGAAACGGGAAGAAAAAAGACCAGCGGTAGCGTCCGGGTTTGGCGGTGGCCATCAATCGGATGGTCGCCATAACATCGTCACGGGTTTCATCGGGCAAGCCGATCATCAGGAAGACGGAGGTGTGCAGTCCGTGCTGGTGAGCGGTATCAATGGCCCTGATTATTTTCTCATTTTTCATGCGGCGCTGCAGAATCTGACTGCGAATGCGCTCGCTGCCGCTTTCGACACCGAATTTAAGGATTCTGCAACCGGCGTCTGCCAGGCAGCGCGCTCGATATTTATCGAAAAAGCCCACATGGGCGTTGACCACAAAGGGCAGGGTGCTGATTTTTTTATAGGCCTCGCAAAATTGCTCGACATATTGACGATAGAAGGTGAAAAGGTCATCGTCCAGGATAAACATCGAGATATTCCGATATTTGCGCTGCAGGTATTCGATTTCCGCCATCATCTGTTCGACCGGAAAATGCCGGATGTAGTTCAGCCTTTTGAAGCTGCAGTGCAGATCTTCGCGATACCGGGATACCAGCTGGTGATTAAAACAGTAGGTACAGGAAAAAGGGCAGCCGCGGGAGGCCATCAGCCCTACCCAGCCGTTTTTGGCGTCGATGATATTTTGAAAGTCGAATATGTCGTAATCTTTAAATGGCAGTTTTGCCAGATCCGGCAAGGGACGCAAAGGGTTTAAGCGCACTTTGCCCGCCTCCATGAAGCCGAGATTCCTGACTTGAGAAACATCCGCCCCCCGGCCGATGCATGCCACAAATTCCGCCAGGGCCTCTTCGGCCTCTCCGCGCATGATGTAGTCAAAGACACCGGATTGCAGAATTTGCTCGGCGGCTGCCATGGTATGGATCCCGCCGCATATCAGGGGGGCGGCAGTGGTCTTGCGCGCCCAGGAGGCCAGCTGCCGGGCATAGGGCCACTGGTTGGTGACCACGGAAAACCCGATGAGATCGGCCGCTTCCTGCTTCAGGCGATTGATAAACTGTCCTTCGGACGGCAGTGGTGCAATGTCCTCGCACAGCTGCCACAGGGCGACGTCGTGTCCGGCTCTTTTGAGCACCGCCGACAGGTGGGCGATTCCGTAATTGAATCCCAACTGGGAGCCGGCGTTGGGGTATATAAAAAGAATTTTCATATTCAATTCGATGCGTCTCCGCCACTTCTCTCAATCATAATGCGGGTAATGACATCTTCGACGTCGATGGAAGACGGGTTGCTGAGGGTGTCGACGTGGACGATCTTGCAGCTGTTCGATCCAAAGGCGCTCCAGCGCCGGATAAAGCGCATATTGTTGGAGCCCGCAAAGATGGTTAAACAGGGCGTCTTTAACGCCGCGGCAATGTGCTGACAGGCGGAATCATAGCCGATATACTCGTCGGATTCCGAGATGAGGGCGGCAATTTCACCGATGCGGGTCTGCAGGCCGATAACCCCCCAGTTGAGGGACGTTCCCAATTCCCCGTCAAACACCGCGTGATGAATGCCATAGCCTTTTTCTTTGATCCGGGTGAGCAAGGCATTGGAATTTTGAAGTTCATCGTCACCGAACCCCTTATCCAGCAGAATAACGGTCTTGGGTTCCTGCAGCAGGGCCGGCAAAAGCTCCTGTTCAAGGCGAGGTCCCACTTTTTTACGGGCATTTCCGCCGACCCCCAAATTTAGAGCGATAATTCTGCGGGCGCCATTATCTTTGAGTCTGGCGCACAGTTGGGACGCTTTCTGCAAATTTGAAGGGTGCAGCCAAACCTTGGGGTAGACAGAATCTTCCATTCCCGTTATTTTATCCAACCAGGCATTGGTAAGCTGCGCCATCGATAAATTGCCGGCAAACGAGACCTCCGAGCGACTGTCAAAAAAGAAATAGTGATCCGGGTCGATGATGGGCAGCACCCCCAGCTGTGACAAACGGGAATCCGGGTCGACCAGAATGGTATTTTCCAACGGGCAGCTTTCCAATTCCCTTCCAATGATGTCCAGCACCATCTGCCAGCTGGATAATCGATCGAGCAAGCCGCCCTGGCGGCTGTAAGCCACATGGCATAGCCTGATGCCGGTATGGCCGCCGTAGATTTCATTCAGCTTGCTGCCGCCGATCAAAACCAGTTGGGCGGATGGAAATAGTTTGGCCAGCCGTTGAATGATGATGCTGGTGATGGCGACATCGGCGCCGATCGTCACCCGGGACAACAGCAGAATTTTTTTGACCTGGCGCTGCCGGGACAACATCTTGGCGTCCACCCGAATTTTTTGGATGTGCGTCAGCAGATCCTCACGGGTATAAATCTCAAATTCCTGCAAATAGCGATTCAGTTCGTCGGCGGCCTGCAGCCTGCGGCAAAAGGAAATGATTTGAGCCATGACGCGGTTATAGGTTTCGGTTTGCAGGTCTTCAAATTCATCGCACAAACTTTCGATGATGATACCGAACAGCGACCCGGCGGCGATGCCGTTTAGATTGGTATCTTCCGAGAAAGTGGTCATTTCACAGAGCAGATCAATATAATCCTCTTCGTAGTGGCAATCCTTTAAATAGGCATCCATAAAGGAATAGGCGATTAATTGGGACAAGCGCAGAAATTCATGAGGTACAATGATCTGGCTCTTCAGGCTTAACCACTTGTCGCGGTAATATGACGCTTTCATGGTCAGGAATGCTCCTGCAGCAAATGCTTTACGGCCTCCAGCACGGCTTCCGGTGAAATATCCGCCATACAGCTGTGATGCAGGCCGCATTCTTTGTGGTGGCAGGGGGAACACTCCAGTTCTCGGCGCAGAACAATCGTTTTTTCGAGATTGGCATTCGTATAGCGCGGGTCGGTCGGCCCCATGATGACAACCACCGGAATGTCATAAGCAACCGCATAGTGCCGGGGTCCGGTGTCATTGGTAACTAATATCCGGCATCGCTGAATCAATGGCTTTAAAAGTGCCAGATTTATTTTGTCCGGGCCGGGGTTGATGATTTGTGCACGGCTGAGCTTTACAATTTGACGGCCGAGATCCTGCTCGCCGGGACCGGTAAACAGCATGATTCTACATTCCCAGCGGCTCGATATCATCTCGGCCAATCGGGCGAAATGTTCGATCGGCCAGCACTTGGAGCTGCCGAATCTGGCCCCCGGGTTCATGCCGACCAACATATCATCGGGGGCGATCCCGTAGCTTTCAACGAGCCGAACGGCTTGTTCCCGGGTGGTGTCTGAGCAGAATAGACGCGGTTTAACCGGCCACGGAATTTCAAGGTCCAGCCAGCGGCAAATTTCCATGTAATACTCAACCATCGGCCGGGGCGTGATGCGGTTGTTACTCCGCCGAGGTTCAGGTCCGCCGGTCAACAGGGCCGCCCGCCCGTTGCGGCGATAGCCATAGATTTTTTCGATCCCTGCGAGCCGGGCAATCATTGCCGAACGAAATGAATTCGGCAATATGATGGCGAGATCCGGTTCGACGCGCCGCAGTTGATGGACCAGCTTAACGAATCCACCGAGGGTTTTATCATTTATTTCGATAAGTTCATCGAACCACGGCCCGTCTGCAACCACATCGCGGGCGTATCTGCGGATCAGTCCGATCAGCCGGGCATCCGGATAACTTTGACGGATGCATTCAAAGGTTGGGGTTGCCATGACGACATCGCCGACCCAGTTGGGACATGCCACCACAACCGTTTGAGGCAGTATTTGATTAGTTTCAGCTGTCACGTGATTATATTGCCCTGCATTTTGACGCGGAATATAGAAAAAGAACAGGGGAGTGTCAATCTTTAACCTTTCTCCTTTTGCCTGCTATCGATGAGCTATCAGCTATCTTCCCGTATCCCTGAGAGCGCCAGCGCGACTTTTTCCATCACCGCGGACGGCTGGATGGAAGCCATGCACTGCCGGTTGCGCTCGGGGCAGTGTTTTTTGTAGCAGGGGGCACAGTTCAGTCCGGCTTCTACCACGAGCTGCTCGCAGCCGAAGGGAGCGGTGCGCTGGGGGGATGTGGGTCCGAAAAGCGTTACAAAAGGTGTTTTCACGGCTGCTGCTAAATGCCCCGGACCTGAGTCGGGACCGATGCCGACCGCAGCGGCTTTTAATACGGCGGCCAGCTGGGGCAGGGATGTTCGGCCGACCAGGTCAATCAGATCGGGCGTCTTGATTTTTGCGGTCAGACTGGCTGCGAGTCTCGTCTGGGAGACGTCTCCCAACAGCACAACCTTTTTTATAACCCCACCCGCCAGAATTTGCCGAATCAGACCGAGATAACCCTCATCCGACCAGTTCTTGGCCTCCCAGGATGTACCCAGGACGACAGCCGCAAATGGCTCCCGCAATTCAGTGATAACAGGGGGGGCCGTTCCGGCAACACTCAGCGATGAGAAACCGAAATCCAGAGTTTTAGGAACCGGCAACCCCAGGTGCTCGGTGAATTTTAAGTAGTGCCGGATTTTAGGAAGATCGTCACTGAAGTAACCGATATGCTCGTTGTTGAAGATCCAGTTGAGCTCCTTGGAATTGCGCCGGTGAAAACCGACCCGTCGCCGGGCCCCGGACATCAGCGAAAAAAAACCGCTCTTGAGAATGCGCTGCAGGTCCAATGTGATATCGAAATGTTGCCGTCTTAAATTGCGACGCAGCGTCCGCACCTCTGAGTAGCGCCAGGTCCGGCGAAATATGATGATTTTATCGATTTGCGCGTGAAGGCTGACGAGATCGGTCCATTTGGACTCCACCAGCCAGCTGACGCGGCATTGCGGCAAGTTGGCTTTGAGATGGGCGACCAGGCACAGTCCCCGGGCGACGTCACCCAGCGATCCCATTAAAATGATGAGAATGGAAGGGGCGGGGGACATTTTCTGATCTGATAATTTGGTCAAATGGGTTCTTTTGAACATTCGAATTTAGGATTTCTTTAAAACTTCGAGATTCGGATTTCGAATTTTAAGCCGGATTGCCATATAGCCGACAATAAGACGATTATGTCCGGGCATCTTCAAGTCCGGTTCGTAAGATGTCGCTTAGCATATTCGGCAGTCCATGCCTGCTGACCGCCCGCTGCCAGCGGGTGAGATAGCGATTTTTTAACCTGCGTCGATTTCCGCGATAGACGCCCCCGTTGTCAAAATCCAGCAGATAAACTTTTCCGGCAGCGTCAACTACGACATTGCCGGGATGCAGATCAACATGCAAAATGTCATTTTGAATCAGCGCCGAAATTTGTTCAACGACGGATTGCATGGCGGCGCTGGTTTTTTTTTCGTTCTGCAAGCTTAAGCGGGCCAGCGACAACGGCTGATGAATTTCGCGGGTGACCAGCCAGGCCCGGTAGAGCAGACGGCCGCGATGAGCAAAAGCGATGGGTTGCGGGACATTTATTCCTAAATCGCCGGCGCTATCCAGCAGTTCAAATTCGCGCTGGGCACGGGTTTTTCCAAATTTAAGATAGCGGCATTTGATCAGACGCCGCATCAGTCCGCCCCGCCGGTAATGTTTAATGACGACAGATCCAACTCCATCCAGCCGGACCGGGGTGACGGAGGCCCGGCCGCCTAAGACCGATGCGCCGGCCGGGACCGGTTGATGCATAAAGCCTGTGAGGGTGCGCAGTTGCGATTCCGTCAGGTTCAAAAAAAACCCGAAATGATAGGAATCAATGGTTCGCGTTTGCATCATATCTCAATTGCTTCAAAAAGTCGCCCAGCAGCACATTCAGCGTATTTTTATCCGCAGGCTGCAACTCCGTTTGCCATTTGAAGTTGCGGTTGTCGATTCCTGCCGTGATCGAATGCAGCCAATCGTCCTGCCAGGCCAGATCGCATGCCTCGCCGACCTGCTTAAATACATCCGCAGGCCGGGCAGCGAATTCTTCGTATCTCACCTCCAGGTACTGCTCACACGGCAATTTTTTGGCCGACTGCAATATTGCTTCCACCGTCATTTTCCACTGCAGGGCGCTTGCATCGACGAGCGGAAGCTTCAACAGGTCCCTCCAGCCGGGCGGTTTGACACTCCAATATACCCCGGAATGTTCCAGCCTGGAACGCATGATGGAATAGGCGGCCGCCCGCCCGTCCCTGATAATATGGATGAATATCGCGTCCGGGAAGATCTCTTTCAGGAATTCAATTCTCACCGAGTTTCCGGGGCACTTGTTAACAAAGCGGGGCTTGTCGAAAATTCGCAGATTGTTCTGCAGAACCGTATGGAGATACTTACGGGCCGCAGCCGTGACATCGTCCTGGCCGAGGGATTCGTCATCGCGGCCTGCAAATTTCTGCCAGACGTTGTTGGCTTCCGTCGGGCGATGATCGTTGCGAAACAGCATGATAAAGCGGGTTAGCCAAAGAGAAGACGGGATTTTTTTGGTAATATTTGAAATCCAGGCTAAATCGGGATGTTTTGCAAAAGTGCGGAAGAAAATGTTGGTGCCGCTGCGCGGTGCGCCGACAATAAATATGGGACGAACGACTAAATCATGCATCTTAATGCACCTCGATTTTCAATATGCACCATTTGTTTTCTGGAGTTTTATGGCATTTTTATCCAATATTTGCAAGTGATGAGTACTGGCTTGGCACAGGTCTAATTGTCCTTGCCTGCACCATAAGTTTTTGTTAATTTTGACATAACTGTTCAAAGGTTCAAATATCTCGACGAAGAGGATTACCGCGGGTGGATAAGGCATCCAGCAAAACCTGTCTAAAGAGCGACCTGGCCCGGGAATTTGCCGACTTCCGCATAACTGCCAGCCCTTTAAATGCGGGGTTTCATTTTGAGGACATGCTGTCGGAGGTCAACGAATGCAGGGTCGTTAAGGAAAACAGCCGGCGCCGGGTGTATCATCTTCAGACCCCCGGCGGCAGCTACTTTCTCAAGCGCAGCTCCCTTGTCAGAACCAAAGATCGGCTCAGGCATTTTCTTTTGCCCGGCCGGCGCTGGGCCGAATGGCGCAATCTCCACCGCTTGAGGCAAGCCCAAATACCGGCCGCCGTGCCGGTGGCCAAGGGTCTTTCCAAAAACCCGCACCCTGCCGCCTTTTTTATAGTGACCGAAGCGGTGCCGGGAGCGCATATCGCATTTAACTCCCTTCCGGATGCTCCCCGCCTCGGCCAATATGCGGCAGGGTTGCATCGCCGCAAAGTTTACCCCGCCGATTTAAATCGGCAAAATTTTATTCTGAACCCGGCCGGCGAGCTTTACCTCCTCGATGTCCAGGAAATTTATTTTCTGCCCTGGATGCCGCGCCGGCTGAGAATCAGCAACCTCGGCCGAATTATTTTGAATCTCTGTTCCCTGGATGATCCTGAACCGTGGGTGGTCAAATTTTTAGAGGGGTACAACCGGGGTCTTTCAAAAAACGTGAAAGTTTCCGAAGTCATCACCGCGGCCCGGCGGCAACAACGCCGCCGCTATCGCTCGAGGTCAAAACGCTGTTGTAAAAGCAGCACCCAGTTCGAAATTTTAAAAAACCGACATCTGCGCGGTTATAAACGTAGAGATTTCAGCTGGGGAACGCGCGAAATACAGCAGGCCGAAAAAAAAGGAGAATTCCTAAAAGGGGTCCATGTTATTTGTTATCAGGGAGTGTGCCTAAAAAAACACCGCCGCAAACTTTTTCACCAAAATCGCAGCCTGGCCAGCTGGAAAATGTCGCACGCCCTGGAGGTGCGGGGTATTGCCGTACCCCGTTCATTGGGATATTTTGTAATCAAAGGCCAACACTATTTTTTGGCTGAGCTGCTGGGTGATAGACTTCACCTGAATGCCTATCTGTCGGCGCTATCCGATCAAAAAGCAAAACGGCAAGCTCTTAAAAAACTGGCTATATGGCTGAGAACATTCCATGACACCGGTGTGTGGCAGCGGGATTTTAAATCCAGCAACATTTTATGCCGCGATTCAGAATATTTTATGGTTGATCTTGAGGGGGTCAGAATCCGCCGGCTGAGTGAACAAAATAAAATCTATAACCTGGCCCAGCTCAATGCTTCCGTCAGCAACGCTATTTCCATCAAAGACCGGCTGCGCTTTTATTATTATTATTCGGCGGATTTTCAACCGACCCGGCAGCAGCGGCGAGCGGTATATCGCAAAGTGTGGGATATTACAACAACCAAGAACACTAAAATATATGACCTGAATCTTGCCGGACTGCTGGAATCCCAGGTCAAGACGCGGCCAATTAAGAGAATATGAAATCCGTCAGCATTATTATTCCCAACTGGAACGGGGCTGATCTCCTGCACGCCTATCTGCCGTCCGTCCTGGAAGCGCAGGCAAAATATGGAGGGGCGGTTGAGATCATTGTGGTTGACGATGCCAGTACGGATGCCTCCGTCAAATTACTGCAGGAAGAATTTGCGGGCATCAGGGCCGTTGTTCACACGCATAACCGGGGATTTGGCCAGGCCTGTTGGTCCGGGGCCCGGGCCGCTCAGCATCCGATTTTAATCTTTCTGAATTCGGATGTCAAAGTCGCTCCGGATTTTATCACTCCGCTGGTCGATTGTTTGGAAGACCCGACTGCCTTTGCTGCGTCGCCGCTCGTTTTCGATGATAAAGGCAACCTGAGCAATGTGACCATCAGCATTCCTTACTTTCGGCGGGGCAAGATTCGCTATAAATCCTTTCCACCCCAGCAACTTTTGTATAATATCTCCCCTTTGCCCAACCCCTGGTATACTTTATTTCCAATTGGAGCCGCGTTTGCAGTGGACCGGTCCCGCTTTTTAGCGCTGCGGGGTTTTGACGATTTGTTCAAGCCATTTTATTACGAAGATACCGATCTGGGCTTTCGGGCCTGGCGACGCGGCTGGAAATGCATCGTGGTGCCTGAAGCCCGGGTCACTCATTACCATGCCGGTACCATCGCGCGTTCGTTCAAGCAGTTTAGAGTCAGTGCGATTCGCAAGCGCAACCGGCTTTTCTACTTGTGGAAAAATCTGACGACGGCCCGACTGCTGCGGCAGCATTTTTTATTTCAGCTGTTGAGAATTTGCTATCGGCCTTTTTGCTTGGACGGGATGATTCTGGCTGCAACCGTTCTGGCAATTCCCGGATTCACCGCGGCCATGCGAAAACGTCGTGAAGAACAGCAATACATCGTCAATTCCGAGGAAAAAATATTTCAGATTATCGCTTCGGCCAACCAGGCGAACCGGCGGGCGATCGAAAAACTACATTGTTAACTGACAATTATTATCAGGAAAAATAATTGAGAGTATTAATCATCGCCAAATCCAAACGGCACACGCGGATTTATTATTATTTTAAAAAGGCATTTCAACGGCTGGGACACCCGGCACGCTGGATCAAGTACCGGAAGCTGAAATCTTATCTGGGAGAACGGGCCGCGACGGCCGTCGTCGATAAGCTGATGCTTATAACCAAGCCCGACCTGCTCTTTTTCCACGGCCGTGATTTATCCTATGAGTTGTTGCTGCGGGCCAAAAAGCGAATGCCGGTGGTAATGTATTATGATGATTGCATCAAGGGCTCGAGCAGCAGTTTTGAAGAAGTCATAAAACTAGGTCGGCAGGCGAATATCATGTACCTGACGAACCGGGGAGAAGTCGCACAGTACCGGGAACGGGGCGTCAATGCCAGGTTTATTACCGGCGGCTGCGATCCGACGGCGCATCGAATGGTTGCCGGCACGGACCCATTGTATCAAAGTGATGTGGCCTTCATCGGAAGGCCCAACACCCCTGAACGCGCGGAATTCATGCAGGTGCTGGCGAAAAAATATGATTTAAAGCTGTGGGGATCGGGCTGGGAAAAATATGGACTGCGCGTTGCCGCCGCCGATGTTTACGCATCGGAATATCGGAAAATCTGTGCCGGGGCCAAAATCATACTTGGCTGGAATATTGATCCAACCATTGATCTGTATTTTTCCAATCGCACCTGGTACACGCTGGGCTGCGGCGGATTTCTGCTGACGGCCTACACGCCCTGCCTGGAGGAGCTTTTTGGGCGCGGAAAAGAGCTGGACTGGTTTGAAACCGTTGATGAGTGCTGTGATAAAATAGAATACTATCTCCAGCATGATAAAGAGCGCCAAAAAATTGCCGAGGCCGGCTATCAACTGGCCCACCATGAGTACAGCTATGATAAGATGGTGGAGAGGATAATCGCAGATATGGCGGATAGGTAAAAGGCTAAAGGAGAAAGGGAGAAGGCTGGGAGGCGCGAAAGCTTGAAGGCTTATTTTCCGCTGATACCTGACACCACAAGCCGCTGACAAAATTAGTCCGGAAAGAATCCGGTAATGGCCGAAAGAATGAGAATCCTGCATATCAACACCGAGCGTACCTGGCGGGGCGGAGAACAGCAAACGCTGAATTTGCTGGTCGGTCTCAACGCGCGCCGGATAGCCTGTCACCTGATCTGCCAGGCCGGCTCTCCGATGGAAGCCAGGGCGGTCGGAGCCGGTGTAGAGGTTTTTCCCATTGCCATGCGGGGAGAAGCTGATCTGGCGGCCGGCATTCGGATCCGCAAACTGATCCATAAATTCAACTTTCATATCATCCACTCCCACACTTCGCACGCGCATTCACTGGCCTTTCTGGCATCCCTCGGTATCGGGGTCCCCCGGCTGGTCACCCGCCGGGTGGATTTTTCTATTTTCCGTCACAGTTTTCTGAAATTAAGCGGCATCAAGTATCGTTTTATGGCCGACTATTACATTGCCATCTCACGTAAGATAAAGGAAGTCCTGGTCAATGACGGAATCCCTGATCAACGCATTTTTGTGGTGCACAGCGGCATCGATCCGCACAGATTCATTCAGGCAACGGGTGGCCGTCTGGTGTCTGAGTTCGATATCAAGGAAAACCAAAAGATTGTCATCAATGTTGCCCATCTGGCGGGACATAAAGGGCAAAATTATCTGGTGCGGGCGATCCCGCATGTTCTGGCCAAATTGCCCGGCACCCGATTTTTTATCATCGGTCAAGGCGAATTAATGGACGAGCTCAAAGCGACGGCTTCGCAGCTGGGATTAAAAAGGGAGCTTATCTTTACCGGCTTTCGCAATGATGTGGCCGACTTTTACAAGATTGCCGATCTATTCGTAATGAGCAGTGTGCAGGAAGGCCTTGGCACCGCGGTACTGGATGCTCTGGCTCTGGCAAAACCGGTTGTGGCAACCAACACCGGCGGTCTTCCCGAAATTATCCAGGACGGTAAAACCGGACGTTTGGTTGCACCTGCTGATCCTGCTGCCTTGGCGGATGGAATCATCGATATGCTGACCCGGGAGGAAGCCGCAAAAACAATGGCCGATGCGGGACGGGCCATGGTGCAGAATTGCTTTTCAATTGAGGCCATGGTTGATCATAACGTTGAAGTATATAAGAAAGTGTTGGCAAATGAATAAACCGGTAAAAATATCAGCGGTAATTATCACATTCAATGAGGAGAACAATATCGGTCGCTGCCTGGATTCGGTCAGGGAGGTGGCGGATGAAATCGTTGTGGTAGACTCTTATTCCACAGATAAAACCAAAGAAATCTGCAGCAGCATGAACGTTAAATTCCTGCAGCATCACTTTGAAGGACATATTGAACAGAAAAATTATGCCGTTTCCTGCACCGGCTACGGGCACGTCTTGTCACTGGACGCTGATGAGGTCCTGTCGGAGAAATTGAAGCAGTCCATTTTAGCGGCCAAGCAAAACTGGCGATTCGATGGCTACGCCTTTAACCGCCTGACAAACTATTGCGGCAAATGGATACGGCACAGCGGCTGGTATCCGGACACCAAACTGCGATTGTGGGACAGCAGCAAAGGTCGCTGGGGCGGGGTCAATCCCCACGATCGGGTCATGATGGATGAGCCAAGCCGCGTCTGTCATATCGCCGGAGATCTGCATCACTATACTTACCACACCATCAAAGATCATATTGACCAGATCAACCGCTTTTCTGATATTGCCGCGCGCGCAGCCTATGCCAATGGTCGAGATGCCAATCTGTTGCTGGATATTGTCCTGAATCCCCTGCTGACCTTTTTTAAAAAGTATTTCCTCAAATTAGGCATCCTGGACGGCTATCCGGGTTTTATGATTGCAATTCATACTGCCTACGGCAAATTTCTCAAGTATATTAAATTAAGAGAGTTGAATAAGCAATCTGGTGATTGATACATTGGTCTTAATTTATGGTTCTTTTGAGTGTATCAATTTTGTGCCTGATTTAATCGGTTCAAGGTTCAGAGTTCAAGGTTCAAAGGTCATAACAAATTGAAACAGTCTACAATATTGATTCAGATCCGGGATTTTCGCAAATACCTATAAGGCTAAACGGCTTTATATGCACGGTGAAAACAGAATCCCTTTGATAGGAGCTGTTCGGGAGTTTTTCAACCCTGAACGTTGAACCTTGAACCACTGAACCTGTGTTTTTATTTCTCAAACAGCATCGCTTCAATTTGACGACAGGCCTGGTTGGTGCCGCCCCGGCGCGTCTCAAAGAATTGATGCGTCGCTTCAATCACTGCGGCGCGGGGCCGGGGGGCATCCATATCCTGCAGGATAAGCACCGCGGCCTGTCGCCAATCGTCGGCCACCCTGAGCAAACCGGCCTCGATAATCTCTTGGCCCACCCAGGCAAAATTTTTCCAAGATGGTCCGATAACCGGTATTATGCCGCTGATCAGCGCTTCTAAAAAATTCTGCCCTCCCAGCGGAGCAAGGCTGCCGCCTACAAAGGCGGATTGCGCCAGGCGATAGGCCGGCATGAGCTCCCCGAAAGTGTCCCAGAGAACAACGGTGCCGGCAGATACCGGATTAGAAACGGTTGACCGCAAAACCCACCGCATTCCCAGTCGGTTCAACGCATCCTGCCAGAATTTTAATCGTTGAATGTGCCGCGGGAATAGGCCGATGACAGCTTGCGGTCGCTTGCGAGCTATTTCATGAAGTATTTTTTTGACTTCCGGTTCCTCCTCATGGCGGACCGATGCGAAAACTACAAACGGAAAGCCGGCCGGCAAAATTGATTCCAGCTTGATATGATCATCGCCGCTGGAGCTTGATGAAGCCATCCGATCAAATTTAATGTTGTTCATGCATTCCACAACTTCCGGCCCGAAAAGCCGCCGGTAACGATCGGCATCGTCTGGAGATATGGCTAAAACCTTATCCGGCCGAAGCGTCTGCCAGATTGAAGGCCAGAAATGATATCTTTGAAAGCTTTTTTCAGTCATCCTGCCGTTGACGATTATGATTTTGCAGCCCTGGGCCTTCAGGGCCAGCAAAAGTCCCGGCCAAATCTCAGTTTCCAGCAGAACCATTAATTTAGGCCGGATGCCGCCAACAGCCGCCGCCATAATAGAGGGTCGGTCAAATGGAAAATAGCGAACAGTGGTCCGAATTTGAGTATTAGCGCGAATGACTTCCGGCAATGCCTGATGGAGAAGTTCAACTCCCTGGCGCGTGTTGGATGTCAGCAGGATTCGGATAGGCCGCTCTGCCTGGAGGCTTTTCAGAATTTCCAAGGCTAAAAAAGATTCGCCGACCGAAGCGGCTTGAATCCAGAGATCGGCAGCAGCCGGCAGCTTGTCTTGCAAGGCACGCTGCTGATAACCTTCGGCCAGGCGATGATTCAATTTGAGCCAGGGCAGGGCGACTCGCCAGCTAAAATTGTAGAATCCGAAAGCGGCTTGATGGAACAGGTTCATTAACATATAAATTTTGTTTTTTTGGGGTGGCATAAATTTTAATAAACGAATAGTATTGAAAAGCGGTCTGTGTGTCAAATAATTCAGTTGCCGAATTCGTTGTTAGTTACACCTGGCAATACGATGAGAAATTCGAATACGAAACGACAAATGAAGCATGCGATTGCGTTGGGACGCATCATTGGAACGCTGGCATATCTGATCGATGCGCCGCACAGACGCATTGTCAGAACGAATTTGCGGTTGGCTTTTCCGGATTGGTCGGAGGAGAAAATCCGACAGACATCCAAACGCGTTTTTCAACATTTAGGTGCGACTTTTGTGGAAATTTGCCAGCTGGCGACCTATTCGAAATCGGATGTTATCGCGAGAGTGCAAGTTGTCGGTGCGGAACGCTGGCGGCGGGCGCTTGATAGAAATCAGGGCTTGATTCTTGTTTCGGCCCACCTGGGAAACTGGGAGTTCGGGACGCAGTACGCGGCCTGCTTCATGCAGAAGCCCACCCTGGGCGTCGTTAAAATGATTCGTTTTAAACCGCTTAATCAATGGGTGCACAACCTGCGAACACGATTCGGCATTAACATCATCTATAAAAAAGGCGCGCTGCCGGACATGCGCCGGGCCTTGCGGAGTAACGGAATTATAGGCTTGCTGGTTGATCAGAGCAGACGCAAAGAAGGTGTTGATGTCAATTTTTTTGGTCACAGAGTCCCGGCAACACCGGCCGCTGCTTTTCTGGGCCTACGCTGCAAAAGTCCGATTTTGCCGATTTTTTGTGTCAGGGAAGGTTCCGGACAATTAACCGTCCATGTCGATCAACCCTTAAACCTCAAATGGTCCGGCGACCTGCGCGCCGATGTCCAGGCCAATACTCAGCTGATAACCGATGCCGTGGAGCGCATGATTCGCAAATACCCCGAACAGTGGTTCTGGGTTCATAAACGCTGGAAGAAATATTATCCGCATTTGTATCCCGAATATCAATGGAGGCGGCAGCGGCGCAGAGAGAGGGAAGAACGGCGCGAACAGAAGAAGGCCGAACGCTATCAGGAGAAAGGTTAAAGGAGAAAGAGGTAAAAGGTAGACGGCTCCAGCGCAAAGCGCACGGCTCAAGGTATAAGGCATGGGGTTGAAGGTAGACGGTGGAGGGCTTAAGAAATTCGGGAGTCGGAATTCGGAATGCGGAAAAAGGAATCAGGGCGCAGGGCAAAACGGCATTAAGAGCGGGAAAAAAAACTATTTTTCTGTCTTCCGAGCCTCCCAGCTTCCCAGCCTTCAAGCCTTAAAGGTCATAAACGTTTATGGTAAACCTCAAGATATTACACCTGCTCAGCAACTGGAAGTGGACTGAAATATCCGAACCCGCGGTGGATTTGGCGTTGGCTCAAATGAAACTTGGTGCGCAAATTGAATTTGTGTGTGGACGCGGCCCCGCCGATCGGTCCGAACGCTGCGTTGATTACAATGCCCGTCAAAAAAAACTGGACCCGATTCACGTCATGGAAATGCCCAAGCATTTCAAGCTCCTGCCCGCATACAAAGATTGTACAAATTTACGTCTTTGTCTGAAACGATTTCAACCGGATGTCATCCATTGTCATAAAAGCAACGCCCACCTGATGGGATTTTTGAGCAGAGGTCTATCAAAACCCCCTGTAATTGTGAGAAGCTGTTATGATCCCGAAGGTCCCCCGCGTGATTTTAGATCCAGGTTGTTGTATCAATTCGGCACCCAGGGAATGGTGGTCATCAATTCAAAAGGCAAGCAAAGGGCCGTTGCCTGCCATGGGTTGACGGCTGAAATTGTGCAGATAATTGAGCCGGCAATCGACCTGGATCGGTTTTCCCCGCAGCGTAAAATTTCAGAAGATCCATTCGGTTTCGGGTTGAAGCCCGACGCTTTTGTGGTCGGGGTTGTCAGCCGCATCAGAGGTAGCCGTCGATTCGACATACCGTTGAAAGCCATCCACGCGCTTGCCAAGGCGCATCCGCGGCTGCAGATGCTGCTGGTCGGACGGGGGCGGGAAGGGGCCGTGGAAAAGGTGGTGGAAAAGCCGGCGCGCGAGATGGACATTTCGGATAGAATTGTATTGGCGGGATATTGTCACGGCGATCGCCTGGTCGCAGCCTACCGGGCCATGGATGTACTGGTCTATCCCAGTCCCGGATCCGATGAATCGTGCCGGACGGTGCGTGAAGCAATGGCGGCCGGCATTCCGGTCATCGCCCCCGGCATCGGTTTTCTGCCGGAACTCATCGAGGATCATGTTACCGGAAGATTGATGGATTTATCATGGCAGAGCCTGGCCAACATCCTTGGGGAACTTATCCGGGATGAAGTCAAATTGCGCGCAATGGGACACAGCTCTCTTAAAACCGCCATTCAAAGGTTTTCACCGACGCTTCAGGCCGAGAGAACGCTGGATTTCTATCAGAAATTGCTAAAAAGTTGAATGAGATTTTGATGCTGGGAAGCCGGGAAGCTTGAAGGCCAGAAAGCTGAGATGTTGGGAATCCGAAGGATATTTTTAGTCGCCAGCCTTCCAGCCTCATAGCTTCCTGGCTTTCCAGCCGGCATCAGTTTTATATTACATCATAAACGTAAATAAACCCGCCCTGTGCATCATGAAAGGCTGCAAATTGGTCAAAGTACAAAAAATTGACTGTGCCAATTTCAAGGGTATCGAAGACATTCTTGCGGATATCTGGGGCACCGGCGGTAAAGAGAAAGGGCGAAAAATCTTTGAATATCAATGGGAGCGGGATGAAACTCATTTTAAGGGACGGCAATCGAACTGTTGGATTCCTCGGAATGATTTTCAGCCGGAGACGAATAAACGATAAAGTTGAAAAATTTTGTAATTTGACTTCCTGGTATGTGCACAAGGCTTATCGCAGCCGAGCGATATCTTTGATTTTACCCCTGCGCGGCATGCAAGATTATACCATTACGGATCTGACGCCCGCGAAAAACGTATACCAGATACAAAACAAGCTGGGTTTTAAGGACCTGGATGCCGAGGGTCGCCTGCTTCTGCCTTTTGGCCGTCGCCTGTCTCAGCCAAAATATGCTCCGGCAACTCGGACGCATGATTCAGCGGTAATCGAAAAAAAACTTATAGGGCAGGATCTAAAAATTTTCAATGATCATCAACAATACCCGTGTTTTCATTTTTTGCTGACCGGCAACGGCCGTCAGTGTTACATTATTTATACAAAATTAAGAAGAAAACGCATCCCCTATGCGCATCTGCATTATATCAGTGATCCGGATCTATTTGCGCTTGCCTACCGCGACATTCGCCAATCGATTCTTTCCCATGCAAAGGCCTATTTTCTTCTGATAGACTCAAGATTGGTCAAAAACAAGAAACTTCCCCTAAGTATTTGTCTGCCCTACCGGGCACCGAAACAGTACATGTCGTCAACGCTGCAGCCCGAACAAATTGATAATTTGTACTCTGAGCTTGTTATGCTCAACCTCCGCACCCATCCCAGGCTGAAGTATCTGATCCGCAATATCGGGCGAAAAATATTTGGATCGAAATAGCCGGATGCCGGTCGCTGGATACTCGATGCTGGATACTGGATTCTGGAAATCGGAGTTAATTGAGTTTATCGGTTTGTTGAGCTTGTTGAGGTGATGGGGAAGGACCGATTACTGGCTTCAGGTGTCAGGAATGTAATGGAAGGTATAAGGCTCAAGGCGCAGAGTCTATGCTTTCCAATTATATGGACTAATTTTTTCTCATTTTCTTGTCTGTCCTGATATCCAAAAACACAAGCATTGTAATTTTGTTGCTGATTAAGATGAAAGAGCATTGTTAAAGTGATCAACAGCAACTTGAAAATAATTATTTTGATAGGCTTTGTTTCCCCTTTCATATTCGGATAAAGCTTTTTCTTTTTGTTTTTTTAAAGCGGCTTTTACTTCTTTTTCTAACTCACTTTCAACCTCTTCTAATGAAGGATTTTCGGGTTTTTCCCTTGTTTGTTGTAGAAGGTTCTCAATATCTTTTTTTGTTGCAGACTGCTCCCTTGGTTTTAAAAAATATAAACACTATTTGATACAGCTTGCCAGTATCTCCGTACCCACCATTGTCTATTCTATTACAGATATCATGATCGCAGCATGGCATGTCAAGCGAATTATAGTCATTTTTACATTTAATGAAACCAACTTCGATTCCTCCTTTTCCGACCTTCGCACCTTCTCATCTTCCTACCTTCCTTTTTTTTACCTTCCGTCTTCCCAGCTTCCCAGCCTCCCAGCCTCCCAGCTTCTGTTTATATCCTATCCCCAGCCTAACCCGCCGACCGCATCCAGGGAATCAGATAGTACTTTCCGAGTTTAAATAATGTGGCTCGACGACTCCAGGCGACACGGGGAATGCGCAGAAGGTCGATGCTGTTGGAGGTAAGCTTTTTTTTCTGAGTGGTAAAGGCCAGCTGGTAGCCGGCTTCTTTAACCAGTTGAGTCGCTGCTTCCGTCGTATTGCCCCAGGGATAGGCCAGGTAGGGGACCTCCACGCCAAGAGATTTTTCCAGCAGATCTTTGGCATGCTGCACTTCCTGCCGCAATTGGTCGCCGTCGACCCGGGTCAGATTCAGGTGGCGGTAGCCGTGGGCGCCGATTTCAACCAGGCCGGTCTTTAACAGCATTTTCAACTGCGCGAGATCAAGATGACGGCGCCCGGGCGCTGAGGGGTGGGTTGAAAAATGGCTCTCGCGGCCGATGAGACCGGCAATAACAAATATGGTAATGGGTATCGCCTGCTGTTTTAGATAGGGAAACACGTGGTCGGCAATTGATATCAGGGCATCATCGAAGGTCAATACGGCCGATCGTTGGGGGATTTTTTTTTGGCCCTGCAGCCACGCCCACAGATCACGCATGGGGATAAACCGAATCCCTAAACGCTTTAACCAGTGCAGCTGGCGCAAAAATGTGCTCAGGTCGACCGTGCCCCGCTCCTCTTGGCCCGCAGCCAGTGGAACGATATTATGGCAGGTGTAGATAACACAGGTCATACATTATCCCTTTTTTATTCCTTCAACCCTGGACCCCTGAACCTTGAACCCAAAACGGTCTTACCTTCACAACTTGCGCAGCCCGTTTTTGCACACCACATCGGGGTCCGGCCATTTGAAATAGGGATGCTCATTTTGATCGATAATCTGAGAGGCGGTTCGCCACTTTTCGACCGGGTGGTATAGATGATAGGCGCGGGCTTTTGTCTGCAATGGCACCGCACGGTAAGATCCTTTAATAAGGCGGTTGCGCAGGTCGGAATCGCTTTTATTGTATCCAGCGTAATTTTCATCATAACCGTTTATTTTTTCAAAGACATCACGGTTCACGGCGCAATTTCCGCCCCAGATCTTGGGTCTTCTGAAATTAAACGCGATGTAGAGCCTGCTTTTCCAGTAGCGTTTAAAATTTCTCTTGGCAGATCCTTTCTTCAGATTTTTCGATTGGGCAGCCCGGGACCAGAAGTTCTGCTGCGAAAAGGATTGATGGTCTTGCAGCACAGTTTCGGTAAGCTGCTGATTAAGATAGTAGACGCCGCCGAGGTAAAAGGCATTCGGCGCGAAATGGGCGGCATAAGTGGAGAGAAGGTTGGGAGCCGGTATGCAATCGCTGTCCAGAAAAATCAAGAAATCACCGCCGGCCCTGCGGCTTCCGGCATTGAGAACAAAAGCACGCCGGTAGTTCTGGTGCGCATGCCAGCAGTGCTGAATTTCCAATCCCCGACTGTGTGAGCGGGCTTCTGATATCACATCCGGTGTGTGATCTGTTGAGCCGTCATCCGCAACGATAATTTGCCAATCGCCTTCATAATCCTGCGATGCAAGACAAGCCAGGCAGATTCGCAAATAGTCGGCGCGATTATAGGTCGCCACCACGGCCGATATTGACGGAAGTTTCAACCCCCTGAAGTTCATACGACTTGTGCCCTTGTTGTATTTTTACGACCATATTGTGAACGGGTACAATGAGTTTAGCCTTGATTTCTAACAACCTTTAAATTAATTTGCAACCGTCTTATGATATGATTGCAGGCGGAAAAATTTAGTCGTCAAGCCATCTAAGCAGCTGAAAAAATATTAAAAATATTTTAAAAAAGCACTGGTTAGCGCATGTTATCCCCGGGGAGAACTATTTTTATCAGTTTGTCCTGAATTTTTTGCTTGATATCATCTAATTTCTGCAATAAAAAAGAAAATCCTCTGATGAGATGAATGTAAGCCAAGAGGTTGTCCGCCGGCCTTTTTTCACGGTTTTCCCTGGATTCCGCAAACCGTGGCGGATCATGGTCCGTCAGATATAAGCCCTCCACCTCTGGTGGAGGACCCGGATAGGTTCTACCGATCCGGTGAGAAATAATATAGGTAATTCCCCGGGAGAGCCCCAAGAGGGCAGACAGGAGGAATTACCTATGCATGATTGGTCAAGTTTATCGCATGTCAGGGGGAATTGAAAATAGCATGTCGTATTTGTGCCCCAGTATCGGCAGAAAAAGTTGTACGGCAAAATTCGTTGCC
>CAYTBC010000010.1:0-49440 GCA_964435765.1 uncultured Desulfosarcina sp.
GCCCAACCGGTTGAGCCATCAATGTTTTGACTTCGATGAACTGCGGGATACGCTGCAGTGCTGTCTATCCGGCGATTTGCCGGCTTCAAATGAAGATGACAAAAAAGCCCTGATACGCCGTCATCTGGCGGCACAGGACGGGCCGCTGGCATGTGAACGCATGGTCGCTGTCCTGGAAAAGATTGCCGAGGGCCTGTCCCAATCACCGCCGCCCCCTTTGGCGGACCGCCTGGCGGGCTGGCTGCAGGCAACCCATCGGCGCGCACGGCAGAGCTATAAATCTCACATTCCCGGCTCACTGAAGTCCATAGCGTTTCAGCGCCACCGCTATCCGGATATCACCCATGACGAGGTGCGGGCCAAAATCGCAAGATTTCGCCGCGTGCTCGGTGACGACGGAGAGCCGCAGATAGATCAGATCTCCAAAACGCTTTTTAAAATTAGCGGCTGAAAAAGCCCGTTGCGATAGAACCTGGTTAGAGGAGCAAAATGAAAATTTTAATCTTAGGCCGTGGCAAATCCGGTACCACAGGCCTTTTGTTCAAAGTAGCCGGAGGAATTCCCAATTGCCGCAGCTTTTCCGGCGGCCAACCTGGAAAATATTCCGGCGACTTCGAAAACGTCGTCTACAAACACACCCACAGTGAGGAAAAAGGCAAGACTTTCGAACTTTATCAGGAGCTGGTTGCCAGGGAGAATTTCGACCGCAAGATTTGGATGGCGCGCGATCCCCGCGACGTTGCGGTAAGCCGCATGCTTTTCAGGTGGCACAAAGGCCACAAGGGACTCAGGAAGCAATACCGGGAGCATCTCAGCCTGGTTGAAAAAAAGGAGCAGGATCCGAAGTCCATTGCATTCCATGAACTGTATCGCTACATCAACCGCAGCGGCCGGATTATGACCCTCGAAGAGCTGGTTGAAAAAGAGCGGAGGCTGCATCAGCGCATGAGCGATTTCGTGAAAAGCGCCGGAAGTGATTGGTTTGTCTTTAAATATGAGGACATGATCCAGGATAATTTTGATGGGTTGAATAAATATCTCGGATATAAAATAAGCTCCGGGGCTCAGATTCCCGCGGCCACCGGAAAATCAAAGGTGGTTCGGAAAAAAAGCTCGGGTGATTGGCGTCACTGGTTTACCGAGGAGGATGTTGAATATTTTAAACCGGCCTATCTGCCCTACATGGAAACCATCGGCTATGACTGCGAAGATTGGACCCCCTGTTCGAATCCGGTAATTGAACCCCGGTATTCTTCGTTGTACATTAAGGAACTGTTTAAAAAAAACAGGATCAATAAGATCAAAAAAATCATATTGCGGCCTTTTAAGGTCAAAAATTAGCCGTCAACAGCCATAGCGAAAAAATGATTAATGGACAATTGAAAAGCAGCAAAGCACAGTTCGACTACGTTTATCAGCTGTGTTTGGAAAGTGCTCGTCCGGTGACGATGCCGCTGGTATTGATATCACAAATACAGCGTTCGGGAGGATCGATGCTCAGCCAGCTTTTCGACGGTCACCCTGAGGTGCATGCGCACCCGCACGAGTTGAAAATCGGCTTTCCTAAAAAATACATCTGGCCCAACATTGACTTAAACGATACTCCAGATCGCTGGTTCGAAATTCTCTTCGAGGATATTGTCGTTCGTCATTTCAGGTTCGGTTATAAGAAGATGGAGAAGTACCGGGAAACCTTTCTCTTCATTTTTTTGCTCCCCTTGCAGCGGGAGATTTTTCTTAAATATTTGGAAGCCGTGCCAGCGAAAATCATCCGCGATGTTTTTAATGCGTACATGACATCTTATTTCGGAGCGTGGATCAACAATCAGAACAGTCTTGGACACAAAAAGGTTATCACCGCCTTCACCCCGAGGCTGGCTATGATTGCGGCCAATATGCAATCTTTTTTCGAGATTTATCCTGACGGTCGGCTGATATCGATTTTGCGCGACCCGAAAAACTGGTTTCCCTCGGCCAGCAGACATATTAAGGCCAAGTACGGGGATATAAGACAGGCCCTGTCTCAATGGCGCGAAAATGCCGAGGCGTTGCTGAACAATAAAAAAAGATACGGCGATCGGGTCTGCATTATCAGCTTTAAAGATTTGGTCGGCAGAACTGAGGCGGTCATGCATTATTTAGCTGATTTTTTGAACATCCAATTTGATAACATTTTATTGACAC
This sequence comes from uncultured Desulfosarcina sp., assembly GCA_964435765.1. Classification (GTDB taxonomy): domain Bacteria; phylum Desulfobacterota; class Desulfobacteria; order Desulfobacterales; family JAFDCJ01; genus JAFDCJ01. The sequence goes on from CAYTBC010000010.1 coordinate 2,185, forward strand.
CGACGTTCAATAAAATCCCCATCAAGCCCAATACAAGCTTCAAAGCTGAAGATTCAAAAATTATGGCCAGTGCCTTGACCCGCTATAAGACCTTGGAGCGAAAAGAGCTGGCAATCATTGATGAAATGACGGCAGCGGTCTATGATGACGCAATGGGCCTGACGGTGAAGATTTCCTGAAATGTGGCTCGCAGGGAGTGCTAAACCCAAAATCCAACGCCAGACATGTGCGGACCATACGCACCGATTCTATTTGTGGATTGCGACTGCCAAATACCCAAGAAAGAACCAATCCCAAGAAAATTTCAAACATGTATCTGTTTTTAGTAAGACACTTTAACGACATCGACCACATTACGCCGGTCGCCTGGAAATTGAAAAAAGATGGTTATCCGGTGGCGGTGTATTGTATGAACCCGCGCTATGATATTGCCGGCGATTATCGTCTTGACTTTATAAAAAGCAAGGGGGCCGCGGTGGATTATCTTCACACGGCCTATGGCCGCCAAGGCGATCCACTTTATGGATTCCTGCAGCGGGTGATGGATACCAGCTTCGGTTGCCAGACCCGCCTTAAGACCCGCGGGCGCGCCCGCGCTGCCTCCAAAGTGCTGGGACAATTGGTTGGAATGGTAGGCACCGTCACTTATAAGCTGATGCGCAAAATGTATTACCGCACCGGGTGGGCGCGATCTATTTTGAAGCAGACCGCAGCGAAGGCGGTCTGCTTTGATTACGTCATGCCGAGGCTTTACGTTGTTGACGCTTTTTTAAAGGCTGCCAAAGAAATGTCGGTGCCGACCCTGTCACTGCCGCATGGTGTTCAATTATATACGAATGAAATCACAAAGCCGAAATCGACGGATACACGACGGAATGCCAAATTCAACCGCTTCGACTTTATTATTGCGCCCAACCGGCTGCGAAAAGAGATTCTCATTAAATCCGGCGTCGCCGGTGAAAAAATTACCGTGCTCGGCAGCGCCCGGTACTGCAGCGAATGGCTGGCCCAAAATAAAAAAATTGTGCCCAAAGTAATAGATCGCCGCGCCGGCAGTCCGGGAAAATTAAAAGTTGTTCTCATGTCGTCCAAGCCGCAATGCCGCATGGATGTATCGAGGATGATAAACACATTCGGCATATTGGCCGACCTGGTTGAAATTGAAGCCTGCATCAAGCCGCATACCCGGTCCGGCGGCAACAAGGATATATTTGATGATATTCAGCTGCCGAATGTCTCCCACGTACTGACTGCTGAATTGTGCGAATGGACCGATGTCATGCTGGTCGTGGGTTCAAGCGTCATTACCGAAGCGCTGATGGTTGGCAAACCGGTGCTTTACCTCAAGTATTTGCATGCCAACACGACGCTGTGCGAGGAAATGGGCGCCTGTTGGATAATACACAATGAGGCTGAATTAAAGGATGCCTTATTGTCGTTGCATCTAGACAAAACGAAAGTGCCGTATGAAAAGAAAAATGTCGCCAGATTCATCTCAGAAATTGTGCACGGCGGTGCCGCCGACAGCGACGTGTTGGGCAGATACGAAAAATTCATCGTCGGTTGTGCATCAAATGCCTGAAGCTTGCCGACGAATTTCAACTGCACTTTGGGGGGTGCATTTTTCGCCGTCAACGGCAAGCGCCGGGTGCGATCCTAAATCCAGGTATCCCAAAGGATGTATTAATTGAATTATCAGTTCATCAAACAATTAGATGCGAAAAGAGGACTCGGCAAAAAAACCTTAAGCTGTCTGATGACCGAAAAAAACCGGAGAAATTTGAGCACCTATATTCGCAGCCGGTCGAGAAAAAAGCTGATTGCCAAGGCATCCAGGCATAAGGATTCATGTCTGAATGATCTCATCCGCGTTTGTTTAAAGCATATTTCGCCGGTCACCGCACCTCTGGCGCTGATTTCTCAAATTGAAAATTCCGGTGGCTCCCGGCTAAACCAGCTCTTTGACGGCCACCCTGAAATCCATTGCCATCCGCAGGAGTTTTTGATCGGATACCCACACCCAAGCGAGTGGCCCAAATTTAAGCTCACCGAAAATCCGCAGCAATTGTTTGAAATTTTTTTTGAAGAGGGGCTGTGCGAGCATCTGCGTAAAGGAAATACCCGGGCGCAAATAGATGACAGTTTAGCGTATTTTATTTTCCTTCCCCATCTGCAAAAAAAAATTTTTATCAGGTACCTGAAATCAGTGCGCCCGGTACAGCAGCGGGATGTATTTGACGCCTATATGACATCTTATTTTGGTGCCTGGTTAAATTATCGCAATCTGGGCCAGCCCAAAAAAATTGTCACTGCCTTTGCGCCGTGGCTGACAATGTTAGAAGAAAACATAGCCGGTTTCTTTGAGGTATACCCCGACGGCAAATTAGTTTCTCTTGTCAAAAATCCGACAAGCTGGTATATTTCGGCCTGCGCAAATAATCCTCAGTTAACCGCCGACATCCGGCGGTCTGTCAGTGAATGGCAAAAAAGTATTCACGCGCTGCGCTTGAACAAGCAAAAATACAGTGAGCGGGTGTGCCTGATCAAATCAGAAGATTTGCTTGCCAATACGGAAGCGGTGATGCGTTATCTGGCAAATTTTTTGGGGATAAATTACGATGCGATCCTTTTAACGCCAACGTTTAACAGCCATCCCAGCGCAGGCAAAAACGTCTTTACAGAAGCCGAAAGTGACGGCAATGCAGGTAGTTCAAACGCCGCTCCGACCCTGGATAAAAACAAATTGAAAATTTTTGAGGACCTGACAAGCGACGACTATCAGTCAGCGTTGCGCGAGGTTGTCTGCTTTTAAGTGAAGAAATAACAACTCAGAGACTAAGGTGAACTTTGATGCTCAATGGCAAAAATATCCTTATCACCGGCGGCACCGGTTCTTTCGGGAAGAAAGCAACTGAAGTAATATTAAAAAAATACAAGCCCAGACGTCTGATTATATTCAGCCGCGATGAGCTTAAACAATTTAATATGTCACAAACCTACCCGATTTCAGGGTATGATTGCATGCGCTATTTCATTGGCGATGTAAGAGACAAGGAAAGATTAAACCGTGCCTTTCAAGGTGTAGATTATGTCATTCATGCCGCCGCCCTAAAACAGGTTCCGGCAGCTGAATATAATCCCTTTGAGGCAGTTAAAACCAACATCTTGGGCGCCCAAAACGTAATTAACGTCGCTATCGATCAAGGGGTTAAAAGAGTAATTGCCTTGAGCACCGATAAGGCTGCAAATCCGATTAATCTCTACGGTGCCACCAAGCTTTGTTCGGACAAGCTGTTTATTGCGGGAAACTCCTATGTCGGCCGGGAGGAAACCATTTTCAGCGTGGTGCGTTACGGCAATGTGGCCGGCAGCCGCGGCAGCGTCATCCCTTTTTTCCTGCAGCAAAAAGAGACCGGCGTTCTGCCGATTACCGACCCGCGCATGACTCGTTTTTGGATTACGCTGCAACAGGGCGCCGAATTTGTTTTATGGTGCTTGGAGCATATGTGCGGCGGCGAACTTTTCGTCCCCAAGATACCCAGCATGAATATTATGGATCTGGCTAAGGCAGTCGCCCCCGAATGTGAAACTGAAATCGTTGGAATTCGACCGGGGGAAAAAATTCATGAACTCATGATACCGCGGGATGCAGCCAGAAAAACGTTGGAATTTGATTCGTTTTACGTGATACAGCCGGACTTTATGTTCTGGTCAAGACGCAGCTCCTGGGACGGCGGAAGAAAAGTCCCGGATGATTTCGAATATGACTCCGGAACCAATCCCTGGCGTTTAACCATGTCAGAAATGCAACAAATTATAAAAGATTTATGATTCCCTATGGCCGACAATCCATCGACGAAGAAGATATTCGTGCGGTGGTTGAAGTATTGCGTTCAGACTGGCTGACCACCGGTCCCAAGGTGGCCGAGTTTGAACAGGCCGTTGCCGATTTTGTCGACGCCAGGCAGGCTGTTGCGGTCAGCAGCGGTACGGCCGCTCTGCATGCAGCCATGTTTGGTTTGGGAATAGGCCCGGGAGATGAAGTCATCGTCCCGGCGATGACTTTTGCCGCCACCGCAAATTGTGTGGTCTTCCAGGGTGCCGCCCCTGTTTTCGCCGATGTAGAGCCCGATACATTATTAATCAGCCCGGCTCAAATCGAGGCCAAGATTACATCGCGCACCAAAGCGATAATTGCCGTGGATTATACCGGACACCCGGTTGAATATGATGCCATCCGCTCCATTTCCGACAAGCATGGGATTGCGCTGGTGGCCGATGCCTGCCATGCCCTTGGTGCTTCTTACAAGGGTAAGCGCGTCGGCTCTTTGGCCGATCTCAGCGTCTTCAGCTTTCATCCGGTCAAGCATATTACGACCGGTGAAGGCGGCATGATCACCACGGATAATCCGGAACTTGCCGGACGTATGCGCCGATTCCGAAACCACGGCATTACTACCGATCATCATCAAAGGGAAAAAGAAGGCTCGTGGTTCTACGAAATGATTGATCTGGGTTACAATTATCGTCTTACCGACCTTCAGTGCGCATTGGGCCTTTCTCAATTAAAAAAACTCCCCCATTTTTTGGACAAGCGCAGAAAAATCGCAAAGCAATACGATGATTTCTTTGCCCGCATCTCCGGTATCTCTCCCTTGGCAGTAATCAGCGATGCACAGCATGCCTACCATTTGTATGTGGTTCAGCTGAATCCCAGATATCTCGGAGTCAATCGCACGGAACTGTTTCGGAAATTGCGCCGGCAAGGCATCGGAGTAAACGTACACTATATTCCGGTGCATCTGCACCCCTTTTATCGCCGTGAATTTGGTACGGGAACCGGTTTATGCCCGGTGGCGGAAGCGGCTTCCGATCGAATTCTTTCGCTTCCCATGCATGCTGAAATGACCGGTCAGGATGTAGATACCGTATGCAATGCATTTCAGGAAATATTCGAAGGTGCATAAATCATGGCATCTGCGGTCTCACAAAACTCACGACTGGTTTTAGGAACCGCCCAGCATGGCATGCATTACGGAATCGCCAACAAAACGGGGCGGCCCGCCTTTCATACAGTTGAATCGATGGTTGCTGAGGCTTGGAACCAAGGCGTGCGCGAATTTGATACGGCCCAGGCTTACGGTGAAAGTGAAAGCGTACTGGGTCGGGTGCTAAATTCTTTAGGGATAACCCGGCAAGCCAGAGTGATCAGCAAACTTCATCCGATGCTGGACCACCAGGACTCAAACGCCTTGGGCTCGGCCTTGCAGCAAACTCTGGCCCGCCTGGGTCAAGCCAGACTGTATGGTTTGATGCTTCACCGAGAAAACCTGCTTGATTTATGGGACGCAGGACTCAGTGAAACGCTCAATGCATTCGTCGATAACGGCCTTGTCGAACACATTGGAGTTTCGGTATATACACCGCAGGCAGCGGTTCGAGCTTTGGAGAGAAGCGACATCGATCTGGTCCAAATGCCTTCGAATATTCTCGACAGGCGTTTTGAAAAAGCGGGGGCTCTGCGGGAAGCGCAGCGGTGCGGGAAACAAGTATATGTTCGCAGCGTATTTCTGCAAGGGCTGCTGCTCATGAGTGTTGATGATCTACCCGAATCCATGCAATTTGCGATACCGATACTGGAAAGGCTTGAGGACTTTTCACGGGAAACCGGCTTTTCTCAGAAGCAGCTGGCTTTGGGCTATGTGCGATCCGTTTATCCCGCTCAAAAAGTGGTTTTAGGATGTGAAACGCTGCAACAGGTAACTGACAATCTTAAGCTTTGGTCAACCGAACTTCCGGCGGAAATTATTGCAGCCCTGCGTGGAGAGTTTAAAAATATTGATGAAAAAATCATCAACCCATCGCTTTGGGCCTAGCCTTTCAATTCGATGAAGGGTTGGGTTGAATGTTTCTACAAAAATGGTCGGTTGCCGGCTAAATTCAGGCGTCAGGATTGATCGGGACATATGAAAAATTTGTCTATGAATTTGCAAAAAAGCCTCGCAATGCAGGAACGGGCCAAACGTATCATCCCCGGAATGACTCAACTCCTATCCAAGCGACCGGACATGTTTTCCCAGGGCATCTGGCCGGGGTATTTCAGCAAGGCAGCGGGCGCACGCGTATGGGACTTGGATGGTAACGAATATATCGACATGAGCATATCCGGAATCGGGGCAAACATCCTTGGCTATGCCGATCCGGAAGTTGACGACGCAGTCAAAACCGCCATCGCAAACGGCACAAGCTGTTCGCTTAATTGTCCCGAGGAGATAGAGCTTGCGGAGCTCTTATGCGAACTGCATCCCTGGGCGGAAATGGTGCGCTATGCCCGAACCGGCGGAGAGGCAATGGCGATTGCGGTAAGAATTGCCCGTGCTCACACCGGCAAAGATAAAATTGCCTTCTGCGGGTATCACGGCTGGCACGACTGGTATCTGGCTGCCAATCTGAGGGATAACCAAGCCCTCGGCGACCACCTTCTTCCCGGCCTAAGCCCGGCCGGTGTTCCACGTTCCCTTGTTGATAGCGCCTTCCCGTTCCGATATAACCATGTTGAAGAACTCGAAGAAATCGTTTTGAAACACGGCAAAGATATTGCCTGCATTACAATAGAACCGATTCGCAATCAGTACCCGGAACCCGGGTTTCTCGAAGGTGTCCGAACCGTGGCCGATGATCTGGGTGCCGTTCTGGTCATGGATGAAGTATCATCGGGATTCCGGTTGACAACCGGAGGCGCGCATCTTCTTTTATCAGAAGTGCGCCCTGATATTGCTGTTTTTTCCAAGGCCCTCGGCAACGGCTATCCCATTGCGGCCGTAATCGGTAAGGGCTCTGTCATGGAGGCTGCTCAATCCACTTTTATCAGTTCCACCAATTGGACGGAACGAATTGGTCCGACTGCCGCGCTGGCCACCATTCAAAAACACCGTCGCGAACATGTCGCCGATCATCTGCAGGAGCTCGGACGGCAGATACAGCAAGGATGGGCACACTTGGCGGCCAAACATAGTCTGACCGTCAACATCAGCGGCATAGCGCCTTTAAGTCATTTCAGCTTCTCAAGCGAATCTGCCGGCGCCATGAAGGCTTTCTTTATTCAAGCAATGCTCGAAAAAGGGTTTCTGGCATCCAATTTATACTACGCCATGCATGCACATACCAAAGAATATGTTCAGGCCTATCTTGATGCGGCGGACGAAACTTTCGCGGAACTGTCCGGTGTCATGGACCGCAATGAGATTATGCAAGAATTGCAGGGTCTTCCCGCTCGATCCGGATTCAGGCGCTTGACGTAAATGTCTTTTGATTGAAGATCAATTTACGATGATTACGACATTGGCAATACTTCAAGCCCGAATGAGTTCCAGCCGGCTACCAGGTAAAGTCATGGAACCGATTTTGGGCCGCCCGATGATTGAGAGGCAAATTGAACGCCTCATGCGCTGCAAGAGAGTCGAGCAGCTGATTGTGGCAACCAGCGATCATCAGGAGGACGGCGTCCTTGAAACCCTGTGCCGGCGGATAAAAGTTGCTTGCTTTCGCGGCGACTTGGAAAACGTGCTCGACAGGTTTTACCAGGCAGCCAAACCGTATAATCCCAAACACGTGGTGAGGTTGACCGGTGATTGCCCCCTGACCGATCCATGGCTGATAGACGATCTGATCAAATTTTATCTGGATTCGCAGTGCGATTATGCCAGCAATTGTCAGGAACCGACCCTGCCGGACGGTTTGGATGCTGAAATATTTTCGTTTGCTGCTCTGACGCAAGCCTGGAAAGAGGCAGTGCTGCCTTCGCATCTGGAGCATGTTACGTCCTTTATTCGATCCCATCCGGAAAGATTTAAAATTGGCCAATACAAATATCGCAAGAACTTATCTAATTTGCGCTGGACGGTCGATGAACCGGAAGATCTCCAATTCGCTACCAAGGTATACGAAAAGCTATATCCTGCAAATGCAAAATTTCGCACGGAGGATATTCTGGCCCTTCTCGAGCGAGAGCCGGAAATTATGCAAATTAACAGCCGCTTTCATCGCAACAATGGTTTGAAAAAATCGATTGAGAAAGACAAACTATTTTTAGCCAACAAAAGCGAGAAGCGGATTGGCCCTCGCTGAAACATTTTAAATTGAGATAAACAAGTGACTTTCTCAAAAACATGATCAAGCAAGTGATCATCCGTGCAGATGCTACGGAACGCACCGGAACCGGCCACCTGATGCGCTGCCTCGCTTTAGCCCAGACTTTGCGGGCAGTGGGAGTAGACGTCACATTCATTTCGGCCTGCAAAAGTAAATCCTTGCATCAAAGGATCCTGGATGAAGGCTTTCAAGTTGCCTTGTTAGAACGGCCTTATCCCGATCCGGCTGACTGGTCGGCTACTGCCCGGGTTTTACAATCACATCAGAATGCTTGGGTGGTGCTTGACGGCTATCATTTCGACGCATCTTATCAGCAGTCAATCAAAGAGGCCGGCCATCGCTTGCTGGTCATAGACGACACAGCCCACTTGAATCAGTATTGTTGCGACATTTTACTGAATCAAAACATCAATGCTGAACAATTGCACTACGCCCCGGACCGAGATGCCCGTTTGCTCTTTGGCCCGCGCTACGCATTGCTGAGGCCGGAATTTCTCAATCGGACCTCTTGGAAACGAAAAACACCGGACGTGGCACGCAAACTTCTCGTATCGTTAGGAGGGGAAGATTCAGACAATCAAACCCTTAAGGTCATTCAAGCCGTTCAGCTCGCAAATGTTGACGGGCTTGAGGCAATAATCGTTGTCGGTTCGGCCAACCCGCATGTGAAAATGCTGCAAACAGAGTGCCGGAAATCACAGGCACCCATTCACTTGATTCACAACGCTTTGGATATGGCGGAGCTGATGAGTGCGGCTGACATGGCCGTGTCTGCCGGAGGCAGCACCTGCTGGGAACTGGCTTTCATGGGACTCCCTGCACTGGTTATCATTCTGGCCGATAATCAGCGATTGGTAGCCGAAGGCCTAAAAGAAGCCGGTGTCGCCCTGAACCTGGGCTGGTACGAATCTCTCTCACCCTTAAACATCAGCAAGGCATTAGAAAAACTGGCTTTCGGACCCGATGTGCGGGAGGAGATGGCTGGACGTGGTCGTAAACTCGTCGACGGCAAGGGAACCAAAAGAGTCCTGAGAGAAATGACCTTAAAATGATCACCCTTCGGAAAGCATCTGATAAGGATTGCAGACTAATCTGGAAATGGTCCAGCGATCCGATCGTGAGGGCTGAATCATTCGTCTCGGATGCAATACCTTATCGCGATCATGTAGAATGGTTCAAACAAAGAATTAACGATCCTGATAGCTATTTGTTTATCGCGGAGAACAGCGACCACAAACCTATCGGTCAGATCAGATTTGATTTAGAGGGCCATGATGCAACTGTTTCTATCAGCTTGGATCAAAAATTCCGCAACCAGGGTTATGGATCAACAGTTATTGATCTTGCCTCACAAAATATTTTTAAAATCACGAAAGCGAACCTAATTCATGCGTACATAAAGACAAGCAATACCGTATCGACGTCGGCGTTTGAAAAAGCAGGGTTTATTTTTTCAGGGGCTGCGATAATCAAAGGGCAACATGCAGCTCATCTGATTTTGGAGAATAAAAAAGAGCCAAAATGAACCAGCGTATTAAAATAAGAGATCATGATATCGGCCAGGGATGTCCTACCTATATTGTCGCAGAAATGTCGGCAAACCATAACCAGAGCTATGATCAAGCCGTCAAAGTAATGAAAGCAGCTAAAGATGCGGGGGCAGATGCCATTAAGCTCCAGACCTATACACCGGACACGCTGACAATTGACTGCGATCGTGAGTATTTTCAAATCAGCAAGGGATCCATCTGGGAAGGCCGCAAGCTCTATGAGCTTTACCGCGAAGCTTACACTCCATGGGAATGGCAGCCCAAGCTTCAAGAAATCGCCGTTGATCTTGACATTGACCTGTTTTCTACTCCATTTGACGCCACGGCGGTGGATTTTTTAGAGAAATTGAAGATGTCCGCGTATAAGGTTGCTTCCTTTGAGATTGTCGACCTGCCTTTGATTCGTCGAATCGCTGAAACCGGCAAGCCCATCATCCTGTCAACCGGTATGGCCACCTTGGCCGAAGTCGATGAAGCGGTTGCAGCAATCCGTGCGGCCGGCAACAATTGGATTGCATTGCTGAAATGCACAAGCGCCTACCCATCCACTCCCGAGGACATGAATCTGCTGACGATCCCCCATATGGCCGACGCCTTTGGTTTGCCGACCGGTCTCTCAGACCATACTTTAGGTACCGCTGTGCCGGTTGCCGCTGTTGCACTGGGTGCCTGCATCATCGAGAAACACTTAACCCTGTCTCGCTCAATTCCGGGTCCCGACAGCAAATTTTCTCTTGAACCCAGTGAATTTCAAGCAATGGTAGATGCGGTTCGCACAACCGAGAAAGCACTCGGTGGGGTCAGTTACGGTCCAAGCAAAGACGAGATGGGCAGCCGAGCTTTGCGCCGTTCGCTCTTTGTCGTACAGGACATGCAAGCCGGAGAACCGTTTACCACCCAAAATGTGCGCTCAATCCGTCCGGGCAATGGCTTACATACCCGTTACCTGGATGTTGTTTTGGGCAAAAAGGCCAGAATTAACACCTACCGAGGGACGCCACTAAGCTGGGATCTAATAGCATAAAAGATGATGAATTCTTTGGCAATCTCTATATAATTCCGTTGTTAGTAAATACGATAATAGAAAGATTTGCTGGTGTTGACACGTAAAATTAGAAAAAAATTCAATCGATTGGCAGATAATTATTTTACCCGTTCATTATTAAAAAATGTAAAACCCGTTGATATTAAAAATTCAGAATATATTTTTATATTTCACCAGGTTAAGTCAAAATTCAATGCGAAACTTTATATCTTAATATCACATGAACTCTCCAAGTTTGGAATTCCATCCTGTTTTAAGTTTAAAAATGATTTGGTGAGCTCATATTATCCCCGATTTGATATTGATGGAGAGCAAATCAGCAATTCATATATTTCAAAAAAAAGGTTTATTATAGAACCTTCACCCGAAGAACAGCATTTTTTTAAATGGAACGTTGATCTCGAAAATGAAAAGATGCAAGCTGAAGGAATAAACTTTTTTCCACTCATACGAAATACATTGCGGACGATTCAGAAACGATACAACGTGGTCTTTAGAGATGAAGACAACAGGCCCCTTTACAATGAACTGATTCAATCGTGCGATCTGCTGCTGAAATATTTTCTTTTGTTAAAAGACTACTCACATAAAAATGGAAAAAAAATACGGCTTGTCGGATTCGAGTCAGATTATGTGCCGAATGGTGTTTTGAAGATGCTTTGTGAGCAATCAACTTATAACCGAGATATTGAGTTTATCGAACTGAGAAGGGGATACATGAGTTATTTCGGACAGCACCACCAGCGCGCCAGCTACGTTTATTCGTCCAACCTCACGAACTCGAAGGTGGAAGTTGGATTATCGGTTTCCAAAGACGAGTTAACAGGATTTGATGAGCAAGGTTTGGAGCTTGGCAAATTGATAAATCCGGTTTCAAATGCCCTGACAAAGGACATGGATTACGTCCCCTCAGACAGACAAAGAGAAATAATCAAGATAATAGAGGACTACAAGGGCAGAGGAAGAAAGGCTTTTGTGCTTTTTCCGCATGTCTTTTATGACACTCCGGTTGATGATAAATCCGAAGCGTTCAATGATATGTGCGAGTGGATCATGGAAACCATCAAATATTTTGGCGAAAAGGACGATCTGCTGCTGATCAAGCCCCATCCGGCAGAATTCATCAAGGACCAGCCTAAAAAAACTCCGACCGAAACACTCGCATCTTTTTTATCCGATACTGAATTACCCGAGAATACAATAATATTAAAGCGAGATTTATTCAGTATCAAAGATTTGAGCGCCTTCATAACATGTGGCTTGGTATGGAGGTCAAGTGTTGGGATGGAATTAACTTTTCTTGGCATACCCTGTATAATTGCCGGTATTCCACCTTATGGGGCATTGGATCTCATTTATGCCAAAGACAAAGAGAACTATTTTCATATGATCGAACAAGCCCATACACTCCAGGTAACCGACAAGCAGAAGATCGAAGTTGCTACCTACCTTTATTTGCTGGAAAATAAGCATATTTACGTCAGTTGCATCGAATATGATCAGGAACTCGGAGGATTTTACTGGAACCGAAAAGCACTGAGAAAATATTTAAAGAAGGGTAATAAAGAAATTGAATCGATTGTTGAAAATATGTTGGCATAGGTAGAAAATGAATTGCGGCTGCTACTTATCAGAAAATTTCAGGGATTTTGACTCCCTGCAATAAGTGAATTCATATGAAGACACAAAAAGAACTATTTAAGATCGGAGAAGGTAACCGCTGGTTTGATAGAAACAGGAAGTCCTCGGGCCCCGGCGAGGACACCGAAGACAACGTTATCAATCTTATCAAATTCAACGAGCTATTTCCCAAAAAGGTGCTTGAAATTGGGTGCAGCAATGCACAAAGACTAGAGCTGATTCGCAACGCCTACCAGGCTGAGTGTTACGGCATCGACCCCTCTTCCCAAGCCATTGAGGATGGAAAAAATCGATATCCAGAAATCTCGCTTCAGGTCGGCACCGCCGATGATCTGCCTTTTGATACCGGCAGTTTTGATATGATTATTTTTGGCTTTTGTCTTTATCTTTGCGACAGACAGGATTTGTTTAAAATAGCCTATGAAGCCGACCGGTGCCTCAAAAATGAAGGCAGCCTGATCATCAAGGATTTTTATCCCCCCTTTGCTTACAGGAATAGGTATTCTCATTATGAGGGTATTTTCAGCTATAAAATGGACTACTCACATATGTTTGCGTGGAATCCGGCTTATGCCGAAATATCAAAAATCGTGTTCACTCATTCCGGATTCACACTTAGAGATGTACCGGATGAAAAAGTGGCTATCATTGTCTTAAGGAAAAACGAGCAGCACGCCTATCCGACAGAACCCTTTCACGAAAATACAACCGCCTGATCAAGCGCCCGCTGATAATCAGCACTCGTCATTTTCTCGATAATTTGTAATTCTTCTTCTGTTAAGGTCTTGTATCTGGACAGGGTGCTGGCCATGATGCCGGATTTTTCTAATCTGAAACTGGTATTGGCCTCGATCGGATGTTTATTAAAGGTGGGCGTCAGTATAATCCTGTCGAATTCGATCCCTAAAAACGCTGCCAGGTAACTCATTACGGGTTCAGTACTCCTGATTAAATCCTCAAAACTGATAATGCAGACCCGATCTCCATATTTCTCCTTGTTCCAAACAGAAGCTTGAGCGCTTTCGCACCATTGCTCGAGCGCTTGGATCATATCGTCATACTTTCTCTTTCTGTTTTCATGCCGAGCGGCGGAAGGATACCAGTTTTTGGGATCTCTGACGACGGATATCAAGCGGCCGTCGGGATATATTTCGAAAAATGATTCCATGCTTTCTTTCATCATCGCCAGTCGTGGTGTAAAGGCCGTGATGAATTTTTTAGGTCCGTAAATGTTCTGGTTGTTTAGCCAAGCACTGAAATAGGAAGTCATGTAGGCGTCAAAGATATCCCTCCGGGTGATTGGCTTTTTAACATTTCCGAGATAATTAAGAAAAATCTTTCTTTGAAGGGACGGCAAAAAAATAAATGGAAAAGTCGCAGTGGCTTTATCACTCTTTTTGTAGCCTTCTTTAAAATGTTGAATGACGTCGTCTTCGAAAAGAAATTCAAACCAGCGTTGCGGGCTTTCGCTCAGGTCGAGTTTGGGCCAAATGTATTTCTTGGGATAGCCGATTTTTAATTCATGGGGATGGGCATGGACCTGCGGATGTCCGTCGAAAAGCTGGCTGAGAAATGATCCTCCTGAACGTTGAATCTGGGAAATCAACGCAATCGGAGCAGTCACCCGACAAGCGAGCGCCGCGTATCTATCATGAAAATCTTTCATACGTATTTTAGTTTCGCTAGACTCCCGATTGAGCCTCCTGATCCGTGCTCGGTTCCGACGAATTATTTTTAAAGTGAGTCCACCCTTGTAATCTATAATCGAGTTTGTCAGACCCTTGCCCAGCATAATCTTCGCCAGGCTCTCTTTTGTTTTTTTATAAATCACCTGAATTTTCCTTAACAGAAAGATCTAAATGTAAAACCGGGGCTTCCGCCTCACAGAATTCAAATCGGCTCATTGTTTAAGCATCCCCTTTGATACCACATCGCCAGGAAATCACCCGGTAATGTCATGCCCGTTTATTTCCTTTTCGCACTTGAACGATAATATACCTCATGCCATAATACTCTCACATCGTTGATGATAGATTTTGCTTACTCAATAGCATACTATCTGCTCGCTTAACCTGGTGCAACGAATTTTTTTATAATTTTTAAGGTGAGGCGGGGACTTGACAGGCAATAATGCTTAAGGATAATATTTTAGATATGCATGTAATGATAGTCGGTATGAAATATGTTTAGAAGTAATCAGGGGAGAAAATAGGCAAGAATGAAGATCTTCTTCTTGATGCGAAGCTCGTTGTACGTCCGATACTATGAATCTTTTGTGCGCTCAATGGCTGAAAAAGGTCATCAAATCCACCTTGGTTTTTTAAAAATAGACGAAATATATGAAGAAACGGCGGTCGCCAAGCTGATCCTGGAAACTCCGGGAACAAGTTACACCGTTTTTTCAAAGCGGGATCGAGACTGGCTTTGGCGGAAACCGGCCGAATTTATTCGAGGGCTGCAAACCTATGTCCGGTTTCTGGATCAGCGTTACCAGGACGCTCATAAACTCAGAGCAAGAGCTGCGTCGTTGGTGCCCGGACCCATACGCTGGCTGATTGAGAAGTTCGTTGGCCGCAACGGCAAAAATATGTGGTCTGTCATCAAGTTTTTAAGAATCATCGAAAAGACCATCCCGCTACATCCATTTATTGTTAATTTTTTCAAGTCCGAACGGCCCGATGTGTTTTTGGTCAGCCCACTGATTGATTTGCGCGCCACGCAGCTTGACTGGTTGAAATGCGCCAATGCGTTGGATATTAGATCCGGTTTGTGCGTCGCCAGTTGGGATAATCTGTCAAATAAGAGTTTGATTCAAATGGAACCCGACGCAGTCCTTGTTTGGAATAAAATCCAGCAACAGGAAGCCGTTGAACTGCATTATATACCTCGATCGAAAATTGTCGTCACCGGCGCCCAGTGCTATGATCGGCTGTTTGCCCGCCAGCCTTCCACTTCCGGCGATAAATTTCGCAGCAAAGTTGGGCTTCAGGCAAAAGGTTCTTACCTACTTTACTTATGTTCATCGAAATTTATTGCACCCTATGAGGTAGATTTCATCGCTAAATGGATTGAACGTCTGAGAAGTTCATCCAGCCCTTTGCTCAAAAGTATCGGGATTTTGGTGAGACCGCATCCCCAAAATGCATCCCAGTGGAAAGATGTGGATTTTACTAGCTACGGCAATGTCGCCATTTACCCGCGGCAGGGAGACAATCCCATCGGTGGAGATTCATTGAATGATTTCTTCGACTCGATGTATTACAGCACGGCCGCAATAGGTATCAATACCAGTATGATGATCGAGTCAGGAATTTTAAACAAACCTGTTTTTACGATTTTATCGCCTGAATTCAAGAATACTCAAGAAGGTACCCTCCATTTCCACCACTTGGTGAAAGGAGGGCTGCTTAACATCAGCTATGGGTTGGATCAGCATATACAACAATTAAGTCAGGTTTTGGCCGACGGCGAATCCTATCAGGCCCGCATCAAGCATTTCATCCAAAGTTTTGTCCGCCCCCATGGACTGGATACTGAATGTACGCCTATTTTTGTTGAAGCCATTGAGAATCTGAAGCAGCGGTCCGTATCATCTCAAGTAGATCCCCCCCCGTGGTGGCCCCTGGTTAGGTTTATTTTGTTTCCTTGGGCCGTGATATCATTCACGGTTAGAAAATCTAAGTACTACACGAAAAATTTTTCTTTGATCGGTTAGTTTTTCAACCGGGCTTCACTCAACTTTAAATCCACTTGGCCTACGGTGGGCAGGAAACCGGAGACCAGGATGGGCAGGCGGGAGACAGGATCGACAAAAATCGCAATGTCCTTGTGAAAACCCAGAAAAGAAAATTCTTCGACTTCCTCCTGATCCGTCGTCATCGGAGTTGCCTCGATCATGATTTTAAGGGCCTCAACCTTGCCTTGTCTGCGAACGTCGCCCTGCGCTCGCTTTTCAATAAAGTCGACCTTCAGCGGCTGGATTCCCCCTGAATGCAGCCGGACGTTATGCAGCTGCCTTTTGCCGAAGACGCAGACAGACAGCGGCTGCCGGTTTAAGGAATTCACGGCGGCGGAGATGACATAAATCAGCGCCAGGTTTTCCGAAACGCTCGGACACCCCAATCGGGCCAGGTCATAGGGATAGAAGGAATCCTTAACATCCGTCCATTTCTCCGGGGCTTGCTTGGCTTCCCGCCGGTCTTCGGGCTCAATTCGGTGCCGGAACACGCCTTCTCGGGTAAAACGGTAAATTTTTTTCTGGTCGTCTTCGCCCCGGTCCAATCGAACCCATTCCAGCGCCGCTGCATCTTCCGGGTTAAACCAAACCTCATTCATCATTTTCACCGGTGAACGAAAAATCGGATCTATGCTCATGTTGACCGCGCTATGCCAGGCATCCGGGGTTGAAGGCTGAATTGCGATCCCTCGGGGACTTGCGATCAGGGCGGCCTCAACCTCGGCGGCAGGCAACGCCTTCAGTTGCATTTCCACCGTCACCGAAACTGCAATACTTTTGGCCGAAAATGATAGCTTAGACCAGGAGACCCGGCCGCCATCGAGCCTAAGATTCGTAAAAGATTGCGCCCGACTTGAACCCGCGCTAAAACCTGCCAGGAGGCTAAACAGGATACTCACACCGGCCCACACTTTTATTAAAGGAATCATCAATGTTTTACCGCCCGGGCTTCAGCCCTCAGGGAGAATTCACAACCATAATCCCCCATCACTTCCGGGTTGCATGATTGCAGCCTTCATTAATTTCGGGCGGCCCTAATATCAACTTTGCTTGGTTCGGAATTCCAATACTATGTCAATAAGCAAGCCCTGCGTCAAGCCAAAGATCATTGTCCATTAAATGCGATCCTTATCATGTAAAATTTCAATCCACGACAATATCGGAGGAACTCAAATGCCCGATCATTTTGGCACAGATTTTGACTCGACCCAATAGGCTCTCATTCTGGACCTAATTCCTGAATTATTCAATCTGCACTGCAATATTCACTGTCAAGCCTCCCCGCGTTCAAGCCTTCCAGCTTCTCACAATAGTATCATCATTCAATCTTCCGTCTCTTGCGACAGGTTGTCGCAAAATATCCGAGCTGCCTCCCGTCGTTCCCCCTTTTCGATTTCAAACTCAAGAGTTTAGCCCAAAGACCGATATACTCATATATCAAAGCCGAATGATTGCGATCGGTCATCTTGCCGCCGCAGGGCAAAAGGGCTGCATGTTGAATCAAAACGAAAGGGAGAATCACGTGTCAAATCCGCCGCCGGGCAAAATGCCAATGCTGATATTCTTTTTATGTTCTGTATTTTTAATAGGCAGCAGCTATGCAAGCGCCGATGGTCTTGCGGCGCTGCCTGAAAATGTCAGGGCAATTTATTTACCGTCGCACTGCTTTACTGAACGCAAGATCAGTGAATTCACCCATTATGCCGGGCTGGCCGGCTTGAATGCCGTCGTGCTGCATGTCAAGGATCCCAATGGCTTGATCTACTGGCGCACCCGCAATCAGACGGCGATTAAAAATGAAGCGGTGGCCGCCAACGGGCTGCTGGAGCGCGCGCTAAAAACCCTTAAAAGCCGGGGCTTTTGGTGTATTGCCAAATTGGATGTTTTTGTCGACCATCGGCTTGTCAGCAGCAATCCCAACCTGGGCGTTCTGGATCTGCGAACGGGCGGGCCCTGGAGCGATAAAAAGGGTTTATACTGGGCCAATCCCTTTAACCGGCAGGTCTGGGAATACAATCTGGCGCTTTGCCGAGAGCTTGTCGAGTTGGGCTTTGATGAAATCCAATTTGATTATATCCGGTTTCCCAGCGACGGCGACCTTGCCGCGGTCAACTACCCGGGCAAGCCTGAAAATCTGGACCGGACCGCCTGTATTGGAAAATTTTTAGAAACCGCCTATGCCAGCTTAAAACCGACTGGAATCACGATCTCAGTGGATTTGTTCGGCTTGGTGGCATGGAAAACCGAGGATTTCGGCGTCGGCCAGCAGATAGAAGCCATCGCACCTCATGTCGATGTCATTTGCCCGATGCTTTACCCGTCGCATTTCCCGCGGGGCTTTTTAGGAAAACCCAATCCCGGTGATTTTCCGTTTGAAATAATGGCCCTGAGTATGCAGCGGATAAAAAGCCGCACCGGCAAGCGGGTTCGTCCGTGGATTCAAAGTTTCTGGTACACATCCGATGATATCAACGCTCAGATCGACGGCCTGTCTGAGGCGCAAACGTCAAACTGGGCAGCCTGGAACCCGGCCGGAAATTACAAGACGACCTACAAGGCTGTCGCCAAACGGCTGGACCGGACATTTCCTGAGCCACAGTTTTATCAATCGGTTGCAGAAATCGGCAGCCATCCTGAACGGATCGTCCCGGGCGATTCTCGCATCATCAATTTAACCAATTATATTCAGGGATACAGCATCATCTCTCTGGAAGAGGCGCGGCGCGGCCGTCCCAGTTCTTACTCAACGCTCATCCAGGTGCTTGGGACCTTGGATGAAGGCATCATGGACCGGATTTTAAATGTCCGCATGGTCCCGTTTTCGCGGCTGACCGGGACCTACTTTAAAAAATTGCGTCTGGCCGAACTGTTCTGTGAAGACCTGCAGATTGATCCCCGCGTTTTGCGGCCGAAACCGGTTTATATCGACTGGCAAAATGACTGCCGGTTTACCCGAACTATTCCCGAAGATCGCCTGAGCAACTACCGCAGCGCCGGCCAAACGGCCTTTGCCAAAGATCGCAGCATTTATGCCGGTTTTCCAAATCCAAAAACCCGCAGAAAAATATCCGCAGGTTATGGCGAAGCCGCATTGCTGATTGGGGCCAGCCGCCCCTAAGGGCTTTGGAATTTAGATATTGTTTTTATTTGCTTTTGGGTGGTGGTTGGAATTTTCAGAACATCTGAGCTCCTGAAGCTTTTTCCTTTAAGCCTGCTCGTGGGGTCGACTTGTCCCGTCGTAGCTCGCAGAGCGAAGTCGGAAGCCTCAAACCTCTGAACCCGCAGCTCAGTCAATCAGCCGGGTCTTGCTGAATATGCCTCGGGTTAGGCAATTCTGCCGGATCACAGCTGAGTTTGTCAAAATCCGCTGCAAGGGAGTCAATTCGCTTTAAAAGGTGTCTGCGCTGCTCGGAGGTCAGCAATTGATTCAAGCGCGCAATTGAATTAATGGTCGCATCTAGGTTGAGGTCAATTTTATGCTGATAGGCTGCGGATCTGACGGCTTCAGGATTTACGATGAGTTCCAGCAGGGATGCTCGAACGCCCGGACTGCGGTTTAGTTGAACCAGCAGAGCCCGCGCTGCCTCCTGGATTGCTTCACGATTCTGCAGCCAGAGATCCGCTATTGGCGTCAGCTGTGAGCTCCAATCCGCCACGGCCGCTTTCTGATCAACCGTCAGTTCCGCTATCCAATGCTTCAGGCGCCCGGCCATGCGTTCTTGGCGCTTGGCATCCAATTCCCGGTCCGGGAGATCAACGTATTCTTTCCGCAACTCCCGGTTTTGCTTTTCCAGGTTGCCGAAAAGCTCATCAATCTGTTCATCAGACGCCGTCAGCAAAATTTCGGTGATGTCCGGCCCGATTCGCCGCACCAGATCCTTCCAGTGGGCAGTCAGTTTGATGTAGTAAAACCGGATCTGCGAAGCATCAATTGGCTGGTCGTCAACTGCGAAGTACCGGCCGGCCGCTCTCAGAGTTTCGGCATAGGCCGCAAGTTGGGTTCGGCAATGCCAGTCGAGCTGTTTCATCAGCCGCTTTTCGAGCATGTTTTTCTGCATGCTGTCCAGCGAGATATAATCGCTGATATACCACGGGACCAGCCATTCCAGGTGGGGATATATCAGTCTGGGACCGCAACTGGTTATGATCATGATGAAGGAGGCAAACAGAAAAAGTTTTTTCATAATTTGTTTATTGCGTTTGTAACTATTTATACAAGCTGACGGCATGCACACATCGGTTCAATCAGATTTATTGTATAAATATATACAGAAAGGATCAAAAGACAAGGACGCTTAGGTAGGCTTTGATATTCACCGAAGAGCCGCCAGGCTGCGCTAAAGCAGACCCGGCAGGCAAGGTGGGATGAGAATATTTAATTTATGCTTGCCGTTTTGAGGCCGGTATGCGCGGGAGAACCGACCTGCTGATTATTCGGGGTGAGTATTTACGGCGCGGTCGCCCGCCGGCCAACATAAAATAATCCGTCTAATTCAAAAGTTCGTCGACCACATCCAATAATTCCTGCAGTGCAAAGGGTTTGTCGAGGGTTCGGGCGCCCAGTTTCTTGGCCATATCGAAATCGATATCCGTCCCATACCAGCCGCCACCCGACATGGCGATCATTTTTACATCCGGATAGGCTTTCTTCAGCTCAATGATGGTCTCAATGCCCTCCTTCTCCGGCATGATAATATCAGTGATGATCATGTTGGCGGGTCTTTCATGGAAAGACTTTATTCCCTCCGCACCATTGGAAGCTTCGATGACCTCATAGCCGGCATTCAATAAAACCTGCTTTAGAACGGATCGGAAAGCCTCTTCATCATCGATAAGCAAAATGACGGGAGCGGCCTCAACCGGCTTGCTCCGTTTTATACTCGTGCGGTCCCGGCAGGCCGCGCTTGCCCCCAGATAACCCGCTGTCCCGGGAATTGATTGCCCATGGCCGGGCAGACCCCTTTGGAATGCTTCTTTTTCCAAATTTTCAATCCCTGTTTTTAATCGGCTGGTAACATAGCCTCCCTGCGCCGCCGGTTGTTCAAGATGCTGCATAAATGCTCCTGTTGCTGATAATTAATTTAGATTTTGCCACCCATGCATTTGGTTCAATGCCACCGGTTTTTTAAATCTATATTGCATGCCCAGCCGGCTCCCCCGCCGAGGGGCAGGTGCCGAGCCAGTTCACATATGAATACAATATTTATGCCAATTATGGAATTATTTAAATCGTATTTAATTTCAAACAGTTAAAATATATTACCGCTGACTGCCGATGAAAAAAATGACAACAATTGTCACTAATTTCGCCGATAAATGTCATCGGATTGATTTAATATTTTTATCTTATCAATTTGAGGCGGATATGATAAAAGAAGCTCATTTGCCATATCAGGCTGATCGATCCTCCCCTTCACCTGCGGCCATTGCGGGGCTCAATCGGTTGCCGAGGCCGGCGTTATAGAAACTTGCCATGTTTGACAAGTTAAAACGGGCAAAAATGACTGCCAAAATCCAAATGATCAACAGATCAACTTTTAGGTGAAACCGTATGAATGCTTCGACGCTTAAATTAACCGGCTCGCCGATTGATCTCAACAGTAGGAAATCGAGCCGGAAAACGAAATTTGAACCCAAAGCGGATACTGCCGAACGGACCGGCGTGCCGGACTCCATGGTAATGGCCGTCATCTCTCTTGCCACCATCTACTGGGTGTTGGATTCCGTTTTAAACATATTTTTCTCCAACAAGTTTAATCTGGTCGCTGAACTCATCGGTCCCGATCTATACGACATTTATCTGCGTGTCATCGTCCTATGTCTGTTTATCATGTTGGGCTCCCATGCGCAGTCGGTCATCAACAAACTCAGGGTTGCAAAGCAGAAACTGAATGAATCCGAGGAGTTGTGGCGTTCGCTGGTGGCAACGGCGCCTGATATGATTACCGCGGTGGATAGCAGTGGGATCATTCGCTTTATTAATCAGGATATCGCTGAACTTCCGCGGGAAAAAGCCGTCGGAAAAAGCTTTTACAATTTTTTGCCGCAGAAGTATCGCTTTTTGGCCGAAGAGTGCATCGATCACGTTTTTCAGACCGGTGAGACCGAAAGTTTCGAGGTCCGCATGGGTCCCCGCGGCAATCCTAAATGGTATACTTATCGCATCGGTGCTCTGCGCCTGGGAAAACGCGTCATCGCAGCGACCATCATTTCGACCAACACCACCGAATTCAAACAGGCCGAGGAGTTGGCCCGTTACAAGGAATTATTTGATAATGTGGCCGAGGGGGTGTTCCTGTTCAATCCCAAGGGCAAATTTATCGAATCCAACGACCGGATTTTGAAAAGCACCGGCTATACCAAACCGGAATTTTTAGATCAGAATATCACCAAAATCGTGGATATGGACCAAATACCCTACGTAGAAAGCTGGCTGAAAAAGATTCGCCTGGAAAAAGAGGGCCGGTTTGAGCTCAACATAAAAACCAAAGACGGCAGGATGATTCCCAATGAAATTAACTGCCGCTATGTGACTTATCTGGGAAAGCCCTGCTTTTTATGCGTTGCCCGGGATATTACCGAAACCAAATTACTGCACAACCAATTGTTGCGCTCCGAACGCCTGGCTGCAACCGGACAGTTGGCGGCCTCCATCGCTCATGAAATCAATTCCCCCTTGCAGGGCATTACCGCTCTGCTGAGCGTCATCCGAATGAAGCATGCCGACGATGAGGCTCTCTTAAAAAAATTGGATCTGATTAAAAATGCGTTCGTCAGCATTCGCAACACGGTGCGCAATCTGATCGATCTCAATCGCCCGGGCAAAGAAAAAAAGCAATCCATGGAAGTCAATCAGGTAATCGAAAACACCGTCGCTCTGATGGGCAGTTATTTGAAAAAAAACATGGTCAAAATCAACTTGGAGCTGGCTGCTGAAACACCTAAAATTTTTGCCTCACCCCAACAAATCGGCCAGGTTATCATGAATTTGGTCAACAATGCCGTCGAAGCCATAACCATGACACCTGATTTCAATGCTAAATTAGCCGAAACCGACTCAATTGGAGGTGAAATCAGTATCGCAACCCTGAATCAGGAAAAAGGAATCGTTATCACCGTCAAGGACACCGGCCCGGGCATACCCAAAAAAGATTTGGATCGAATTTTCGATCCTTTCTTCACCAGCAAAAAAACAATGGGCATGGGGGTTGGGCTCTCGATTTGCTGCGGCATTGTAGAAGATCATAAGGGAACAATCACGGCGCACAACTTACCCGAAGGCGGGACGGTTTTTACCATCCGGCTGCCGCTGGCATAGACGTGTGACCGATAAACAATTCAGAATTCTCCATCTGCCAGGCTTTGGGGACGGATTAATTGCGGGTGAGGTTCACTTCAATGCTTTGGGGGGTGATCTCCTCGATGTTCACGCCGGAAGGCAGATCAACATTCTTGCCGGATAGGCGAATCTTGTGCATACCTTCCGAAAGCCCCATCAAATTGACGCGCAGGCGAACCCCTTTCTTCTCCACGGCGCTGATCTCAGTTTGCCGGCCGGAAAGCGTCAGATCGACAGACCTTTCTGAGCCGGGTCCTGCGAGCAAACCCGCAGGCGCGTTGTCAAACCGAATCGGAGCGTTCACGGTAACTTTGACTTCCTGCTGGCTGGCCAGAAAAAACCAGGCAACGGCAACCAGCGCAAAAGCGGCTAATTTCCTCTTCCAGTTATGGATAAAAAAATCCTGCAAAAACCGCTGTATGGTCGGCACCTGGATTTCGGGACCGCCCAGCCATTCCTTGAGCTTTTCCTGAAGGGCTTCGGGTTGCTGCCAGATGGTGATTTTACCGCCGACGACACTGGCCACCTCGGACCTCTCCTCGGAAACAACCAGACACACGGCGTCGGTCAGCTCGGAGATACCAATCGCAGCCCGATGCCGGGTGCCGTATCGCTCGGGCAGGTCCTCTTTTTCCGACAACGGTAAAATACAGCCCATGTGAGTTAAACGCTCCTGCGAGATGATCACGGCACCGTCGTGAGCTGGTGCGTGGTGATTGAAGATGCTTTTGATCAGCATCGGCTCCGGCAGGGCCATAATCTTTTGGCCTCCATGAATGAATTCGGATGGGTTGTCGTCTCTGGCCAGCACAATCAGGGCTCCGGTGTCTTCCGCCGCCAGATCGAAAAGAACCTGGGCCAGGTTTTTTATAAACGTTCCCCGCAATACCTGCCGGCGCGATCTCAGATATCGCAGGGGGCTGACTTTCTCCAGAACCTGGCGGATTTCAGATTGGAACAAAATCAGCAGCAATATTAAAAGAACTTGCCACAGGACCTGAAATACCCGGGTTGTCAAAAATAGCCCCCAAAGCTTGGCCACTGAATAAATCCCCCCTAAAACAGCCAGCCCAATCAGCACTCGGAGAGCCCGGGTTTCCCGGAACCATTCGTAAAGTTGATAAGTAACCAAGGTGAGAAAAAGAATGTCTACCAAATCACGCCAGGTGGGGGCTGGAATGAAATTGAGCAATGGCAAGGGGATACTCCCGTTAGGGTAAGATTAATGCCTAATGGCAGATGGCTAATGACGAATTATGGAATAGCTGGGCTCATTCCAATAAAAAAGGGCTGAAAACTGAGTCCTTTGCTGCTTCAACCGTCCTAATTCGATTTAGCTCAGTCCCCAGTCCCCGTTACTCAGTCCTGATAAGTGTCTTTCCTTCGACATTGTCCGGCTCGGGTGGATTCGTCACTCATCATTCGACATTCTTCATTCATGATTTATACGGTTTGCCGCATTCCTTGCACTTGCCGTCGGCACCGATAATGCCGATGCAATTGCCGTCGTTGCATAAAATGCGATTGTCCCATCCATCATCGCCAGGGGGTTCATCCGCTGCATTTGCGGCCGTCGTCTCATCAGGCAAGGTCGATTCTTCTTCCTTCTCCGCGGTTTGTTCGACCGTCTCCTCGGCACTCATCTCCGGCAGCGGACCTTCATATTTTTTGCCACACTCTTTGCAGTGCCCGTCGGCGCCGATGACGCCGATGCAGTTGCCGTCGTTGCATAGAATGCGGTTGTCCCAGTCACTGTCAGGACCGGTTGCTTCGTTTTCGCTCGTTTCTGGTATTTCAGTTTCCATTTTTTACGGCTCCATGCGGTCATGCTTAAATTGACATCTAAATCAAATAAATAAAAATCTATCCCATGATGTTTGCGACCAATTAGGGCTACAATTCCAGCAGCACCTCAAGCTCCTTGAGCGTGTCGATATGATAATCCGATGAGAGCTTGCGGTTGCGGTATGCCACCAGTGGAATGGATGCCGCCCTGGCGGCCATTTCATCCAGCTGCGAATCGCCGATATACAGAGCCTGATGGGGTGCGAGGTCGAAATAGTTTAGGATCTTATGCAAGACATCAGGCTGGGGCTTGGGTTGTTTGACATCACTTGAGGTGACTACCAGATCAAAATATCCATCCAGCTTAAATTCAACCAGCAGATTGTCCATGGTGTCGGATCGGTTGGTGGCAATGGCGGTTTTAAGGCGCGGTTTGAGCTTTTCAAGCAGGCCGACAAGATGAGGCTCCACCCTGAGATATTTGAGATACTGCTGATAATCCATGCCTTGGCGGTAAGCATGCGCCGCGGCCAGATCTTGGCCGTTAGGAAACAAGTAGGCCATGGATTCGGAAACCGTATGCATATGCACAAAAGCAAATTGTTCGTCGGTCACGGTCGGCCGGCCCAAATGCTGCAGGATATCACTATAGTAAATGCGATTGGCCGTTTCGGTGTCAAACAGCACACCGTCGCAATCAAAGGCAACAAGTTTAACGTTTTTCATGAATTTGCTTCTATTAATACCCGAATTCTGCGCGGGCCGGTGGCTTCCATATGCAAGATTAAGACAATCAGCCGACGTCAATTTAGACGGTCTTACTCACCTTTGCCGGGCCGCAGATAACCGTAGACTCTTACGTTGAGTTCCGGCTGGACGCTGCTGTCTGTTTTCAGAATGATGGCGTCATAATAACGGCCGGTTGTTGTTTTCAGATTCTCAACTTTTAATTCATAACCGCCGCCGTTGGATTTTGCCATTTCTTTAAGCTCAATTTTGATGTTCTCGCCGTTTTGCGCGCGGGCATCTATGATTTTAAACGGGTATTTTTTCTCGGGAATGATGGTCACCACGCTTTCGATCGGATCACCGGCGACGCCGCGCAAGCTGACAGTTTTCGGGTTGATGGCAGCGAAATTGTCGACTTGACCGGAAATGACCAGATCCTGCTGCGGGAGATTCTTATCATTCGTATAAACACCGGCGGTTTTCTTCAATTGTCTTCCGCCGTATCCTTTGGTATTGACGCTCAAGGTTATTTTTCCCTCGCCACCGGCGGGGATTTCTCTCGAATAAGAGACAGCCGTGCACCCTCAGCCGGTTTTGACTTTCTCGACCGTTAGGGTCTCGGTGCCTTTGTTTTGAATGACAAATTCATGAGTCACCTTGGCGCCATCGAGAACGGCCGGAAATTCATAGGAAGTTTCAGGAAAAAAGGCGGTCGCTTTGGTTTCTTCCTGCGCGCCATAGCCACTTCCTGCAAACAATATCATGCACAACACAACCATCATCACCGCTGCAGCCTTGCTTCTCATCACAAACTCCTTCGCTGTGTATATATTTGATTGAAACTTATAAAAAATTTTATGACGCCTGCCGAGGAATGTCAAGATGCAAGTTGGCGTTGCGGGTTGCGGGGTGCGAGTCTTTCTAGCCTATTCGCCTTAAAGCCTCCCAGCTTTCTGGCTTTCCAGCCTTCCTGGCCTCCCAGCCTTCCCGCCTCCCAGCTTCCTGGCTTCCCAGCCTTCCCGCCTCCCAGCTTCGCAACCTGCCAACTCGCAGCCCGCAGCCCGCAACACGCAACACGCAACGCGGACCCCGCAACTCACATCAGAAAAACGGGGTCCACATCAACCGCGACCTGAACCGCGCGATGGTTGAAAATGGCCGGGTATTGCGACATGAGCTGCTTTATAAAGTGATGAAGCGCCTTGGCATTGACGGCTTTTAACAGAATTTGCCAGCGGTAGCGCCCGGCAATCCGGGTCAGAGAGGCTTCAATGGGCCCCATGATCTCCAGGCTTTGAAAATGACCGGCATTGGATGCCTGCAAATCCCGACAGCAGCCGCCCAGCAGCCGGGCTTGTTTTTCGGTGTCCTGCGGGTCTTTGCCCGCTATTTTCAGCTGAATCATTCGTGAAAACGGCGGATAATTCAAGGCCTTGCGAAAACCGATCTCCTGCTGATAAAAGGCGTTGAAATCCTGATTTCGAGCCGTGGCAATGCAAAAATGCTCCGGATTGTAGGTTTGCAGGATCACTTGGCCGGGTCGGTCTCCTCGTCCTGCCCTGCCGGCAACTTGAGCCAGCAGCTGAAAGGTTGTCTCTCCGGCCCGAAAATCAGGAAAGCTCAGGGAAAGATCCGCGCAGATGATGCCCACCAGCGTGATGTTCGGAAAATCATGCCCCTTGGCCACCATCTGGGTGCCCACGAGAATGTCGATGGTTTGATTGCGAAGGCCTTTGAGCAGTTTCAAGATCGATCCTTTGCGGGCCGTGGTATCGCGGTCCATACGGGCAATCCGGGCCTGTCGGAAAAGCGAGGTCAGCATGGCCTCCAGTTTTTCGGTGCCAAGTCCCAAGTGCTTGATTTTATTGGATCCGCAGCTGTCACAGGTTGACGCGGCGGACCGGCTGTAGCCGCAGTAGTGACATCGGTAGGCATTGGATCGCAGATGCAGGGTCAGTGAAATGTCGCAGTGTTTGCAGCGCATGGGCTGGCCGCAGGCCCCGCAAACTGGAAAGCTGGCATATCCCCGCCGGTTTAAAAACAGCAGCGCCTGTTCGCCGCGTTCAAGGGTCTCCTTCATGGCCAGCAGCAGTTCGGGCGCAATGAAGCGCTGAATGCCGCGGGCATCCCGGATCTGACGAAGATCCACAATCCGGATCTCCGGCAAAGGGCGCTGTTCAACCCGCTTTTCCAGGGTGAGTTCGCTAAATTTCTTGATCGTCACATTATAGTAGGACTGCATCGAAGGAGTGGCGGACCCCAAAAGCACGATACAGTCGTTTTGTTTCGCCCGCACCACGGCCAGATCCCGGGCATTGTAACGCAGTTTGCCTTCCTGTTTGTAGGACGAATCATGCTCTTCATCGACGATAATTACCCCAAGGTTGTCAAAGGGCGCGAATATGGCTGAACGGGCACCAATGGCAACCGTGGCATGACCCCGCAGGATCCGGGTCCATTGATCGTATCGCTCCCCCGTGGACAACCCGCTGTGCAGGACTCCCACACACTCTCCGAAGCGCGCGCGAAAACGCCTTTCCATCTGGGTAATCAGGGCGATTTCCGGCACCAGCACCAATACGCAGCGACCCTGGCTTAAAATCTCGGCTGCTACCTGCATGTACACTTCAGTTTTGCCGCTGCCGGTAACTCCCCTTAGAAGAAAAGGTTTGTACCCTTTATTCAAGTGTCCCAAAGTGTGGTCGACAACATTTTTCTGCTCCGGATTTAGGTTCAGGGCG
Source organism: uncultured Desulfosarcina sp. (assembly GCA_964435765.1). Lineage (GTDB taxonomy): Bacteria > Desulfobacterota > Desulfobacteria > Desulfobacterales > JAFDCJ01 > JAFDCJ01. The sequence continues at coordinate 30,902 of CAYTBC010000010.1, forward strand.
GTATCGGGTTTGATGGATTCGCCGAAGGGGTCCCGGTACACTCTTCTGTAATCGATGGATAAATAACCTGCACTCTCAAGCGGTTTAATCAGAGCGGCGGCGGTTGGGACCGACACTTTCAGCGTATCCAGCGCAATTTCACCTTCAGCTTCTAAAATATCGAGAATTTTCCGCCTGGGCTTTGACAGACGCTCTCCAGAGGGCGGATTATCCACCAGCCGCACAAAGCGCTCCAAGCGGGCTTTGGCTTTGGCCCCGCTGAGTTCCCATTTTCGGGTGATCCAGCCGTTTTGTTCATAATTATAAACCAGGGCCCCGGGAATTTTTTGCGCAATTTTTTTATGAAGGTCTTTCAAGCGGCAGGGCTCGGCCTGCAATTGACTCAAAACTTTTATGGCAATGGGTGTCAGCTGACGGTGAACAAGGGCGCTGTGTCCCAAGTCGGTAATAGCCAGCAGCGCATGATCATAAACACTTAGACCTCCGGGCAGCGCATTTTTCACAACCTCGCCGATGGGATATTTGTAATAATCGGCAATCCACCTGAAAAACGGAATCATGGATTGCGGAAATAGCGGTTGTTCATCGAGAACATCAAGTATCGCTTTAATTTCTCTGTTATCTAAAACAGGGCTTTGACCGAAAACATACCCGGTTACCCTGCGCCGGCCGAATGGGACCAGGACCCGTTTGCCGGCGGCAATAACAGCCAGGCAGTGTTCGGGGACACTGTAGGTAAACGTTTGATACACCGGAAGTGCAACGGCCACTTCTATGCAGCGGACATCCGAATCCATTTGATTGATAAATCGCACCTATGCGCGCAAACGATCGTGTTTTTAACAAACTTATTGAAATTTTCAACAAATCAGCGGTATAATAACATTAAATTGGATCGAGTTCGATATGTTTTAAGGCTGCAAAATGACAAAAGTCCTAAATAGAGGTCAGGATTTTGCTACATTTTCAGTCAAGTAAATACCGCATGTGCAGGAGGAAAAATGTTTAAAATTGCTAAAAAATCTTTGGTGTTGGTTGTGGCCGCTTCACTGCTGATGATACCCTTTGGTTCAGCCGCCCTGGGCGAGGAATATTTTGAGGCCGAAACTCCGAGCGGCGGGGAGATGGTCTTTGATTTCATACTGGTAAGACCGGTGGGTCTCGTGGCAACGGCCGTAGGCGCTGTTATTTATGTGGTCTCCTGGCCCTTTGCAGCTTTAGGCGGCAACACCGATGTTGCCGGCGAGAAGCTTGTTAAGGATCCCGCCGCATACACCTTCAAAAGACCATTGGGTGAATTTTAGCCGATTCGCCGCTATTCGAATTTATTGTGTATTTGGTGTTTAGTATATTGCCGGGCATACCCTTATTGTTTTACCGGTCCAAATGCTAAACACCAGATACCGGGATCCATATGCGCCTCCAAAAATTTTCCTGTTAAATTCCCCCTGTACTCCCGCTATATTCTTGACACCAATAGTTAATTTCAATATGACTGGCAGCGGAAATGATTTCGCCTGCGGATCCGGGCTGCATTTTATCCGTCATACCGGTTGAAACCGCAAACACCCAAAAAAAAGGAGGTCGCCGTGCCCGTAAACGTTGTAGATCACCCGTTGATCAAACACAAACTCGCTTTAATGAGGGAGCATGATGTAACGACCAAAGATTTCAGAGATCTTGCCGCCGAGTTGGCCATGCTGTTGACTTACGAGGCGACCAAAGATCTGGAGACCGAGGTCAAAACCATTCAGGGATGGGCCGGACCCGTTCAGGTTGAAAAAATTAAAGGCAAAAAAATAACCGTAGTTCCCATCTTGAGAGCGGGGCTGGGCATGATGGCCGGTGTTTTGAACCTCATACCGTCCGCCAGGGTGAGCGTGGTGGGCTTGTACCGCAACGAAGAGACGCTGGAGCCGGTCAGATACTATGTCAAGATGACCAGCGCCATGGAAGAGCGGATTGCTTTGATTATCGATCCCATGCTGGCCACGGGCGGATCGTTGATCGCCGCCATCGATCTTATCAAGGAATCCGGCTGCAAGCAGATTAAAGGTATCTTTATGGTGGCCGCACCGGAAGGCATCAAAAAATTAACTGCCGTCCATCCTGATGTGGATGTCTATGTAGCAGCCATTGACGAAAAACTAAATGACATCGGATACATTATTCCCGGCCTGGGAGACGCAGGCGACAAGATATTCGGAACAAAGTGAGCTGGCTGGGAAGCGATAAGGCTGGAAGGCTGGGAAGCTGAGAGGGTGAGAAGGTGGGAAGATGGGAGGGTGAGAAGCTGAGAAGGAATTCCGCCTCTTTTTTCATAATCCGCCTTTGCTCTATGCGCTATGCGCTTTGCCCTATGCTTCAAAATTCCGCATTCCGCATGCTTGCCGCGCCATCTTGTCTCGGCGTAGCCATGGCGAAGACGGAAGTCCCGCCCTATCGGACGACGACGGGTCCGAATTCATTGGCCTCTGTCATCTGTCTGAAACCTCGTATGAAAATTCATAAGGCCGGAACAGCGAACCGCAGAATATCGAATGTCGAAGGGTGGTGTCGCTTCGCTCTGTCTTTTTTAAATTAGACAGGATTCATTCGATGTTGGACATTCGATGTTCGACGTTCAATATTTTCTTTTTATGATCAAACTGGCCGCTTTTCAGGCCAGCGGCGCCGCTGACACCTGAAACCTATGCATAAACGCAACCATGGCTGAAGACCCGGAACGCTACCGCAAAACCTATCCGATCTCATGGGAGCAGCTTCATCGCGACTCCAAAGCGCTGGCCTGGAGACTGGTTGAAATATGTCCCTGGAAAGGAATCGTGGCCATTACCAGAGGCGGCCTGGTGCCGGCCTCCATTATTGCGCGCGAGCTGGAGATACGGCTCGTGGACACGGTCTGCATCGCCAGCTACGATGTGAAGGCGCAAGGGGAAATCCAGGTCCTGAAAACACCCGACATTCTACGCGACGGCCTGTTGCTGATCGACGATCTGGTGGATACCGGGAAAACCGCCCGGGTTGTAAGAGATATGCTCCCCGAAGCCCATTTTGCCACGGTTTATGCCAAACCGGCCGGACGCCCCCTGGTGGACACATTTATCACCGAGGTCAGCCAGGACACCTGGATCCTGTTTCCGTGGGATACCGAGAGCCGGTTTATTGAACCCATCGTTTCAAAGGCCTAACATAGTCCCAAAGCTTCATTTTTAAAGGAAGAAATCCTTGCTACGATGCGCTCTCCGGAAACAGCGGGGTTCTTTATCAATTGTCCGTCTAAAGGCCGAATGCCTCCAGAGCGTTCTGAGCGACCGCCTCCCCCCATTCCTGCACAAAATGGCCGGCTTCTGCTATTTCATAGGGCTGGGGACATCCTTTGATGACCTTTTGCAGGGCCTTCATCACCGGAGGACCGAGAACCGGGTCCTGCATTCCAACAGCCATGAATGATTCTCCGGGCCACTCCGATTTGAGCCAGTCCCGTGCTTTGCGGGAAAGCGCGGCTCCCGGGGCACCGGGACGATCCGGCACCATGGCCGGAAACCGGCGAACACCGGCCTTGTACCGGACATCCGGAAACGGGGCATCGTAGGCGCTGCATTCTTCATCGGTGAGATGAGGGCAGGCGCGCTGCATTAACTTAAAAACATCAATATCCGGATTGTCTTTGACAAACTGTCGCCAGGCCAAAAATCCATCCGAAAGTTTGGCTTCCCCCGTAGCCAGGGCGGTGTTCATCACCAGCAATTGCGAAAAGCGCTGGGGCATTTCCATCGGCAGGGTTAATCCCAACAGCCCGCCCCAATCCTGACAAACGAGAATGATGTTGCTTAAATCAAGCTGTTCAATCAGCGCAATCAGGGAGCCGCGATGAAAATCAAATTGATAAACCCGATCCTCAACCGGCTTGTCCGAACGACCAAATCCGAAAAAATCCGGTGCCACCGCGCGATGACCGGCTCCCGTAAAAACAGGAATCATCTTGCGGTACAAGAAACTCCAGGTCGGCTCCCCGTGCAGGCACAGAAACACATGGTCCGCCGCCTGCGGGCCTTCGTCGAGGTAGTGCAGCCGCATGCCTTCATAGCCTTTTAAATTCTCGCAGTACCGGGGTGAATACGGAAACGCGGGCAGATGATCAAATCTTTCTTCGGGTGTTCGAAGTATCTCGGACATGACATCACCTCCAATGACAGTGTTCAGACTTTTTATTTCGCAACTTCATTACCATCTCAATAAGGTTTCAAAACGACCGTGTCAAAGACCTTTTTGAATTTATTGAACTTCTTTAAAATATCTGTTACCCTGTTTGATCAGTTCCGGGTAAGGTTGAAATTCCCTTATAGAAAACATTTGTGTGTATATGCCAGTCCGCATAAATCGCGGTTGAAAACCGCTCCCACAATCGATATTAGATAGTATGAATCTGCGAAATTTCTTTTTTGATCAGACTGGACGCTCGCGGCCAGGCGGCGCTTATAGGTAAATGCACGCAGAACGAATAGGAGCTGACGTTGGCGGAATTAGTTCGAATGGGTGGCGGCATCAAAGATGCGATTTTAACCATAATGAAATATATCAGCGCGTGTTACGGCGTTGAGCCGACCCAGGAGGAAATGGCGGCAGTATTGAAATCCTATTTCATTGTTAATGAAGTCGCCAATCAAATCAAATATCAGCTCAAAAATGCAGAAAAACAAGAAGCGGAAAATCAGGTCGCCGGCAAAGACCCTTTTTGGACATTGAACCTTAGAAGCGGTCCGGCACAAAATATGTTGGCCCGGGCCGGCGTTTTTCACATCAGCATTCAGGAAGCGATCGAGGCCGTGCGGCAGCACTTCAGAGAAACAACGGGAATTGCTCCCGGCGACGACATCATCGCCAAAAGTCTGAAAAGCAGCTTTATTCTGAGTGAAATCAAAAATCAACTCGACTATCAGCGTAAGCAGGCACAAAGAAAGAAGGCCTGAACAAAGAAAAATTTCAGTCAACTCAGACAAATCGATCCTCAGCGGATTGCGGTTCAAACATTCTGCCGGTCGGCAATTTGAAGATCTATGCCTCCCATTCCTGATCCATACAAATGGCTTTGCGAAATTGCGCCAAGGTCTGCCCTTCTGATTTTTTTTCTGCTATCCGTCGCACTGTTGACCGGCCTGCGCTTTCTGGACCAGACATTGATAACAGATCCTGCGCCCAGAGGCATTGTTTCATTTGAGCTGGCGGGCAATATTCAACAGGCGCACCAAATTCTTGAAGAATGGGGGCCGGAAGGCAGGGTTTGCGCCGCATTGAGTCTCGGGCTTGATTATTTGTTTCTTATTGTTTATGCCTTATTGATCTCTTTGGCCTGTGTTTTAACGGCCAGGTATTTTACCCTCAAATTCACATTTCTGGCCACAGCGGGTTTTGTATTGGGATGGGGTCAATTTTGCGCGGCTATCCTGGATGCCGTCGAAAACCTGGCGCTTATCCGTTTACTCCTGGATTCACAGCGCGAGTCCTGGCCGATAATTGCACGATGGTGTGCAATCGTTAAATTCGGCATCATCGGGGCCGGGTTGGCGTATATTCTGATCGGCACCCTGATCGTTCTGACGCTGAAAAGCTTTGCTCCCGGAAAAAAATCAAGTCGATAAGATAACCAGGGTTAAACCGGATCGGTTGAAATTGCTCAAAAGGCTATAAAAAGGGAAACCCTGAAGGGTGAACTCCGAACTTATGAACCCCTCATCAAAGCATGTCTACATTGCCTACACGGGTGGAACCATCGGAATGAAAAAATCCGCCGCAGGTTATGTTCCGATTTCAGGCTATCTGCAAAAACAGATGCAGCGGCTGCCGGAATTAGAGAGCAGCAGCCTGCCGGCTTACACAATCCACGAGTATGACCCATTGCTGGATTCATCGAATATGACCCCGGAAGATTGGCTGAAGATAGCTGACGACATTGCTTCCCACTATGACCGCTATGATGGGTTCGTGGTTCTACACGGAACCGATACCATGGCCTACACGGCATCCGCCCTGCCTTTCATGCTGCAGGGTTTGCAGAAGCCGGTCATTATCACCGGAGCTCAGATACCGCTCTGTGAATTGCGCAACGATGCCCGCGATAATTTGATTACGGCCATGTTGATTGCTGCCGATTTTGCAATCCCGGAAGTTTGCCTGTGCTTCGGCAGCAAATTGTTGCGCGGCAATCGGGCCATCAAAGTCGATGCCGCCGGATTTGATGCCTTTGACTCGCCCAACTTTCCGGCCCTGGGTGCGGTCGGCATCGAAATCAAAATCAACTGGAACCTGGTCCTGCAGCCGGCCCAACCCCCCTCGCCGGTAGTCGTCAAACCAATGAAGGAATCCCGGGTTGCCGTATTGCGTCTGTTTCCCGGAATATCCGCCGACATCGTCCGCAATGTTCTGCGCCCCCCCATCAAAGGTCTGGTGCTGGAGACATACGGGGTCGGCAACGGTCCGGAAGATCCGGATTTGATAGAAGCCCTGAAAACGGCGTCAGAGCAGGGCATCGTGATAATCAACTGCACCCAGTGCATTAAGGGATCGGTCAACATGGAGGATTATGCGACCGGCTCGGCGCTTGCGGAGGCCGGCGTTATCAGCGGATTCGACCTGACGGTGGAAGCCGCCCTGGCAAAGATGGCTTATCTTTTCAGCCGCAGCCTGACGCCGGAAGCCGTCAAAAAGATGATGCCGGTCGATATGCGCGGGGAACTCAGCCGTCCGTAAGATATATAGACGGCCAATGGTTTTCATCACAACGAACTAAATCCAATACAACATGTTATGCAATCATAGGGATACATTTGGAGGGAACCGCAGAATGAACCATAAAATTGATGCCGATACCTGGGTCTGGGTGGTAGTGCAGAATCCCGGGACCGATGAGCAGTTCTTGGGGCAGCATGATCCGGATCAGAACGTATCTTTTATACCGGCCTTTTTCGAAAAGGAAGCGGCTCAACAATGCCTGATTCACATGACGACCCAAAAGGGAGACAAATATGAAGTCCAGGCCATCTTGTTCAATGAATTGGCCGGCGATGCCGCCAAACACAGTTTCATGATATTCATGCTGGACTCGGAAGGGAAAATATTGGCTCGAATGGAGCCGTGAATGTGAGCAAATGAGAAAAATCCATTCAAAAATTCAGTCTTCTCCGTGAAAGCGATAGACACTCAACCCGATTTGCTTGCGGGTCCCAAATCATGCACAACCCGTTGGTCAGTGCGCCGCAGGTGACCACGCAGGGCAATTTTCCGTTTAGATTCAATTTTTCGCCGGCCCCCAAGGGCCGGGATTCGACCCGCTGATGACGGAGCCAAAGAAGTTCCGGGGTATGGCTGTGCCCTCTGAAAATAATATGTTGCGGAAATTCATTGAAAGAACGCCGGGCTTCATTTTCACCCATGGCACCAATCATACAGGACAACCCCAATTCAGCGTCAAAAGGCAGTGAATGGGTGAAAACGGCGTTTTGAAATACCGCCACCAGGGGCAGATTCCGGAGATGCTTTAAAACAGACGCAATCTCGGGTGGTGCTTCCCGGCCGATCCGATTGGCGACAATGGCATGATCATTATTGCCTTTCAGGGTGATCACGCGCTGCTTCCGCAGCAGTTCCAGACAGGCTGCGGCCGTATCGGGACGCGTCGAATCGCAAACATCACCGAGATGGTAGATGAACCGGCAGCTGCGGCTTTTAAAGTGATCCAGGGCGGCACCGATGGCTTCGGGCTGCCCGTGGCTGTCGGCCATAATCCCGATCAAAACCGTCATTTCATCAACACCCCCGATTTAAGGAATCGTTTCTTTTTTCCGACAATTCAATGGACACGCTATCATCCGCTTCAGACCAAAGGCTCTGAATGGCCCCCTAAGTAACTTAAATCTTGTTAAAAATTACGGGTATCCATCTTTTGTTCATCATGCCAGCTGCAGCTGGATTGGATGGAATGGATTTTGCAAATCTATCTAAAGATTTTTTCAGAATACGTGATTTTCGCAAGCCCGACAAACTCAAAGTGCATTTGATCGCAATAAATTTTCCAATCACAGGCTGCCAGGGATTATTTCGGAAATTTGTATGAGTGAAATAGAAAATTTTGATATCCGTACCCAGATCGTTGATTCCATCGTCGATACCTTCGACACGATGGTATCAATGGAGATCGCGTTCACTGCATCCGAGCCGCCGGACACCGCCGGCATCAGCCGGATGGTGGCGGCCGTCAATTTTGCCGGCAATGTCACCGGGTTGATTACCATTCAGGTTACTTCCGATCTGGCACATCTGATGATGGCCAACGTGCTCGACATCGAACCCGAAGAAGTTGAAGACGAGGGTGAGATCAAAGATTTGCTGGCTGAAATCAGCAACATTGTGGGCGGCAACCTGAAATCGGCCTTAAATGATGCCGGTCACAGCTGTGTCATCTCAACACCCTCGCTCACCTACGGTAAGGATTTTTCAATCAAATCCCTGAGCATGGACCGATTTGAACGCTTCTTGTTCGGCTACCAGCAGGAATCAATTATTGTCGAGGTCGGTCTTAAAACCCAGCCGGGATCGGCAGACGGGGACGAGCTCGGCGCAACCGATGCGTCGGACCGGATCGAACGGGTCGATGCCGAGATGGTAAATGCCCTGGATATCAAAACCCGGGTCTCCGAGTCCGTGATCGATGTTTTTGAAACAATGCTGTCGACCCATCTCGAAAGCGCCGAATCGATTCCATCTGAAAGTTTGGAATCCATCCGCCACGTGGGATCGGTCAGTTTTGCAGGCGCGGCGACCGGTATGGTCAGCCTCCATGTCGGCGATAAATTTTCGCGGAAACTGGCGGCCGAAATGCTCGGCATGGAAGTTGAAGAGCTTGAGGGCGACGAAGAAGTCAAAGACATGCTGGGCGAGTTGGGCAATATCATCGGCGGGAATTTAAAATCTGCATTTAATGACGCCGGGTTGGTCTGTGCCCTTTCAACACCATCTTTCACGACCGGAACCGACTTCAGGATTGAATCGCTCAACATGGAAAAATATGAGCGGTTGGCGTTCCGGAGCGGCGACAGCATCGTGTTCGTGGAATTGGGGGTAAAGATATCGGATCCGGTGCAGGCGGCCGTTCAACAGGCCAATGACATTCATTTTTCGGTTGGCGCGGATGCCGCTGATGAAGATGCGGCGGCGGCACCGGATTTAACCGCAGCCATGGAAACAGCCGAAGTCCAAGCGGCTTCCGACGCCCCCCGGTCGCCGGATGCTGCCCTTCAGCCGCCGGACACCCCAACCGCCGAACCGCTGCCCCCGGCGCCGGCCGACCCGCACGCCCGGGAAGAAAAGCAAAAAGAGCCGACAAAAGCGGAGACCCGGACCTATGAAGATCTCGAACTCGACCTGCTGCTCGATATTCCGCTGGAAATCAAAGTCGAATTGGGTCGGACCCGAATCCAGATCCAGGAGTTGCTGAAACTCGCGCCCGGGTCCGCCATCAAACTGGTCACGCTGGAGGGCGAACCGGTTGATATCCTGGCAAACGACACATTGATTGCCAGGGGCGAGGTGGTCGTTCAAAAGGAAAAATACGGGATTCGCGTCACCGAAATTACCAGCCGCATGGACCGCATTAGAAGTTTTAGCATATGAGTTTGCTTCCTTCTGCATTCGTTATGCGACCTTCTGCGATCGTCATTCCATCCCCGGCACATTCAGTGTTCTGGCCTGATGACCGGTTTTATCGATAAATCGCCGCAAATTTTCTCGGGAGATCACCAGGGTGCTGGTGTTGACCAGGGGATGAAATTGAAACGCAGATGCTTCCCATAAGGTTTCATCGATGATGAGTTCCACCTTGCCGTCTGGATCGTTGAAAATGGCAAACAAGGTCACCGCGCCCGGTTCGACGCCAAGATATTTTTTCAGCCGGTCCGCCGACCCGAAGCTCAGGCGGTCCGATCCGAGCACGCCGGGCAATGCTTTAATATCGACCTTTTTGGCGGCGGGAACGATCACCAGGAAATGACGCTGCCCCTTTTTGTCCCGCAGGAAAAGATTTTTAGTCTTGGCCGCCGGAAGCGGCGGCACCAGGCGTTGGGCTTCCGCGACCGTATAAACCGCCGGGTGATCGTGACGATCGTAGGCTATCTGGTTGTCCGCCAGAAACTGATAAAAATCTGACATGATTCGCGGCTAAGTGCACCTATTCGTAATTACGGTGACGTATTTGCAGTAATATTATTTCACCGCAGAGGCGCGAAGGGCGCAGAGAGAAAGTATTTTTTATTTGCCGTTGCTTGCATCCCGTTTCGGCGGGGCCTCTCAAAGGCAAATGAAAAGAAAAGTACCCTTTGCGCTCTCTGCGCTTTTGCGGTGAAATTTAAAATTATTCCTGCTTGATACTGCCGGTATGGCCACTGACGGTCGATGTCGGATAGATGGGTGTGTCGTTGAGTTTTTTATCCGGATATTTGCCAAGAGAACTGCCGGTATGACAGCCCGGCCAGCATCTTACCCGGTAATAACGCACCGGCGCTTCCGGCACCTTTCCATCGCTGGGATAGTAAATGCCGGCGGCAATCGGCACTTCCCACGTCACTTCCTGCGAAGGAGCGGCCGCATTTTGTCCCGTACCCTTCGATCCCTGAGTATTACTACCGCTAACCGGCAGCAGTCCGGCAAACGCGATGAGAAACACACATACCGAAATGACAAGCAAATACCTCATCAGAATTTCCTCCTTTCACCGGGAATTAAAAACTTGATGATTCGTCTAATAAATTTCACTGACGTGTGAAACATGTTTTTATAATTCTATTCGCAGATACTCGATCCTGGATTCTGGATACTTGATGACTTAAAATCGGAAGTCCGTCTCTCTAATTATGATTAACATCCTTAACTTTGGGCAATTTTGAAATTTTAGTTATTGTGCATACATACACAGCGTAATGCCTGAAAGCCACGATATAGTGGTTGTTCCATATAGGTGGCTTGAAGGATAATACGATAGTTATTACGGCGCTGTGTATAAGGCCTCAACCTCCGTGATACTTTTGGCAATGGGTTTGCCGAGCACCCGTTGCCCGCCATCCAGAACCAGGACGTTATCTTCAATCCGAACACCTCCGAAGTCCCGGTAATCTTCGACTTTGGCATAGTCAATAAACGTTTCCAACTTTTTTTCGGCCTTCCATTGATCGATCAGCGCGGGTATAAAGTACACGCCGGGCTCGACCGTGACGACAAACCCGGGCTCAAGCTTTCTGGCTAGCCGCAAATTGCAAAGACCAAACTGGGGATTGCGCTGAATGGTCTGGCTGTAACCCACGAAGTCTTCCCCGAGATCTTCCATATCATGAACGTCCAGGCCCAGCATATGCCCCAAACCATGGGGGAAAAACAATGCATGCGCGCCGGCGGCAACGGCGGCGTCCACATCCCCGCGCATCAATCCCAGGGTTTTTAAATCCATCGCGATCTGCCTGGCCGCGATGAAGTGCACTTCCCGGTATTCCATGCCGGCCCGGATTGCTTCAATTGCTTTTTGCTGGGCATTTAAAACAATGGTATAAATTTCCTTTTGTTTCCGGGTAAAATTACCGCCAACCGGAAATGTCCGGGTGATATCGCTGGCGTAGTGCAGGGGGGATTCGCAGCCGGAGTCGTTGATGACCAGATCTTCTGCTTTCATCAGGTTCACATGCCGGGGGTTGTGAAGAATTTCGCCCCGTGTTGTAAAAATAATCGGGTAGGCCAACAAGGCACCGGTGTAAGCATACGCACGCCCGGCCATGGCACCGACGGCTTCATGCTCATACATACCCGGTTTGGAAATTTTCATGGCCAGGGTTTGCATCTCACGGGTGCCGTTCAGGGCCGTCTCTATCTGCTCAATCTCTTCTTCGGTTTTAACAGATCTTTGTGCGATCACGGCCTGGATGAATGCCGTCGAGCTATGCTGCTTGACGACCGCAGCGTCCAACCCCAGCAATTGCTGAATTTTGATAATATTCTCTGCACGGTACGGGGGTAGAAAATGAACCGGGCGGCCTTTTTGCAGGGCTTCTTTCAGGCTGACTTCCAGTTGGTCCAACGCCAGATTCTTTTCAACCCCGCATTTCAGGCACTGTTCGCTTAATGGAGGCAATGGTCCCGAAAAAATGATATCTGCAACGGTCGCCTCCCGGCCGAAAACGACTTCCAGATTGCGGTCAATGTCGATGATCGCTGCCAGCCACGGCAAATCAATGCCCCAAAAATACAGAAAAGAGCTGTCCTGGCGGAAGATATAAGTGTTATCCCTATAATTTATGGGGCTTTGTTCGTTGCCGAGAAACAGGAGGATGCCGGATTTTAAGTCTTCCTTTAAACGTCTGCGTCTTGCGATGTAAGTTGAGGCTGGGAACATTTTCATATACTCCAAATCAAATTCGAAAAGCGATGAGTGCTGAGGACTGAAAAAATTGAATTCGGATGTGGGAATGCGGAAGTCGGGAAGAAGGCATACAGATATCACATAACTCCTACGAAAGCATTTACCTCAAGCGAAGCGATCCTCGAGTGAAACGCTCCTCAGGCGAAGCGCTCACCTTCTCACCTTCCCACCTTCTGACCTTCTTTCTGTCCTCTGTCCTCAGTTCTCGTTACTCAGTCCTGATAATTTGTTTCCTTCGACATTCGACCAGCCCGCCTCCTGCGAACAGTGGCGGGTCCAACTTCCAGCAATTTTTCCGCTTTCCGCATTCCAACTTCCGCATTCAAAAATCTTTTAACTACCCCCTGCTCTCAACCTCACGGGACAAGCCACCCAGTGATCCCCGGCAACATTCTCAAGGACCGGCATCTTAACCGAGCATTCGGATATGGCAAAGGCACAGCGGGGATGAAACCGGCAGCCCGAAGGAGGATCAATGGCACTGGGAATCTCGCCCTTGGGAATCGGATCGGTGCGCCTGAACTTGGGATCCGGCACCGGCACCGCCGCCAGCAAAGAAATGGTATAAGGATGCACGGGCTGTTTGAACATGTCGTCTAAGGGGCCGATTTCCAGGATCTGGCCCAGGTACATAATGGCAATGCGGTCGCAGATATACTTGCAGGTCGCCAAATCATGGGTAATAAACAGATACGTCAAATCGAATTCATCTTTCAGCTGCACCATCAGTTCCAGAATCATGGCCCTGACCGACACGTCGGCCATGGCGAGGGGCTCATCGGCCACCACGAAATCCGGCTGGGTGATCAATGCCCGGGCGATCACCACCCGCTGCCGCTGGCCGCCTGATAGCTGGTGCGGGTACTTTTTGCTCAAAAATCCGGCCGGTGACAGCCCCACTTTTTCCATGATGTCATGGGTCATGTCCCGGATTTCAGCGGCGCTTTGAGTCGTATGGATTTTAAGGGGATATCCGATGGAGGTACCGATGTTCATCCGCGGGCTCAAGGAGGCAAAAGGATCCTGAAAGATAACCTGTATCTTCTCGCGCAGAAGGCGCATTTCTTCCTTTGAATTCTGAAAGATCGATTTGTCCCGGTAGAGGACCTCCCCGTCGGTGGGTTCAAGCAGCCTTAAAACCAGTCTGCCGGTAGTGGTTTTGCCGCAGCCGCTCTCTCCGGCCAGCCCCAGGACTTCGCCTTCCCGAATAAAAAAGGAGACATCGTCCACGGCGTGCACAGCGCGTTTGTCTTTAACAAACAAATGCGCCAAAAGCCCTTTTTCCAAGGGAAAGTGTTTCTTCAGATTTCTGATTTCGAGCAGGTGGTTCATAATTGAGCTCTTAGTGTCGAATAAATCCCCGTGCAATGAATTGATCTTTCACTTTGTTTTTCAAATATAAATTTTACTACCCTCCAAAATATCATCAACGCCACACGTTGCATCAAAGCGAGTTCGCCGCTCTCAGGCTCACTCATACAGCCAACACGCAGCGAGATGGTCGTTGCTTGCAAAACTGCTGGGGATCTCGCGGCGGCATTTGTCCATGACATGCGGGCAACGAGGGTGAAATACGCAGCCGGCTGGCGGATCCACAAGGTCGGGCGGCGCACCGGGCATGGTGTGAAGCTCCGGTTGATCCAGTTTTATGTTGGGAATCGAAGCCAACAATCCCTGGGTGTAGGGATGCAGGGGCGCTGCAAACACAGCCTCAGCCCTGCCGGATTCCGCCAGACGGCCGCCGTACATGACGGTAATCCGATCGGCCATCTGAGCCACGATCCCGAGGTTGTGGGAAATCAACAAAATGGTCAGGTTGAACTGGGACCTGAGCTCGTTTAGGAGATCTAAAAATTGGGCTTCGACGATTACGTCCAGAGAGGTGGTGGGTTCGTCCGCGACCAGCAAATCCGGGTGTAACACCAGGGCCATCCCGATCATGATGCGCTGACGCATGCCACCTGACATCTGATGGGGATATTCTTGAAGCCTTTCCGGTGCAATGCCCAGACGTTTAAGCATCTCGCCGGCACGCTCAAGAGCCTGCTTTTTACCAACGCCCTTTTCATGGGTCAAAATGGTTTCCACGAACTGGTCGCCGACGCGAAAAAGCGGATTTAGCGATGTCAGGGGATCCTGGAATATCATGGCAATACGTTTACCCCGCAGACTAAGGATTTGCCCCTCACTCATTTTCAATATATCATCGCCGTGATAACGGATCTGACCTCCGGCAAACATACCGGGCGGTCTGAGAAGCCGCAGGATGGAAAAACCCAGGGTGGATTTGCCGCATCCGGACTCCCCCACCAGTCCCATTACTTCCCCTTTTTTAAGGTCAAGGGTCACATTTTCAACAGCACGCACTGTCCCGATGTGGATCGGGAAGTGCACGTTCAGATTTTCGATTTCAAGGATGTTGCTGCTCACACTATCGCTCCAACAACCTGGGATTCAGGATCTCGGCCAGTCCTTCACCCAACATAGTAAATCCGACCGCTAAAAGCGAAATCATGCCACCGGGGAACGTGATCAGCCACCACTGACCCGACGGCAGAAACTTTTTCCCCATGGCAAGATCCATCCCCCAATCCACCACGCTGGGCGGCAGTCCCAGTCCCAGGTAGGTCAAGGCCGCCTCGATCATGATGGCGTCCCCGACGTTCATCGTAAACACCACCGCCGTGGTGGCAATGACGTTGGGAAAGATGAACTTCCACAAGATTGTGATGCCCGGGGCACCGATCGCCCTGGCCGCCTCGACATAGAGTTCTTCTTTGATGGTCAGGGTCTGTCCGCGCACCAACCGGAAGTAGGTCGGGATATAGATGACGGCCACGGCAAAGGTGATGCTGATAATGCCCGGCTCCAGCATAGCCGCAAAGGCAATCGCCAGAATAAGACCGGGAAAGGAGTAAACCGAATCCATGATCAGCGACAGGAGTTTATCAAAGGTGCCGCCTGAAAAGCCGGAGATCAACCCCATACTGATGCCTAAGAAGGAAGATATGATGGCCGCCAGGATGGCCACGCCTAGAATCGTGCGGGCACCGAAAACGATGCGGGAAAAGACATCGCGCTGCAGATTGTCGGTCCCCATCAGATGCTCGGAACTGGGCGGGGCCAGTTGCGGGCCGGTATCCTGGTTATACGGGCTGTAGGGCGCAATAGCGCCGGCCAACAGGGCCATGGACATAATTCCCAGGATGATGAGGGCGCCGGCCACCAAAATCCACCATTCCACCCCGTATTTCTGCCCCATGCGGGAAAAACGCCCGATCAATTTGGCCAATGCTGCTGTGGGGGAATGCTTCATACTAGTACCTCACCCTCGGGTCCACCAGGGCATAGATAAGATCCACGACCAATGAAACCAATGCGACGATCAATGCAAACATCACGATGACCCCCTGAATGGTCGGATAATCCCGCAGGTAGATCCGTTCCAGCAGCAGCCGCCCCATGCCGGGCCACGAAAAGGTTGTCTCGGTCAGCACGGCACCGGCCATCAACAGGGCGACCTGGAGCCCCATCATGGTTAGAATGGGAACAAAAGCGTTCATGATGGCATGCTTGTAAACCACCCGGAAGTGCCGGATGCCCCGGGCTTCAGCCGCCAGAATGTAATCGGATTTGAGTACATCCAGCATGTTGGCCCGGGTCAGACGAATGAAAATTCCCGAAAGTGTCAGCCCCAGGGTCACCGAAGGCAGCACCAGATGGATCAGCACATCTTTGAGGGCCTCGAAATCTCCGGCCAGAATCGTATCCAGAATATATAGGCCGGTCCTGTCGAAGCCGGCGACAAATACCCGGGCGCCGGTGCGGCCGGCAATGGGGAAAATATCCAGCCAGATGCCGAAAATCATTTGCAGCATTAAGCCGAGCCAATAGACCGGGATGCAATAAATCACGATGCCGTACAAACGGATCGAGTAGTCCTGAGCGGATCTGCGTTTGTCAGCGGCATAAGCGCCTAGAGGCACGCCCACCAGAAGCGTGATCAGCATCCCGAAAAAGGTTAATTCAATGGTGGCCGGGAGTTTGTCGCCGATGGTGTCAATCACCCGCTGCTTGAAGATCATGGAGTCCCCCAGATCCAGACGGCAGATTTGCAGCAGATAGTCGCCGTATTGAGCGATCAGCGATTTGTTTAACCCCAACTCCTCTTTTTTCTGCTCGATGACTTTTTCAGGGGCATGGCCGCCCAGCATGGAAGAGACGGGGTCCCCGGGCATTACCCTGATCACCACGAAGACGATCGTCAAAAGAATAAAAACCATGGGGATGGTGAGCAGGGTGCGCGCAATGATATATCTGAGCAGATTTTTCATGAACGTAGGCTTAAGACCGAGGGTTGGCTATGGGACCTGTCTTCCGGTGCAGATCCCATAGCATATCCCTAATCACAAAAATAACCTAAATCACTGTGAATACATACACAGCGTTTCGGATGTCTGAGCTCACCCGGCAGCCTAATTTCAACGGTTCAGACGGCAAAACACAAGACATCAGGACGCTGTATATCATTACTTCTTTTCGATGGGAGCATAAATAAACTGCAGCGTCGGCGAAATCATAATGCCGTCGATGTCCTTTTGAGCAAAAAGAAACAGCGTGCCCTGGAAGATGGGCGCTGTCGGGACCTCATCGGTCCACATCTGCTGGATCTTTTTGAAGATTGCTTCCCGGGCGCTCTCGTTGGGGTCCTTTTGCTCGTCGACAAACATCGCATCCCATTGCGGATCGGAAAAATAGATGCCGTTGCCCCTGGAGCCGGCGGTGCCGGCGAAAGCCGCGGTGTAGTTGTCCGGGTCGATGTAGTCCGGGTACCAGCCCAGCAAATAAACGGGCATCAGCTGATTGTGCCAGTTTTCCTTGTAGGTGGCCCACTCCGCCGATTTGACGCTGACCTCCATGACGCCGGTGGCCTCGAACTGGGCTTTGAGCACCGCCGCCATATCCACTTCCGTGTCACCGTAATGACTCGGGGTGTACCAGAACTCAAACTTCAGCTTGTTGTTTTCGTTATAGCCGGCCTGGGCCAGAAGTTTGCGGGACAATTCGATGTTGCCGTCGCCGAGGGCGCTTTTGAAACTGTCCTCGTGGGTCCACATGCCCACGGGTACCATGGAGTACAGCGGCGCATTTTGGCCCAGAAACACTTTTTTGATGATTTCCGGCCGATTGATGGCGGCGGCCACACCCTTCCGGACCACCTTGTTGGTGAACGGCTCGGTTTTACACTGAAAGCAAAGATAACGGATGTAGGGTCCCTGCCCTTCGATAGTTTTTATTTTGCTCATACTCTGCAGATCTTTGATGTCCGAAGGGTTGAGAGACTTGAATGCAAAATCGAGCTCACCTTTTTCCAAAGCCAGCCGCATGGTGGTGGCGTCCGCAAAGTAGCGGATGATGACCATGTCATTTTTGGGTTTCGGGCCGGAATAATAGGGATTGACCTCCAGCGCAATTTGCTGATCCCTTTTGAAGAATGACACCCGGTAGGGCCCCAGGCCGACCAATTTGCCGCCCTTCAGTGCCGTTGGGTCCTGGACGATCTTGTCGGCCGGATAGACATTGGGATTTAGCGGATAGTAGGGTACGGTCGCCACCAGGGACGGGAAATAGGCCACCGGATTTATCAGGACGAATTTGACCCGATATTTATCGAGCACCTCAACCCGCTCAACGAAATCGGTCACCAACCAGGAAGGATCCCCCTTGAGCCGTATTACCCGGTCGATGGACCATTTAACGGCGTTGGCGTCAAATGGAGTTCCGTCGGAAAATTTCAGACCTTCTTTCAGTTTGAAAATGTATCCTTTGCCGGCATCAACCACTTTATAGGATTCGGCCAGTCCCGGCACCAGATTGGTTTTGCCCGGCGGATACCCCAGAAGCCCCCGATAAATGTTGTAAAAAATTTCCCAGGTGTGAAAGTCGTAGGCATTGGCCGGGTCCATATCGGTCACCTTTTCGGTGGTGCCGTAAACCAAGGTGACCTTCGCAAAACTGTTGGATGCAAGGAAAATCAGGCCCAAGGCCATAAAACAAACCAGCATCGATTTAATGAGTTTCA